>JAEEPF010000239.1 GCA_016284635.1 Prevotella sp.
CCATAGACAGCCACCTGGGCACTGCCGTTCTCATCGAGCACGACATCCTCCGTCTCCACACCGACAACCATCGGCAACGTGGAAGTAGCATGCAGCACCCTACCCCTCGCACCGGCAGCAGGCAGCACGGTGACGGTGATCATACCCGGATCACCATAGCCGATAAACTGTTCATCGTCGCAGATGATATGACGCAGTTCGATGTCACCGCCACGACCTTCACCGATGTAGAACGACTGCTGGAAGTCTTCCTCCATACGGACACCGGCATAGCTCATCACACGGTTGCTGACCGTCAGCGTCACCTCTTCGTTGTCGAAGGGATCAGCCACCATGAAGCGCACCTTCGTAGCCACGCCATTCTCCTCGTCGAGCATCTCGATGATGGCGGGCTTCACAGCCTCACCCTCGCCATTGGTCACGTGGATGTTCTCGCCCGTCAGCAGACCGGTCATCATATACTTGTCGAACTCTATGACGACGGCATCGCGGTAGGCATGGGCATCCTTCACCTGTGGCTGTACGTTCTGCTTCATGCCGATGTTGATGTCGAGCTGTGGCGGGGGAACGGGCAACCACTCCGAGAGGGCGGTCTCATAGCCCTGCTTCTCGAATTTTACCTGCCAGAGGCCCTGCGGCACATCCCAGCGGTAGTTACCCTCGGCATCGGTGAAGAGAGGATTCTCCTGACCGTACTCCTCGGCATTCCACACCACGACGTTCTCTTTCCACTCGCCGTACATATCCTCTATCATTTCCTTATAGAAGATGGTGGCCGCCACGCCTTCCAGACGGTTCGACTCCACCGCCTCATAGACAAAGCCGGAGGGGTCGCGGAGGATGTCTTTATCAGAACCCGTGTAAGGCAGTCCGTACGGGTCGTCACCCGAATTAAGCCAGTCGGTATATTGCTTCCTCAGGCAAAGGCGCATGGCCTTCTCGTACATATATCTAAGTGAAGATATCTCCTTGTCGAAGTATGTGTCGAAGAAGTAGTCTGCCGTCATATTGGCTGCAACCGAAGCTGGTACGGTTGCAAACAGTGACAGCGGACACACGAGAGCAAGTGCCCCAATGCCCATATTTGCAAGTGCATTGGCTACGAAGTTGGCCGCATGGTACGTTTTGGCCTTATTCTTGAGAATCCTGGCTGCCTCTTTTTCATACCAGTCGATGAGTGCATTGGCATCAGGATCCTTGCAGGCTCTCCTGTATTTGAATATGTCATCGACAGACTTGGCCTTATTGTAGTACTTATAGGAATTGATGGCCATGTCAAGCAGCGGGGCACCCTTTAAAACCGTCGCCATATGCTTAAAGCGCCCTGCCATTTTCATCAGGCCGGCAGCACGCTTGGCATACTTGGCGGCTTGCTGTGCATAGTAGGCTTTCGACGCCGCATCCGTGCAATGATTGGCGATGGCCTGGTTAATGGCCACCTCCTTGGAAGCCTTTGCAGCCCTCTCACCGATTTCTTCAGCTACCTTCTTCAGGTTCTCGCTGTCCCAGATAATCGACTGCCAGTTGTATTCAAATTCTGCCACGTCATTGCGTGTCGCAGCGGAAGACACTTTGTAGACCTCATACCAGATGTTGTTGGTGAAGTCAACGTAGCAGATGCGGGTCTTGCTGGTGTAGATATAGACGGTGCTGCCGTCTTCCGTCAGAATCTTCTGACTGCCTTCGGGCACATCGGCCACCGTCAGTCCCTCACAGGAACGGTAGATATGCTGGTAGTCGCCCGCTGTGACGTTATAATATTTGTCATAGTTGGTATCCTCGCCGTAGGCTTCGAACTCGTCGGTAGGTTCCTTTTCCAGCACGTCATTCATCATGGCGTTGATCTCGTTCTCAGAGAGTGTCTTGAGGGATTCCTCGAAGGCTCTGAATTCCTGAACGTCCTCAGGAAGCATCACCTCCTCGCAGAGTTTGATGAGGGCAGCTCCGTCTTCATCTGAACCAGTATAGTTGCCGAAGAAGGCATCCACGCGCTGGCAGTAGTCCTTCAGCTCGTCATAGACGGTCGGTTCTGTGAAGATGGACTTCAGCTGACTGTGGTTGACCTTGACCTCCTGTTTATCGATGAATCCTACACGCACATTCACCACGCCGCTTCTGGCACCGGCAGTTCCAAATTCTCCCGCTGCCACCCAGAGTTGCTTTGCTTCGTCGAAGGTAGCATCCAGGGCTTCCCACTTGCCGTTCTGTAGTTTGGCATAGACCACCACGTCACTCACCATCGTCGTATCATTGTTGGTGAAGTCGATGGTGAAGGTATAGACATTCTTATGTGGGTTCCAGGAATAGGCATCCGCCTTGTCTGATGGGTTCTGGAAGTCGAACGTGATGTCGCGGCCGTTGTGATACATCATCACCTTCTTCACCGTGATGCCGTCCTTGTTGTACGCACATTCCTGGGCTTCGGAGGTAATCTCCACCCCGTCCCTTGTGGTCACCACAGCCTTGATATAGTGCGTCGACAGATTGACAGGATTGTTGAGCTGACAACTGGCAAACCATGTGCCGTTGCCTTTGGCAATAGCTTCTCCAATAAGTGTCTCACCGTCGTAGATGTCCACCTTTGATGCGCTGGTAGCCACCCCTCTCGTCGGAATATAGGTCAGGCTTGTCACCGAAGGTACAATGAGAGAGAGATCCTTCGCGCTGAAGGTTGCCGCACCGATGGGCTGGGTGATGGTTCCGCCGTTAAGGTCGAACTGTGCAAAGGCATTGGGACTATAGTTGCCCTTCTTTGTCGGGATAACGCAGAAGCGCATCCGTTCTGTATAGTTTTCGACTGGTACGGTAACCCGTCGACCATTTAGGGTATAGGGTGCGAGGTTGTTACCCAACATGACGGAGTTCTCCACAAACTGGCAACCGTCAGGGATGTCGGCCATCAGCTGTATCTGGCTGACGCCTTCGGCATACTCAGGCTTGAAGTCGAGACGGGCCGTCAGCGTGACATAGTTACCAGCCACCACCTCACTCTTGTTCACCGAGAACGATGTGCCCTCACCGGTATAGTATAGCTTGCTCTCGTCGAACTTCGGCACCTCGTCGATGAGGACATTGCGGATAATACCGCTCACCACCGACACACGGTTGAGCATATAGTCGATGCCCTCCGTCAGCTTCGTATCTGCCAAACCATCCAACGTGCCGATGGTGTTGAAGAGTTCGCTGGTGCCCATTGTCACAAGGGTATAGTCACCGTCCAGCAGACGGTCGAAGGTCAGCTTGGCATCAGCATACATACGGCTTGCCACCAACTGGCCACCGCTGTTATAGAGCGTGCCGCTGACGGCTGAGTTAGTAGTCCTGGCGAAGCTTGCCGCAATCTTTCCCAACTCGGTGATGGCGAACGTCACCTGCCCTTGTTGCTCGGCAATGGTGGTCGTAGCCCCAACAGGCATAAAGCGGTCGTTACGACTTGTGGCAGTGAGGCGTAGCACATCGCCGTCGCTGACATCCTCCATCAGCACCAGCTGCGGATAGTGCACAGAGAAGAGGCTGACAGGCCGGCCCTGCGTCTCATTGTAGATGGTATAGTCCACATTCTGGAAGTCGGCATACCAGTCCTCCGA
>JAEEPF010000065.1 GCA_016284635.1 Prevotella sp.
ATTCCTCCTTGCCATAGAGCACACCAATGCCCGTAGGGCCGTACATCTTATGACCGCTGAAAGCGAAGAAGTCGCAGTCCATTGCTTGCACATCCACCTTGAAGTGGGGAGCGCTCTGGGCACCATCGACTAAAACAGGGATGTCGTGAGCATGGGCGATCTTGATAATCTCCTCAACGGGGTTCACCGTTCCGAGGACATTGCTGACATGGGCGACGCTGATGAGCTTAGTGCGTTCCGTCAGGTATGTTGCCATATTATGGCAACAAACTAAACGGCCGTCATCGGTGATAGGGATATGCCTGACGACAATACCGCGCTTCATGGCCTGCAACTGCCAGGATACGATATTCGAATGGTGCTCCATCTCCGTGACGAGCACCTCATCGCCTGGCTGCATCTGACTCTCACAGAAAGAACTGGCCACGAGGTTGATGGCCTCCGTTGTTCCACGGGTGAAGACAATCTCCTCAATCTTCTTGGCATTGATGAACTCCCGCACCTTCTCGCGGGCTGCCTCGTGCAGATCCGTCGCCTGCTGACTCAGATAATGTACCCCACGATGCACATTGGCATTCACATTGAGATACTCATCCCTCATCGCATCAAGCACACATAGCGGCTTCTGCGTCGTAGCGGCATTGTCAAGGTAGACCAATGGCTTACCATATACCTCCCTTGACAGAATTGGGAAATCCTCGCGAACCTTATTTATATCGTACATTTCTACTTACTCCTTCTCTCCTTACTCCTTTATTACTTACACAGCCTGCAGCCAGCGCATTTGTTTAACTCTCCACGGAAACGCTTCTCCACCAGATAATGGAGACGATCACGGAGGGGTTCGAGCGCCATGTGGTCGATGACTTCGTTGATGAAGGCATTCTGCAGGAGCAGTTTGGCCTCTTCGAGGGAGATGCCTCGCTGGCGCATATAGAAGAGGGCTGCATCGTTGAGCTGGCCTACGGTTGAGCCGTGGGCACACTTCACATCGTCGGCATAGATCTCCAACATCGGCTGGGTGTACATACGTGCCTCTTTGGTAGCTGTCAGATTTTGATTGGTCATCTGCGACGAAGTCTTCTGGGCACCATGCTCCACTAGCACACGACCTGCAAAGGCACCTGTAGACTGGTCGTCGAGCACGTATTTATAGAGTTCGTTGCTGGTGCAGTGAGGCACTTTGTGGGTGATTAACGTGTTATTATCCACGTGCTGCTGCTTGTCGGCAATCACACAGCCATAGCATTGGCACTCGGCTCCCTCGCCGCTGAAAGTCAGGTCAAGTTTGTTGCGGGTAACGCCGTTGTGCAGGGTAATCACATTGTGGTTCACACGACTGTTGGCCTGCTGGTCGATATAGACATTGCTCACGCGTACATTTTTATAATGCGTCTCCTCTAAGCAATAGAGATCGAGCGATGCATTTTCACCAACGTATGCCTCAATGACCTGTGTGGCAAGGAAGTTACGGTCGTCGGCCGTATGGTCGCAGAACAGCATTTTGATTTCGGCACTCTCCTCAAGCACGATGAGCACACGACGGTTCATCATCATAGCCTCCCCTCGTTGGGGGAGGTTGGAGGGGGCTTTCAGGATGTTGATAACCTGGATGGCGCGATCAACTTTCACGTTCTTAGGTACGTAAACCAGCAGTCCATCCTGTGCCAGCATGGTGTTGAGTGCCGTGACGGCATCATCGCTGGTCTTAGCCAGTTTGGCGTAATATTTTTCGAGGAGTGTGGAGTGTGGAGTGTGGAGTGAGGATAGTTCATTCAATGAACCTATCACCACACCCTCTGGGAGTTTTGGATTGGAATAGGGTATTCTCCCTCCTCCCTCCACACTCCTCTCTCCACGAAAGAATGAATCGTTAATGACGAAATAGAGACTTGTTGAGAGGTTGGGCACATCGCAGCGGAAAGTCTCATAGGGATCGACAGGAATCTGCAAGCGATTCAGGTTTACACCATAGTCTGGCTCAAAAAGTTTCTGCATATCGGTGTATTTATACCGCTCCACCTTTTTCGACGGGAAGCCTTGCCTGCGGAAGTCCTCAAAGGCCTCGTCCCTTACGGCGTTCATCGCCTCAGGAGCATGATCAAAGATGACCTGCCTCGCCTGCTCATAGAGATCGATGTATTGCTGCTCTGAAGTAATCATAATTACTAATTCCTAATTTCTAATTACTAATTATTTCTTACTCTTCCCCTATCTCCTCTTTAATCCAATCGTAGCCATGCTCTTGAATCTCCTTGGCGAGTTCTGGACCGCCAGTTTTCACGATACGCCCCTTGTAGAGCACATGCACGAACTGTGGACGAATCATCTCCAGCAGACGGTCGTAGTGGGTGATGACGATACACGATGTCTCAGGCGTCTGGAGTTTATTCACGCCATCGGCCACAATACGCATTGCATCGACATCGAGGCCTGAGTCTGTCTCATCGAGGATGCTCAGTTTGGGTTCCAGCATCGCCATCTGGAAAATCTCGTTGCGCTTCTTCTCACCACCGCTGAAGCCCTCGTTCACACTACGGTTTGCCAGCTTTGAGTCGAGTTCCACGATCTTCCGCTTCACGCGCTGCAACTTCAGAAACTCTGCCGCATTCATCGGATCCAAGCCCTGATACTTGCGCTTTTCATTGATGGCCGCCTTCATGAAGTTTGTCATCGAGACCCCAGGAATCTCCACAGGATACTGGAAACTCAAGAACAATCCCTCATGCGCCCTGTCCTCTGGTTTCATCTCCAACAGGTTCTTGCCGTTGAAATAAGCCTCGCCTTCCGTCACTTCATAGAGCGGATTGCCCACAAGCACGGCACTCAGCGTACTTTTACCAGAACCGTTGGGCCCCATGATGGCATGCGTCTCACCGTCGTTAATCACGAGGTCGATGCCCTTCAATATCTCTTTGTCGCCTATCTTGGCGTGTAGATTTTTTACCTCTAACATATTATTATCATTTAGCTTCGAGAACTATAGGAATGCGTAGCGGCAGATGAACAATATGGCCAGAAGGATGGTGCCCCAGTTCATATTGTTGCGCTCGTCCTTATCTTTAAACGTGCCTGATAACAGATGGATCAGCACATATGAAATCACACCCATCAGAATACCATCAGAGATGCTATAGGTAAGCGGCATGAGCACGATGCAGATAAAACAAGGTATTGCCGTAACATAATTGGAGAAATCAACCTTGCGGATGTCGTACATCATCATCACGCCTACCAATATCAGTGCCGCAGCTGTAGCTTGTTCAGGAATAGCCAGGAACAGAGGCGCGAAGAGCAATGCCACAGCAAAGCAGATGGCGGCAGTAAAGCTGGTCAGTCCAGAACGTCCACCTACGTTCACACCAGAGGCACTCTCAACGTATGTCGTTACCGTCGATGTACCCAGCATGGCACCTAAAGTAGTACCGATGGCATCAGCCATGAAGGCTTGATTCAGGTTCTTCACATTGCCGTTGTCATCCACCATACCTGCACGGTTGGATACGCCAATCAAGGTGCCGATGGTGTCGAACATATCGATAAACAGGAATGTGAGTACCACCACAACCATATCTACCGTGAGAATATTGTGCCACTCAAACTGCCAGAAGATGGGGCTGATGGATGGGGGAATCGACATGATGCCGGTAAAATTGGTAATACCTAAGGGAATACCTACGATGGTAGTCGTCAGGATACCAATAAGCAAGGCACCCGTAATGCCCCTTACCAAGAGGGCTGCCGTCAGTATAATGCCAAAGATACTAAGTAGCACAGCAGGGTCGTGCAGATTGCCCAGTGTGATAAATGTAGATTCCGAAGAGGTGACGATACCCGCACCCTTCAGTCCTACGAAAGCGATAAAGAGTCCGATGCCAGGACTGATGGCACGTCGCATCACCAGAGGGATCGCATTGACAATATGCTGGCGCAAACCTGTTATGGTCAGCAGGATAAAAATCAGTCCTTCTATCAGGACGGCGGTGAGCGCAAACTGCCACGAATAGCCCATGGTCAGTACGACGGTGAATGCAAAGAAGGCATTCAGTCCCATGCCGGGAGCCAAGGCAAAAGGCAACTTGGCATAGAGCGCCATCACCAGGGTGGCTACTACTGCCGAGATACATGTGGTGGTAAACACTGCTCCTGCATCCATACCTGTGGCTGAAAGAATACTGGGGTTGACGGCTAAGATGTAGGCCATCGTCAAAAAGGTGGTAATGCCACCTATCACCTCCTTGCGCAAGGTCATTTTGGAGGGATCAAATCCAAATAGCTTCTCTAACATAGTCTTTATCTTTTATCCTACTGTTCCTTCTAATGATACACTTAATAGTTTCTGGGCTTCGACGGCGAATTCCATCGGGAGTTTCTGGAGCACCTCCTTGGCATAGCCGTTGACGATGAGGCCGACAGCCTGCTCGGTGGGGATGCCACGCTGATTGCAGTAAAAGAGCTGGTCCTCACTGATCTTCGAGGTGGTTGCCTCATGTTCGAAGATGGCGGTATCGTTGTGGACATCCATATAGGGGAAGGTATGGGCACCACAGTCAGAGCCCAAGAGCAATGAGTCGCAGCTGGAGTAGTTGCGGGCATTGTCAGCCGTAGCAGCAGCACGCACCAGACCGCGATATGAGTTTTGGGAGTGGCCTGCCGAGATACCCTTTGAGATGATGGTCGACTTCGTGTTCTTGCCGATGTGAATCATCTTCGTACCAGTATCAGCCTCCTGATAGTTGTTCGTCACAGCGACAGAATAGAACTCAGCCTGAGAGTTGTCACCTCTTAATATACAGGAGGGATATTTCCACGTGATGGCCGAACCTGTCTCCACCTGTGTCCAGGAGAGTTTGGAGTCTACACCACGCAGGTCTCCACGCTTCGTCACGAGGTTTAACACGCCACCCTTACCGTTCTCATCGCCAGGATACCAGTTCTGGACGGTGGAGTACTTCACCTCTGCCCTGTCCTTCACGATGATCTCCACAATAGCAGCATGCAATTGGTTCTCATCTCGCATCGGAGCCGTACAGCCTTCAAGATAAGAAACGTAGGCATCGTCGTCGGCAATGATGAGCGTGCGTTCGAACTGTCCTGTGTTGCGGGCATTGATGCGGAAGTAGGAACTGAGCTCCATCGGACAACGCACGCCCTTGGGGATATAGACAAAGGAACCGTCGCTGAATACGGCACTGTTCAAGGCTGCAAAGAAATTATCACGATAAGGCACCACACTACCAAGGTATTCGCGCACCAGATCGGGATGCTCCTTGATGGCATCGCCTATCGAACAGAAGATGACCCCTTTCTCACGCAGTTTCTCCTTAAAAGTGGTCTTTACGCTGACAGAGTCCATAATGGCATCGACAGCCGTATTGCCACTCAGGGCGAGGCGCTCCTCCAAAGGAATGCCCAGCTTGTCGAATGTCTTTTCCAATTCAGGGTCAATCTCCTGACTCCTGTCTCCCGACTCCTGACTCCTGTCTCCTAACTCCTGACTCCTGTCTCCTGACTCCTGACTCCTTTTTTTAGCAGTCGGGTCGGCATAGTAACTGATGGCTTGGTAGTCAATAGGCGGCACATGGACATGTCCCCATGTGGGCTCCGTCTGTTCCTTCCAAAAGCGGAAAGCCTTGAGGCGGAACTCAAGCATCCATTCGGGTTCCCCCTTCTTGGCAGAGATCAGTCTGACGATGTCCTCGTTCAGGCCTTTCTCGATGATTTCAGTATGTACATCCGTCGTGAAGCCGAACTCATATTTCTGTTCGGCTACCTGACGTACATATTCATTATTTTTTTGATTTCCCAACTCCTTTACTCCTTCTCTCCTTTACTCCTTCACTCCTGACTCCTGTCTCCTGACTCCTGACTCCTGACTCCTGTCTCCTGACTCCTGTCTCCTGACTCCTGACTCCTTTAAATACTTGATCGCCAGCATCGTCAGGTCATCACTCTGTTCTGCCTCACCCACAAAGACATGAACAGCCTCTGTCATTTTCTGGATGATAGTGGTAGGTTGGTCTTGTCCTTCTTTTACCAACGATGTGGCCAAATCCATGACACGCTCGATTTCGAACTGGTCATGTCGGATATCCTCGGCCTCGTTGAGTCCGTCGGTATAAAGGAATATAGTGGTCTGCGGTTCGACGACCATCTCCTGCTTCTCAAATGTCACACCGTCCATCACGCCAAGCGGCAGGTTGGCATCGCAATCAAGCATACAGACCTCTTTTCCGATGATTAGCGGATTGTTATGGCCTGCATTGCAATAGCGCATAAGACCCGTCTCAAGGTCAAGGACGCCGATGAAGGCTGTGACGAACATCGCCGTTTCATTTCCATCGGCCAATGCCTCATTGAGCGTATAGGCAATCTGCTCTGGTTCTGCCGTATGGGCTGAGATATTCCTGAACAGCGAGCGGGTGACCGCCATCACCAATGAGGCAGGAACACCTTTACCAGAGACATCGCCGATGCAGAAGAACAGCTTTTCATTATGGATATAGAAGTCGAACAGGTCGCCACCCACATCCTTGGCAGGTTTCAGGAAACCGTAGATATCGATATCATCGCGCTCAGGATACGGCGGGAAGGTTTTCGGCAGCATCGACATCTGAATGTCATGTGCTACCTTCAGCTCGTTCTCAATAGCGGCCTTTGAGGCCGTCGTCGACTTGAGTTCATCCACATAATGCGTCAGCGAGTGCTGCATCGACTCAAAAGAGTCGCGCAACTGGCATATCTCATCATGATGCTTGATGACCGGCAACGGTGCCGAGAAGTTTCCCTTTGCCACCTCGTTTGTCGAGGACACCAATGCCTTGAGCGGCTTGACGGCTCGCTTGATGATGATGCGTCCGAAGATACGGGTAACCAACAAGGCAAGGGCAATCAGCAGAAGCATGATAACTGCAATGCCAACGGCAATCAGATCGATCATGATATTTGGAACGACAGAGGCAATACTCCAATGGGTAAACTTGACTGGTTCATAAAACACGTAGGACGTCCAGGAGTCGCTGTCGAAGATTTTGAACGACTTTGGGATGATTCCATGCTTCTCATTATAGGTACCCATCCCGCCTGTCACCATCTGATGACCAACGTGATCGTCGATGGTGTCATTCGTTGTCTTGGCGAGTTCGAAATAATTCTTCTTAATAATATAGTCCTTGGTGGGATGTGCAATGAACGTTCCATCATCGTCGATGATGAATTTCTTCGTCACGCCCCGCCAATCGAAGTTGATGAAGCCACCGTCACGAAGATCCCCGCCATTCCTACGTCCGTTTCCAACTTGGATATTGATGGTGTCGTCCTCAGAATATAGTCCGCCAAACAATTGTTCTCGGATCCGGCTCAGCGACAAGTCAGCCCCAAGAATAGCCACCGTCTTTCCCTGTTTATCCTTGATAGGCATCATATATGACACCAACGGCGTAATGGAGTCGGAAGAATCGAAGAACGGTCTTGACCAATAGTTGCTATCGGCCTTCAGGGCCTCGATGAACCATTCGTCCTTCAGGTAATCGTGACTGGCATTGCCGATGATACGCCTCTCAATCTTCCCGTCCTCACCTTTGACTGCGTAAGGACAGAACCAGCGACCCTTCTGCGGGTAGTAGCTATCAATAAAGCTGATGCCACAACTGCGGATCATCGGATTCTGTGTCACCATCTCATCCATGATACCCACCAACTTGTCTGGCTGACCCAGATTCGCCTGAATCTCGTCCACACGATTACTTGTGGCGGAAGTTACCCCGGATAACACCCGGCTGACTTTTGCATTGGCTGTCGACAAGGAACTTTTGTGGAGGGTTGCCTCCTCCATTAATATAAAGTTCTTGGCGAGCATGAAGATCCAATACGAGGAGAAAACCATCACAATGAACTGTGTGAAGGCTATCCACCTCGTCAGGCGCTTGGAAAAGGAACGGAACTTAGGGCGCTTACTCATTTATCATTCATCATTTATCATTTAGGGCAAAGCCCTTTGCCCGCTATAGCTTCTGTTCTACCTCAATCTCCGTGAAGGTCTCAATGATATCGCCGACCTGGATGTCGTTGAAGTTCACCAGTGAGATACCGCACTCCAGGCCCGTTGCCACTTCCTTGGCATCGTCCTTATAGCGCTTCAGGGCATCGATAGGAGCGGTGTGGATCACGATACCGTCGCGGATGACGCGGGCCTTGTCCTTGTTGTGTACCTTACCGTCGGTCACCAGACCACCGGCCACAGTACCCACCTTAGAGATCTTGAACACCTGCTTCACCTCAATCTCACCAGAGATCACTTCCTTCTTCACCTTGTCGAGCATACCCTGCATCGTTGACTTCACCTCATCGATGGCGTCATAGATAATAGAATAGGTATTGATTTCAACACCCTCTCGCTCTGCAAGTCTGCGGGCATCGGCAGAAGGACGCACCTGGAAGCCGACGATGATGGCATCGGAAGCCGAAGCCAGCATGACATCGTTCTCAGAGATCTGACCCACAGCCTTTGAGATGACGTTCACCTGAACCTTCTCGGTAGAGAGCTTGATGAACGAGTCGGAGAGTGCCTCGATAGAGCCGTCGGTATCACCCTTGACGATGATGTTCAGCTCATGGAACTCACCCAATGCGATACGATGGGAGATATCGTCGAGGCCTAAGGTCTTCGTGGTACGCAGCGACTGCTCACGCTGGAGTTGTGTACGCTTGTTGGTGATGTCGCGGGCTTCCTGCTCTGTCTCCATGATATGGAAGGAGTCGCCAGCCGTCGGAGCACCATTCAGTCCGAGGATGATGGCGGGTTCTGCAGGACCGGCCTGCTCAATACGCTGGTTACGCTCATTGAACATAGCCTTGATACGGCCATAGCTCGTTCCTGCCACGACAATGTCGCCAACCTTCAGCGTTCCGTTCGAAACGAGCACCGTTGACACATAGCCACGACCCTTGTCGAGTGATGATTCAATAATGGAACCCGTAGCCTTACGGTTGGGGTTAGCCTTCAGGTCGAGCATCTCGGCCTCTAACAGGACCTTCTCCAACAGTTCGTCGACACCGATACCCTTCTTGGCACTAATCTCCTGACACTGGTACTTACCGCCCCACTCCTCAACGAGCAGGTTCATGTTAGCCAGGTCTTCACGGATCTTGTCGGGATTGGCACCTGGTTTATCAATCTTATTGATGGCGAACACCATCGGCACGTTGGCAGCCTGGGCATGGGCGATAGCCTCCTTGGTGGTAGGCATCACGGAGTCGTCGGCAGCCACGATGATGATGGCGATATCCGTCACCTGGGCACCACGGGCACGCATGGCGGTAAAGGCCTCATGACCTGGGGTGTCGAGGAAGGTAATCCGACGGCCGTCCTTCAGTTTCACGTTGTAGGCACCGATGTGCTGGGTGATACCACCAGCCTCACCGGCGATGACATTCGTGTTGCGGATAAAGTCAAGCAGCGAGGTCTTACCATGGTCGACATGACCCATCACCGTTACAATCGGAGCGCGGTTCACGAGATCGTTCTCGTCATCCTCCTCCTCGGTAATGGCGTTCTGTACCTCAGCGCTGACATACTCGGTGGTGAATCCGAACTCCTCAGCCACGATATTGATGGTTTCAGCATCCAGACGCTGGTTGATACTCACCATGATGCCGATGCTCATACAGGTACCGATGACCTGATTGACGCCGACATTCATCATCGTTGCCAACTCGGACACCGTCACGAACTCCGTCAGTTTCAGCACTTTGCTCTGTGCTGCCTCTGCTGCCATCTCCTCGCTGATACGCTCCTGGACGGCATCACGCTTCTCACGACGGTACTTGGCACCCTTCTTGTTCTGGTTCTTCGAGGTCAGACGAGCCAAAGTCTCCTTTACCTGACGGGCTACGGCCTCATCGTCCACTTCGAGGGGCTTCACGGGACGGCTCTTCTTCTTGCTCTTGCCACCCTGCTGACCACCGTCCTGGAAGTTCTGGTTGCCACCTTTGTTCTTATTTTTCTTGTTGCTCTGGCTCTGGCTCTTGTCTTGGTTGGCTGCAGCCTCGATATCCACGCGCTCCTTACCACTACGGATACGTTCACGCTTCTTCTTCTCACCGTTGCCACCGTGCATTTGGGCCATTTTCTCCTCGCGCTCCTTCTTACGCTCTTCCTTCGACTTCTTCTTAGGACGCGTACTCTGGTTCAGCGAGTCGAGATCGATCTTGCCGACGACATTCAGGTTAGGCACGGCCTTCTGTTCTGTCTTCAGCTTATAGACCTCCTGCTCCTTGGCTTCCCCTCCTGAGTTGGAGGGGTTAGGGGTGGTCTGATCCGCCTTTTTCTCCACCTTTTCCTCCGCTTTCGGCTCGGGCTTTAGTTCTGGCTTCTCCTCCGCCTTTTTCTCCACCTTTTCCTCCGCTTTCGGCTCGGGCTTTGGTTCTAGCTTCGGCTCAGCCTTGGGTTGAGGAGCGGGTTGTTCTACCTTCTTCTCTTCCACGGGTTTGGGCTCCGGCTTGGGCTCAGCTTTCTCCTTGGGAGCGGGCTTACCCACTTGGCTCAGGTCAATCTTTCCCAGCGGCGTGAACGTCTGACGAGGTTCTTCCTTCACTTCTATGACGACAGGCTCTGGATTGGTTTCTTTCTTGACCTTCTCCTTTTCTTTCTCTTTCTTCTTGGGGAACATCATTCCAGCCAGGGTCTTCACATCCTTGTCGCCCCTGAACTCCTTGACCAACGCTTCGTATTGCTCATCGTTGATCTTGGTGTTCATATTGGCGTCATCCTTGATCTCACCCAGACTTTTCTTGTTCTTCAGATAGTCGACTGCCGTCTGAAGGCCAATGTTCAGTTCCGTTAATACTTTATTTAATCTGACACCCATTTATCATTCATCATTTATCATTTATTATTTAGGGCAAAGCCCGCTTTTACTCAAACTCCGCACGGAGTACACTCAGCAGATGGTCAACGGTCTCCTCCTCGAGGTCTGCCTTCTCAATCAGCATCTCACGGGGAGCATTCAGTACAGCCTTGGCAGTATCCAGACCGATGGCCTTGATGGCGTCGATAACCCACTGGTCGATCTCATCAGCGAACTCATCCAGATAGATATCCTCGTCGGCCTCGCTCTCGTTGACCACACGGAAGACATCGATGGTATACTCCGTCAGCATCGACGCGAGCTTGATGTTCATACCACCACGTCCGATAGCCAAACTCACTTCCTCAGGTTGCAGATAGACCTCAGCCTTGCGGTTCTCCTGATCGAGCACGATGCTGGAGATCTTAGCCGGACTCAATGCGCGCTGGATATACAGCTGAACGTTAGAAGAATAGTTGATGACGTCGATATTCTCGTTGCAGAGCTCACGGACGATACCATGCACACGGCTACCTTTCACACCGACGCAGGCGCCCACTGGATCGATACGCTCATCATAGCTCTCGACGGCCACCTTAGCACGGTCACCCGGCATACGGGCCACCTTCTTAATGGTAATCAGACCATCGTTGATCTCAGGCACCTCGGCCTCGAGCAGACGCTCCAGGAACACAGGGCTGGTACGGGAGAGGATGATACGGGGATTGTTGTTCTCGTTCTGCACCTCTTTCACGATAGCACGGATGGTCTCACCCTTGTGATAGTTGTCAGAAGGGATCTGCTCGCTCTTCGGCAGATGGAGCTCGTTGCTCTCATCGTCCATCAGCAGCACTTCGCGCTTCCAGATCTGATAGACCTCACCGCTGACCACCTGACCGACCTTATCCTTATACTTCTGATAGAGGGAGTCGTGCTCCAGTTCGAGGATTTTCGAAGCCAGTGTCTGGCGCAGGTTCAAAATAGCACGGCGGCCGAACTTCTGGAAGTTCACCTCCTCTGATACCTCTTCACCCACCTCGTAGTCGGGCTCAATCTTCTGGGCCTCGGAGAGGGCAATCTCCTTGTTCTCATCCACCACCTCATCGTCGGCTACCACCACACGATTACGGTGAATCTCAAAGTCACCCTTGTCAGGGTTTACAATCACGTCAAAGTTCTCGTCAGAGCCATAGATCTTGGCGATGACGTTACGGAAGCTCTCTTCGAGCACACTCACCAGCGTGGTGCGGTCGATGTTCTTGTTCTCTTTAAATTCCTGAAAGGTCTCAATCATTGAGGGGCCTTTCGCGTCTTTTTTAATTGCCATTGATTCTTATTTTTTGTTTTCAATTATTCATTTGAATGTCAGCAGATACTTCGCATACTTCACGCCGTCCATCGCATAGGTCTTGTCGACCTCCACGAGCACGGGGCGCTTCCTGCCTTCCTGCTTCTGCTTCTCCTGTACGGTGATGGTGAAGTTTGTGCCGTCAACTGATTTCAGCACGCCCTGCACCTTCTTGCCCTCAAGTTCGAGCACCTCAATAGTGTCGCCGATATGGTTCACATACTGCTGAGCCACCTTGAACGGCTGTCCGAGGCCGGCACTGCCCACCTCGAGTTCGTAGTCACCGAGTTCATCGCCCAAGCGCTCCTGCAAGAACCGGCTCAGTTCGGCACAGTCCTCTATCCACACGCCGTCGGCATGATCGATCTCGATGACGATTCTGTCATCAGCACTAAAACTAATGTCTACCAGGAAGTAATCGTTGCCCTGCAACCACTCTTCCGTCAATGCTTGAATTGTTTCCTTATTGATCATCTATTACCTATTAATATCGAAAATGAGAGACCCTTTCGAGTCTCTCATTCCGCTGAACGGGTGCAAAGGTACGAATTTTCCATTGAATATAGAACATGGAGCATTGAAAAAGTGAGGTTGATTAAGTTTTTTTAACCGTCGGTCAAATCAAAAAGTTCAAAGATTAAAGTTCAAAGTTCAAAGTTTATAGTACCTTTGCAGCCAATTATTTAAAAATATGTGGTCAACTTTACTTTCTGTCATCCTTGTCGTCAATGAACTGATGGCCTCCAATGCGGGAGAGGTGATGAGTCCCGCCACCAACTTCGACAGTTGGATAGAACTCTATAATCCAGGTGATCAGGATATCAACCTGAGTGGAATGTATCTGAGCAACGATGCAGAGAATCTCAGGCGATGGAGAATGCCCAGCAGCGTTGGGTCGGTGCCGGCAAAAGGATTCCTGGTGGTGTGGCTGGGTTCTGATTATATCAAAACCAACCAGGCACCTTTCAAGCTTGACTGCGACGGTGGAACTATCTACCTGAGTGACACGAATGGCGAACTCCTGATGAGTCAGGACTACCCCAAAGCCTTGAGCCGGACGGCTTACGCCCGTAAGACCGATGGCGGTGAAGAGTGGGGATGGACGTCAATGGCGACACCTGGTGCCACGAATGCCACAGCCGTATTCGCCAGCGACCGTCTGCCGCAGCCTGTTGTCGATCAGGGTAGCCAGATCTTCAAGAACACCCTCAGCATTCTGGTGGAGATACCTGAGGGCACGACTCTGATGTACACCACCGATGGCAGCGTGCCTACCGCCTCTGGCAATACTGCCAGTAAGATAAGCGAAGATGGTTTGTTCACCATCAACAAGACCACCAACTATGTGTTCCGTCTCTTCAAAGACGGTTATCTGCCCAGTGTGCCCGTCACCCGAAGCTATATCAAGACCAGCACCAACTATACTGTTCCCATCGTCTCCATCGTCGGCAATGAGAAATACTTCACTGATGAGATGTGGGGCATAGACGTCGTGGGAAAGAACGGTATCACAGGTAATGGACGTAATGATCCTGTCAACTGGAATCAGGACTGGGACCGTCCTGTGAATTTCAGTTATATCAGTCCTACGGAGGGTATGCTCTTCAACCAAGATGTGAACATCAGCGTGTCTGGCGGATGGACACGACAGATAGATCCTCGTTCGATGAAACTGAAGTCGAACAAGATCTTCGACGGGCTGAACCGCTTCGACTATTCCTTCTTCCCACAGAAACCCTACATCCGTAATAAGGCCATCCTTCTGCGTAATGGTGGCAACGATGTCTGGCAGAACCACGCCCGTTTTATGGATCCCGCCCTGACCACTATCGTCCAGCGCTCGGGCATCGACCTCGATGTGCAGAGCACCGTGCAGGTGATAGAATACATCAACGGTAAGTTCAAAGGTGTGGTTAATCTCCGCGAGACCAACAATGACAGGTTTGTCTATGCCAACTACGGCTATGACGATGAAGAGATTGACTTCTTTGAGAACGCAGACTTCAAGAACGGTACCGATGAGGCTTTCAAGCAACTCCGCAAACTCGCTTCCCGTATTAATGACTCAGGCGTCTACGACGAGGTGAAGGCACTGCTCGACATCGACGAGTTTGCCAACTATATGGCTGTAGAGTTATTTCTTGGTAACGATGATTGGCCAGACAACAATGTCAAGGCCTTTCGCTGTCAGGACAACGGACGCTTTCGCTTTGTTCTCTTCGACCTCGATTATTCATTCTACGGTCGAAAAATGTATAGCAACTTAGGACAGGCACTCGACAACAATAAAGGGATCGCAATAGTCAGCCTGTTCCTGAATCTGCTCAAGCACGACGAATTCCGCAAGAAGTTCATCGACACCTTCTGTATCGTAGCGGGAAGCGTTTTTGAGAAACAGCGTGCCTCAGCCATCGTTGACGAACTGGCAACGGCTATGCGCTCGATGTCGCAAATTGACGGTTATGTGCCCGACAATTCCGCCAACACCATCAAGAGTAAACTGAAGACACAGTTGACCACGATGACCAACATGCTTCAGCAATATAAGCCGATGAGTCTCACGAGCGCCCAGAAACAGAGTGTCGCACTTGCTGCCGATACCGATGGGGCCAGCCTTTATGTCAATGGTCTCCAGGTGCCCTATGCCGCTTTTGACGGAAATCTTTTCACGCCTGTCACCATTGAGGCCAAGGCTCCCGCAGGCTACACCTTCGCAGGTTGGAAGAAAGGCTCAAGTACCACCAGCGAACTCATCAAGATGAATGATACCTGGAAATATTATGACGGAGGTACTCTCGCGCTCAATTGGAAATTTGATAGTTACAACGATTCTAATTGGTCGTCCGGACAGGCGCCCCTGGGTTATAAGATGACAGGCGTGAAGACTACTGTCAGCTATGGCTCCGATGCCAATAAAAAGAATCCGACCACCTATTTCCGTAAGACCGTCAACCTCAGCACCACGCCTTCGAGTAGCGATGCCTTCCTGCTGAATTACCAAGTGGATGATGGCTTTGTGGTCTATGTCAACGGGCGGGAAGCCGGACGCTTCAATATGCCCGATGGTAACATCACTTTCAACACTTTCGCCTCAAGCTATGCTGAAAGCACGCCTCTCACAGGCACCATCGAACTGTCACCCTCGCTGTTCAAGAGTGGCGACAACGTCATCGCCGTCGAGATCCACAACAACAGCTATACGTCCAGCGACCAGTATTGGGCAGCTGAGCTGCTGACCTCCATAGGTTCTACTGCCGATGAGTTGGTATCGACCGATCCCGTTATCAATCTGACAGCCGACAGTGGCAAACAGATTTTTGTGGCTTGCTTTACGCCTCAGTCGAGTGAGGAGCAGACGGCTCAGGGTGTCACGCCCGTCCGCATCAATGAGGTCAGTGCCTCCAACGGCATCTATGTCAACGAATATTTCAAGCGTAACGACTGGGTGGAACTTTATAACACCACCAACTCGCCCATCGATGTGGAGGGAATGTATCTGACCGACAAGGAGTCAAAGCCAAAGAAATACCAGATCACCAAAGGCGAGACCAATGCATCTACGATCATTCCCGCCCACGGCTATCTGATTGTATGGTGCGACAAATTGGAGCCAATATCACAGCTGCATGCTGACTTCAAACTTGCTGCAGAGGGTGGCATCGTGATGCTCACCGCTGCTGACGAGTCGTGGAGTGACCTGCTTACTTACACAGAGCATCAGGAGGATCAGACGGTGGGACGTTATCCTGACGGTGCCTCTGATGTTTTCGTGATGAACGTCCCCACCATCGCCAAGGCCAACATCACCAGCAGTTATCTGACTGCGGTGAGTCAGCCTCAGGAGACAGGCATCCGCGACCTTATGGCCGATGCTGCTGAAAGTGTCAGCATCAGTTATCATCTGGGTAGCCTCGTCATCAGCAGTTCACAGACAGACGACCTGCAAATCAAGATTGTCAACCTTGCCGGACAGACGTTCATGAACACGCCCGTCCAGCTGAGCGGCGGCTATGCAGAAATCAGCGTCAGCCAATTGCCCGCTGGCGTCTACATCGCCAACGTCATAGGCAAGCATGGCCAGCAGGCGGCTTGCAAGTTCATCATCAATACTAAGCTATCGAACTGAAAATCAGAGGCTCCTGCCGCTTTGCCGTGATAGTCCCCAAAGGCTTCTTCTCTAAACGGATCAGAGAAAAAGTATCTTTGGTTTTCTGGGGAACCAATACTTTCTTATACTCTTCTGGATTCTTCAGCAGACGGACGGCCTCTTTCAGCTGGTTGTCGTAGTTGAGGCCAGCCTCAATGGCGCCAGCCTGATAATAGTAGGCTGCAATAATATCAGCCTCCAGGATCTGACGAACCACCTTCTCATTGCGGTCAAGGGCAAAGGCTACATCGTGGTTCAACTTTGACTCCAGACTGTCGAAAGCTGCCTTGGCACCTTCGTAATAACCCTCAAACTTCGCGGTCTTCACAAGTTCTGCGAACTGCTTCTTGCTGACGGGATCAAAAGTAAAACCGCTCTTGACGACGCGCTCCTTGAACTCCTGCCAGTCGGCATCAGTCAGATGGAACTCCGCTGCTGGGGCAATCGTCGGATGCTTGGCGATGTAGTCCACCACATAGTCGAACATCACTTCCGTCGAGTCCTGTCCTGAGGCAGAGAGGTAGAAGGCGATGTTGGGGATGGTGTCGCCTTTCAACTCCACGTCGGGCTTAATGCCGCCCCCGTCGCGCACCTCACGGCCGTTACGGGTGTAGAACACCTTCGTCAGCGAGTCGGGGATATGCTCTCGATAGCCCTCGCTGCCCTTCTTGTAGTTGATGGCCTGGATGCAGCGTCCGCTGGGGATATAGTATTTCGAGGTCGTCACCTTCATGTTCGTGTTGTAGGGCAGGTCGATGGGTATCTGCACGAGGCCCTTCCCGTACGTGCGCGTACCTAATATTATTCCTCTGTCCATATCCTGGATGGCACCACTGGTGATCTCGCTGGCCGAAGCCGTTTCACTGTTTACCAGCACCACCATTGGCATCACCGTGTCGAGTGGCTCCACGCGCGTCTTATAGCTCTTCATGGCCTGAGGAATCTTACCACGATTCTCCACCACGGTGATTCCCTTCGGCAGGAACAGGTTCAGAATGTCCACAGCCTCCTGCTCAGAGCCGCCGCCATTGCCGCGAAGGTCGAGCACGAGCGAGGTGGCTCCCTGTTTCTTCAGATCGATGAGCGCACGGCGCACATCCTTGGCACAGCCTTCGGTAAACGAGTTCAGGTTGATATAGCCTACGTTCTCCTCGCGGATGCCATAATAGGGCAGCTCAGGCAACTTGATGTTCCTACGGGTAATCTTGAACTTCATCAGCTTACCCGTCGAGGGGCGCATCACCTTCAGCAGGAAGCTCGTGCCAGGTTCGCCACGCAGGTGCTCACTCACGAAACTGACAGTCTTGTCGGTCATCATTGAGTCGTCGATGCTTAGTATCACGTCGCCCTTCTTCAGTCCCACCTCGGCGGCAGGCATATTCTGATAGGGCTCGTCGATTACGATGCGGTCCAGCTTCTGGTGCTTGCGTATCAGGGCACCGATGCCGGCATATTTGCCCGTGAGCATCATCCGCAGGTTCTTTGTCTCGTCCTGTGCGTAATACTCCGTATAGGGATCCAGACCCCTGAGCATCGCCGTGATGCCCCTGCCGATGGTCTCCTTCGGGTTCAGCGTGTCCACGTACAGCAGTTCCAGATTCTTATACAACTGGTTGAAGATGTCCAGATGCTTGGCCACCTCAAAGTTATGATCCTTAATCTTTTGTGCCTTCACCGTGAGCGACAAGCCCGACAGTAACAGCATCAGTGCGATATACTTTTTCATATTCTCTTATATTTCACCTTTTCACTTTTTTACCTTTTTACCTTTAATTGGCGCTGCAAAATTACACGATTCTATTAAGAAAACACCCTTTTCTTTGCTTTTTTTGCAAAAAATAGTGCTTTTAATGAAATTTTTCGCTCAAAAGTTTGGTAGTTTCAAAAAATCGCCGTACTTTTGCACCCGCTTAACAGCAAAACCTGCTTCAGTAGCTCAGTTGGTTAGAGCACCTGACTGTTAATCAGGGGGTCGTTGGTTCAAGCCCATCCTGAAGCGCCTTAA
>JAEEPF010000240.1 GCA_016284635.1 Prevotella sp.
AACTCCGTTCATACAGGCGATCCTCGTTCTCTCTCCCCCAATCCCGTGAATGCCATGTTGGTTGAACCCGACGGCCGGTTATGGGTGGGAACTGTAGAAGGAGGTCTGAACCTTCGTGAGAAGGGTACTGCCGACTTTGTCCATTACACAACAGCCAATTCAGGCTTGTCACATAATAGCGTTTCGGCTCTGGCTGCCGACAGTCACGGTAAGCTCTGGATAGGTACGTGGGGTGGAGGAGTCTGCCAGACAGAGATAGAATCGGGGGCGCGGGGGCGCGGAGGTGCGGAGGTGCGAGGTGCCCATCACATCTCTCGTCTGGAACTTCAGGGGGAATACCGGTGGCGTACGGAATTTGTAGGTGCGCTGGCGGTCGATTCTGTCAACGACGGCCTATGGATAGGCAGTAATGCCGGATTATATTTCTATGATTTCAAGTCGCGTGTGATTGAGGATCCGTTTGACGGATGCCGTAGCCTGACGGGAAACATCGGTGCTATCATCGACCGTGAAGGTTTCCTGTGGATGGGCTGCATGCAGGGTTTGATAAAAGTGGATCTCAACTCCGGACGACAGGGACACAGACCCTTTAGGCATGAACTGATCTCCCACAAACTGGACGATCCCGACTCGCGTATCGTAGACAAGATATCCTCCTTCTGTCTGACGCATGATGGTACACTTTGGCTGGGCAGCAACGGGTATGGACTTTATAGGAGGAGAGGAGTCAGGAGTCAGGAGTCAGGAGACAGGAGTCAGGAGTCAGGAGACAGGAGAGATGATGTTTTTGAGGCCCTGTCGACAGAGGACGGACTGGCCTTCGGTGGTGTCAAGGGTATCGTAGAGGATGTCAATGGACGACTATGGGTGACCACCCAGAACGGTTTGTCGGTTTATGATCCAAAGGCGCATGTCTTCTCCAACTATTTCGAGAGCGAAGGCCTGGTTAACCATCATTTCTATTGGAACTCAGCAGCACGAGACGCTTCGGGCGTGATCTATCTCGGCAGCGAAGGGGGACTGATAGAGGTGTTGGGTGAGAATACGGAGGCAAAGCCCAATGGTCAGCTTGTATTTACCCACCTCGTCGTGGATAATCAGGATGTCACTGCCGGCAGCGAATATTTATCGGAAGACATCTCGATAGCCAAATCCATCCAATTGCGTGAAGGAAACCGTTCATTCTCCATTGCCTTCTCTGCCCTGGATTATGGAAACGAGGCGCAAGCCATGTTCAGTTACAGGATGAAAGGCCTTGATGACGAATGGACACCTCTCAAACTGGGTGAGCACTCCGTCCGTTATAGTGCTCTGCCGGCCGGTCACTATACCTTCGAGGTGAAATATGTGTCATCCTTGTCAGCAGACCAGTCGGCCATAGCTTCCATCGACGTAAATGTCAGTCCTTCTTTTTGGAATAGCTGGTGGTTCCGTTCTTTGTTGGGCATCCTCTTTATTGTCCTCGTCCTTTATATATATAATAGGTGGGTGGCCCGTCTGAAGCGGTTGGAAGCAGAAGAACTGCTCAATCCGATCCGTCGTGTCCTGGAGGAATCGGAAGATCCTGCGCAATTGCAGACCCGTATCCAGAACATCCTCGACAACCAGCAGCGTTATAAGCACAGCGTGACGAAGAGCGTAGAAGCCGACAAAGAAGAGGTGTTGAAACGTTCCAAGCCGTTTATGGAACGTGTGATGGAGATCATGGAAGCCAACTATATGAACTCTGAGTTTGGTGTCCAGGAGTTCTGCGATGCCCTTGGCATGAGCCGTACGGTGGCCAGCAAGCATCTCAATGCCGAGGCAGGAGTTCCCGTCGGGCAGTTCATCCGCAACTACCGCCTGAATATGGCCAAGGAACTCCTTTCATCGAAGTCCGGTAACCGCAACATCACCGAGATTGCCTATAAGGTCGGCTTCAACGACCCCAAATACTTCACCCGCTGCTTCACGAAGATGTTTGGTGTCAGCCCCAGCCGCTCGGCTTTGTAAAGGTTTTCTCGCTTTCACTTTAGCCTCACTTGTCTTCCGTTCTGTTACACATCTGCTACACATCATTCTCCCTCCTCAATGTGTAACAGAATCCATGCCTATGTATTTTTTGCTACGAAGCCTTCCAACACTTTTTCGATGGCTTTCAAAAAAGTGTTGGAAGGCCTTCTAAAAAAAGGGGGGTAAACGCGTACTTTTTCTTGATTTATGTCAACGGGAGTGCTTTTAGTGGATAAAAAGCACAAATATTAGGTGTTTTGTGCACTAAAATCGTTTTGTCCACCTTATAAATCGTTTTGTCCACTTGATTTAAATCAAATTGTGTTACTTTTGCGAAAAATTTCAATAATATAACTTATTTAAAACCAAAAGTAATTAACAATGAGAAAACAACTAGTATTTTCTGTGATGCTAAGTCTCGGCGTTTTGGGCGGATTGACCCTCAACCCGATGACGGCAAAAGCATCTGTGCAGCAGGACCAGACTATCAAGGTTAGTGGTCAGGTTGTTGATCAGTCAGGTGAGGCGCTTATTGGCGCAACAGTCCGACTGAAGGGAGCTCAGACTGGTGTGGTGACCGACTTCGACGGTAACTTCCAGATAGACGCTCCTTCTAATGGCACCCTCGTGGTGAGTTATGTGGGTTACAAGGATCGCGAGATCGCCGTACGCGGACGCGCGAACCTTAATATTATTGAACTCGAGAGCGACGCCATGATGCTCGATCAGGTGGTCGTGGTGGGTTACGGTGTTCAGAAGAAGGCCGACCTGACGGGTTCTGTCAGTATCGTGAATGCCGACGAGCTGAAGCGCGTGTCTCACTCCAACATTTCTTCGATGCTCGAAGGTAAGGTGGCTGGTGTGCAGATCACTTCTGACGGTCAGCCCGGTGCCGATCCTCTGGTTCGTATCCGTGGTATCGGCAGCTTCGGCAGCACGGCTCCTCTGTATGTGATCGACGGTGTGCCCATGGGTACCAGTATCCGTGACTTCTCCCCGAACGACATCGAGACCATCCAGGTGCTAAAAGACGCTTCTGCTGGTGCCATCTACGGTTCTCGTGCTGCTAACGGTGTGGTCATCATCACGACCAAGGGCGGTAAGAAGGATCAGCCGCTGAAGGTGGACTATAAGGGCTACTTCGGTGTCGACCAGATTCAGAAGGGTGTCTATGACCTGACCAACGCTGATCAGTACAGCCAGTATCTCGGCATTGCTGCCGAAAATGCAGGTATCCCCGTTCCCGGTGGTTACAGCAAGATTGACGGTCGTTACTACTTTATGGACGACACTAATACCGACTGGCTGGATGAGGCCTTTAAGACTGGTATCCGTCAGAACCACAGCGTGAACCTGAGCGGTGGCGGCGTGAACAATACCTATAATATCAGTCTTGACTACTATAAGCAGAAAGGAACCCTTGAGGGAGCCGGTCCAAACTTTGAGCGTTACACCGCCCGTGTGAACAACACGATGGACGTGAAGTTCATCAAGTTCCGCACCAGTCTCGTCTACTCTCACTCTGATCAGGACAACCTGGCTGTGTCGAATGCCAACGAGTA
>JAEEPF010000066.1 GCA_016284635.1 Prevotella sp.
TTTTTTCTGTTACTTTGCAGAAAATTAGTTAGTAACTAAAAGCATTTTTTATGGCAAACACAACAGAAACAGCGAATGCATGTGGTCTGAAGCGCGAGAACTTCCAGGCCACCATTAACGGTAAGAAAACCGATTTGTTCATCCTCAGAAACCGTAAGGGTTTCGAAGTAGCCATCTCTAATTATGGCGGTGCCATCTGCGCTATCATGGTGCCTGACAAAGACGGTAAAGTAGGTAACGTGATCCAGGGTCACGACAGTATCAAACAGCTCACCAGCGGTAAGGAGCCTTATCTCTCCACACTGATCGGACGCTGGGGTAACCGCATCTGCAAGGGACAGTTCACGCTGAACGGCAAGGACTATCAGCTGGCCCTCAACGACGGTCCCAACCATCTGCATGGTGGTGCTGTCGGCTTCAACGCCAAGGTATGGGATGCCCGTCAGATGGGTCCCCGTTCTCTGGCCCTCCATCGTATCTCATCCTACGGTGAGGAAGGTTACACAGGCGAGCTCGACGTCACGGTGGAGTTCACTTTCACCGACCTCAACGAACTGGTGATTGAGTATTTGGCCACAACGAACAAGAAGACCATCGTCAACCTGACGCATCACGCCTTCTTCTCCCTGTCAGGAACTGCAGACCCCACCCCGACGATTGAGGATCAGATCTGTGAGATCAATGCAGACTTCTATCTGCCCACCGATGCCACCGCCATTCCTACGGGTGAGATCCTGAAGGTGGAAGGTACACCGTTTGATTTCCGCACACCGAAACCCTTCGGTCAGGACATCAATGCAGACCACGAGCAGATCAAGTTCGGCAAGGGCTTCGACCACAACTATGTGCTGAACAAGCGCGAGGAGGGTGAACTGAGCTTTGCTGCCAGAATCACTGATCCGAAGAGCGGTCGTACACTGGAGTGCTACACCACCGAACCCGGTATGCAGCTTTACACGGCCAACTACGCCACGGGTTATAAGGGTGCCAATGGTTGCACATTCCCCTTCCGCTCAGCTGTCTGTCTCGAGACCCAGCACTTCCCCGACACGCCTAACCGTCCTTACTTCCCCAGTGTCGTACTGCGTCCCGGTCAGACCTACAAGCACAAGACGATCTATCGTTTTGGCGTAGTCGAATAAAAATAGTAAATCGTAAATCCGTAAATTGGACTCGCGTAAGCGCTTTTACAAAGCGTAGCGACTAAAAGAAATATAGTTTACATGGGTAATCAAAAAACGAATGGAAGTATCATCGCCATTATCACGATGATGTTCCTGTATGCCATGATCTCGTTCGTCACGAATCTTGGCGCGCCTATAGGCGTTATCTGGAAAAACCAGCCTGAGATTGGCGGTTCCAACGTGCTCGGCATCATGGGTAACTTCATGAACTTCTTCGCTTATCTGTTCATGGGTATCCCCGCAGGAAAGATGTTGACAAAGGTAGGCTATAAGAAGACGGCTCTGATTGGTATTGCAGTAGGCTTCGTAGGCGTGCTCATCCAGTACCTCTCTGGCTTCTCTGGTGGCATACCCGGCTTCTGCATCTATCTCTTCGGTGCATTCATCTCCGGTTTCTCGGTCTGTATCCTGAACACCGTGGTGAACCCGATGTTGAACCTGCTGGGCGGTGGTGGTAACCGTGGTAACCAGCTGAACATGATCGGTGGTACGCTGAACTCCCTCGCTGGTACGATGACCCCGATGCTCGTGGGTGCTCTGATTGGAACGGTGACAGCCTCTACGCAGATGGCCGACGTCAACCTGGTGATGTATATCGCCATGACGGTCTTCGCTGCTGCATTCGTCGCCCTCATCTTCATCCCCATCAAGGATCCTGAGATGGGTAAGGTGACCGCAGAGACGGTGTTCGAGCACTCACCCTGGTCTTTCCGTCACTGCCTGTTGGGCGTGATTGCCATCTTCGTATATGTCGGTGTTGAGGTCGGTATCCCTGGTGGTCTGAACTTCTACCTGTCTGATACGTCTGCCAATGGCGCATGGGTGAATCCTGATGCCGTCGTGAATGCAGCCACCATCGGTGGTGCTGTGGCTGCCATGTACTGGTTGCTGATGCTCGTTGGCCGTCTGTGCTCCAGCTTCATTGCCGCCAAGGTGTCTTCACGTCAGCTGATGCTGATTGCCACCTTCGCCTGTATGATCCTGATCCTGGCAGCCATCTTCACACCGAAGAGCGTGACCGTCAGCATGCCGCTGATTTCCATACTCGAGGGCACCATCACTTCTACGACAGTGCCGCTGACAGCCCTCCTGCTCGTGCTCTGTGGTCTGTTTACCTCCGTCATGTGGGCCTCTATCTTCAATCTGGCTACTGAAGGTCTCGGTAAATACACAGCCCAGGCATCCGGTATCTTTATGATGATGGTGGTAGGCGGTGGCGTATTGCCGGTAGTACAGAATTTCTTCGCAGACATCTTCGGATACATGCCCAGCTATTTCGTCTACTTCCTGGCAGTCGCCTACATGTTCTACTATGCACTCATCGGCTGCAAGAATGTGAACAAGGACATCCCCGTTGATTAATTTACACCTTATTTATATATGATGGATATTGAATTTGTAAGAAGCCGCTTCATCAAGCACTTTGATGGAAAGACCGGCAATGTATATGCCTCTCCCGGACGTATCAACCTGATTGGTGAGCACACCGACTACAACGGTGGTTTCGTATTCCCCGGTGCTGTTGACAAAGGTGTCATGGCCGAGATGCGTGCAAATGGTACGGAAGATACCGTAATGGCTTACGCCATCGACCTGAAGGATCGTGTAGACTTCAAACTCTCCGACCCTGATGGCCCTCGTGCCAGCTGGGCCCGTTATATCTATGGTATCGCCTTGGAGATGAAGAAATTGGGCGTGCCCGTGAAAGGATTCAACATTGCCTTCGCAGGTGATGTGCCCCTGGGTGCCGGTATGTCCTCATCTGCCGCCATGGAGAGTTGTTTCGCCTGTGGTCTCAACGATATCTTCGGTGAGAACAAGGTCAGCCAGTGGGATATGGTTCTGGCAGGTCAGGCTACGGAACACAACTACTGTGGTGTGAACTGTGGCATCATGGACCAGTTCGCCTCTGTCTTCGGCAAGGCAGGCTGTCTGATGCGTCTGGACTGCCGCAGTCGTGAGTTCGAGTATTTCCCCTTCAAACCCGATGGCTACCGTCTGGTACTCCTCGACTCTGTGGTGAAGCACCAGTTGGCCGGCTCGCCCTATAACGACCGTCGTCGTTCCTGTGAGAATGTGGTCAAGCACATCGCTGCCAAGCATCCGGAAGGAAAGTTTGAGACACTGCGCGACTGCACCTGGGAACAGCTCGAGGAAGTGAAGGAAGAAGTGGGCGCTGAGGATTACAAGCGTGCCAAGTTCGTACTCGGTGAGAAAGACCGTGTGCTGGCTGTCTGTGATGCACTGAACGAAGGCGACTACGAGAAGGTCGGTGAGATGATGTACAAGACCCACGAAGGTCTCTCCAAGGACTACGAAGTGTCTTGTGAGGAACTGGACTTCCTCAACGACATCGCCAAGGAAGACGGCGTGACGGGTTCCCGCATCATGGGTGGCGGCTTTGGTGGCTGTACCATCAACCTCGTGCGCAACGACCTCTACAAGAAGTTCATTGAGGACGCCAAGAAGCGCTTCAACGAGAAGTACGGACACGAGCCGAAAGTCTATGATGTAGTCATCGGTGACGGTTCACGAAAACTCTGTTAAGAGCGCGAAAACTTAGCCAAAAAAGGTTAAATTACGGCATAAAGTGTTATTTTTACACTTTATGCCGTTTATTTATGCCATAAAGTATTGCGTATTTCAAATATTAATTGTAATTTTACACCCAAATCAAAACGCTATAACAACAATTAAACTTAAAAACGTATTAAAATGAAAGTACTTAAAGGTATGTTTTTGGGACTAGGCGCAGCTGCGCTTATGTTCACTGCCTGTGAGCAAAAGGCTCAGGCACCACAACTGACGGTATCAGGCTTAGACGTTGCCAAGTTTGACACGACCATTCAGGACAAGCCCGTGAAGCTTTACACCCTGAAGAATGCCAATGGCATGGAAGTGTGCATCACAAACTATGGCGGACGTATCGTGTCACTCGTCGTACCCGACAAGGATGGCAAGCCCACGGATGTCGTCCTCGGCTTTGACAACATTGCCCAGTATGCCGACACCCTCAACAGTCCATCCGACTACGGATCCAGCGTAGGCCGCTATGCCAACCGCATCAAGGAGGGTAAGTTCACCCTCGGTGAGACAGAGTATCAGTTGAAGAAAAACGACGGACCGAACTGCCTGCATGGTGGTGGAAACACGGGTTGGATGCATCAGGTGTACGACGCTGAGCAGATTGGCGACTCCATCCTGAAGCTGACGATTGTGGCAGCAGATGGTGAGAACGGATTCCCCGGCAAGGTGATGGCTGTGACGACTTACAAAGTGACGGCTGACAACATCCTCGACATGACGTGGGAGGCAGAGGCAGACCGTCCGACCATCATCAACCAGACCAACCACAACTACTACAACCTCAGTGGCGACTTCACACAGCCAGGCTACGACCAGGTGCTTTATGTGAATGCCGACAACTTCACCCCGAGCGACAAGCTCTACATCCCCACGGGTGAGATCAAGTCGGTGGAAGGCACCCCAATGGACTTCCGCACCCCACACGCCATTGGCGACAGCATCCAGTCTGACTTCGACCAGATCCAGAACGCCACAGGCTATGACCACAACTTCTGCCTGAACACCTTTAAGGACGGTAAGGGCGACGACACACAGGTATGTGCCAGCCTCTACAGCCCCAAGACCGGTATCTTCATGGAGATGTTCACCAACGAGCCGGGTGTACAGGTCTACAGCGGCAACTTCCAGGGTGTCGGTGCTGATGCCGACATCATCCGCAAGCACGGCCTCAAATATCCCAAGCACGTGAGCGTATGCCTCGAGAGCCAGAAATATCCCGACTCTCCCAATCATCCCGAATGGGTTCAGCCGACCCTGAATCCTGATGAGAAGTACTACAGCCATGCTGCCTACAAATTCTCAGTCAAATAAAGGAATGGAAAGGAAGTTAAAAGGAAGTTAAAAGGAAGTTAAAAGGACAATTAAAAAAAATATTTTATGAATTGGAGTTCACATGAATTCATCTGGCTCGACTGGGTAGTTCTCATCGTCGGCCTGTTAGGAGTGGTGGCTGCCGTCTGGTATGCCATCTGGAAAGACAAGAAAGCCCAGCAGGGCGAAGACTCGTCCGCTTACCTCTTCGGTAAGGGCGAGCCTTGGTACGTCATCGGTATGGCCATCTTTGCCGCCAACATCGGTTCTGAGCACCTCGTAGGTCTTGCCGGTACTGGTGCAAAGGATGGTGTGGGTATGGCCCACTGGGAGATGCAGGGATGGATGATCCTCATCCTCGGATGGCTCTTCGTACCGTTCTATCAGCTGCTCATCAACAAGATGGGTAAGATCATCACCATGCCCGACTTCCTGAAGTTCCGCTACACACAGCGCACAGGTTCCTGGCTGTCCATCATCACCCTCGTCGCCTACGTGCTCACGAAGGTCTCTGTGACGGCCTTCACGGGTGGTATCTTCTTCAAGTTCCTGCTCGACATCCCCTTCTGGTACGGTGCCATCGGACTGATTGCCATCACGGCCGTCTTCACCGTCTTTGGCGGTATGAAGGGTGTGATGACGCTCTCTACCATCCAGACACCTATCCTGATTGTCGGTTCATTCCTCGTACTGTTCCTGGGTCTGAACATGCTTGGCGATGGCAGTATCTCTGCCGGATGGGCTGAGATGATGCGCGTCTGTAATGCTGCCCACGACGGATTCGGTACGACCCACATGTTCCATACCGATCCTGCTGATCCGATGTATCCGCAGTTCCCGGGCTATGTGGTATTCCTCGGTGCCTCGATCATCGGTTTCTGGTACTGGTGTACCGACCAGCACATCGTTCAGCGTGTGCTCGGACAGGTACCTGGCGAAGACAATAGGGAAGTGATGAAGCGTGCTCGTCGTGGTACGATTGCAGCCGGTTTCTTCAAGATCCTCCCCTGCTTCATGTTCCTCATCCCGGGTATGATTGCCTACGCCCTCTCTCTGAAGACCGGTAGTGGTATCGAGATGGACATCACCAACCACGAGTCTACCGACGGTGCCTTCGCCATGATGGTGAAGAACATCCTGCCGGCCGGCATCAAGGGTATCGTGACCATCGGTTTCGTCTGTGCACTGGTAGCCTCTCTGGCTGCCTTCTTCAATAGCTGTGCTACCCTCTTCACCGAGGACTTCTACAAGCCGATGAAGAAGGGCAAGAGCGAGGCTCACTACGTATTCGTTGGCCGTACCGCTACCGTCGTGGTCGTGCTCCTCGGTCTGGCTTGGATGCCGATCATGATGAACATGGGTAACCTCTACTCCTACCTGCAGGACATCCAGTCGCTGATTGCTCCCGCCATGGTGGCTGTGTTCACCCTCGGTATCTTCTCGAAGAAGATCACACCGAAGGCTGGTGAGTACGGTCTCATCGGTGGTTTCCTCATCGGTATGGTCCGTCTGATCACCAACGTGGTGACCGACTCGGGCAAGGCCGTCATGGATGGTGCCTTCTGGGATGCCACAGCTTGGTTCTGGCAGACCAACTGGCTCATCTTCGAGTGCTGGCTGCTGCTCTTCATCATCCTGCTGATGGTGGCTGTCAGCTTCTTCACGCCAGCACCATCCAAGGAACAGGTGGATGCCATCACGTTCTCGTCAGACTTCAAGAAGTCCATCAAGGAGAGCTGGGGTGTCTTCGATGTGGTAGGCACACTGATTGTCATCGGCCTCTGCAGCTGCTTCTATTATTACTTCTGGTAAAAAGCGAGTAGACCATGACATTCTACAACGAACATTCCAAGGTCTGGCTGTCGGTAGACTGTATCATCTTCGGCTTCGACGATGGGAAGCTGAAGGTGCTCATCGGCAAGCGCCAGATGGATCCCGGACGTGGCGAATGGAGCCTCTATGGAGGCTTCGTCGCTGCCGACGAGAGTGTCGACGACGCAGCCTCACGCACTCTCTACGAACTGACCGGACTGCGGAATCTGTTCATGCGCCAGGTGGGGGCTTTCGGTAATGTGGACCGTGATCCCGGCGAACGGGTGGTGTCCATTGCCTACTATGCACTCATCAACGTCAAGGATTATGATGAAGAACTGCGCTTGCAGCATGGCGTAAAATGGGTAGATATCAATGAGATTCCACAACTCTATTCCGACCACAATGAGATGGTGTGTAAGGCGAGGAAGTTGATGCAGCAGAAACTGGCCCAGGAGCCCGTAGGCTTCCGCCTCCTCCCTGCCCTCTTCACGCTCACCCAGCTCCAGAACCTCTATGAGGCTGTCAACGGGGCCGAACTCGACAAGCGCAATTTCCGCAAACGCATCAAGGAGATGGACTTCATCGAGAAGACGGAATTGGTCGACAAGACCAGTTCCAAGCGCGGTGCATTCCTCTATCGCTTCAACAAGCGGGCTTATAACGAAGCTCCGAATTTTAAAATATAAATAATGTATAGGAAGTTAAAAGGAAGTTATAAGGAAGTTAAAGGGAAGTTAAAGGACATATGTCCTGCGACTCCCACTTCCGCGGAGGGAGTAATGTCCCTTTCACTGGGGGCAAGAGTAATGTCCCTTTCACTGGGGGCAAGAGTAATGTCCCTTTAACTGGGGGCAAGAGTAATGTCCCTTTAACTTCCAAGTGGTCGCAGACCACGATAACTTCTTTTAACTTCCCTTTAACTTCTAAAAAATTAATTTATGCTCGAAGAACTAAAAGAAAAAGTATTCAAGGCCAATCTCGACCTGGTAAAACAAAACCTCGTGATCTTCACCTGGGGTAACGTCTCAGGCATCGACCGTGAGAACGGCCTCGTAGTCATCAAACCCTCTGGCGTGGACTACGACGTGATGAAAGCATCCGACATGGTGGTGGTAGACCTCCAGACGGGTGAGGTAGTCGACGGTGATCTCAATCCGTCATCCGACACCCCAACACACCTTGTTCTATATAAGGCTTTCCCCAACATCCAGGGCGTGGTACACACCCACTCCACCTATGCCACAGCCTTCGCACAGGCCGGTCGTGACATCCCCAACATCGGCACCACCCATGCCGACTACTTCTATCAGGCCATCCCCTGCACCCGTGACATGACGGAAGCAGAGGTGAAGGGCAACTACGAGTTGGAGACGGGTAACGTCATCGTCGACGAGATCCTCAACATCCGTAAGATCAACCCCGATCACACACCCGCCGTCTTAGTCAAAAACCACGGTCCCTTCTCATGGGGCACCTCTCCCGACAATGCCGTCTACAACGCCAAGGTCATGGAGCAGTGTGCCAAGATGGCCTTCATCGCCTTCAGCGTCAACCCCGCCCTGACGATGAATCCCCTCCTCATCGAGAAGCACTACATGCGCAAACACGGCCCAAATGCTTATTATGGCCAGCGAAAACGCTGACCATAAAGCATTTGTAATGGATAATGGACAATGGATAATGGATAATTAAGCTGCGCCAGATGAAGGACAACAATGTAGTAGAAGAGAAAAGCTTTGATTTTGCAGTTAGAATTGTGAAACTATACAAGTATATGACTGCCGAGAAGCAAGAATACGTGATGTCCAAACAACTGCTGCGTTCTGGCACAAGTGTCGGAGCAAACATATGTGAGGCGCAACAAGCTCAAAGCCAGATGGATTTCCTGTCTAAGATGAGTATAGCTCTAAAGGAATGCTACGAATCCGACTACTGGCTAAGATTGCTTCACCGCACTGAATACTTGACAAAGGAAGAGTACGATAGTATCATTACCGATTGCCGGTCCATTACAAGGTTACTAGTTTCTATTATAAAATCAACAAAAGAGAATAACAAATAACAAAATTGTTTACAATGATAAGCGTTTTTGTCAAGCGGAGCCAATTATCCATTGTCAATTATCAATTATCAATTAAAATTTTAAAACTATGTTCAAAAATTTAGAACTTTGGTGGGTAACTGGTGCACAGTTACTCTATGGTGGCGATGCAGTCGTCGCAGTCGATGGTCACTCTAAGGAGATGGTTGAAGGTCTGAACGCCTCAGGCAACATCCCCGTGAAGATCGTGTATAAGGGCACGGCCAACAGCTCAAAGGAAGTCGAGGCTGTGATGCTGGCCGCCAACAACGACGAGAAGTGCGTCGGTATCATCACCTGGATGCACACCTTCTCTCCCGCCAAGATGTGGATCAAGGGTCTGCAGCAGCTGCAGAAGCCACTCCTCCACTTCCACACACAGTATAACGCTGAGATCCCCTGGGAGACCATGGACATGGACTTCATGAACCTCAACCAGTCGGCTCACGGCGACATCGAGTTCGGACATATCTGCACCCGTATGCGCATTGCCCGCAAGGTGGTCTGCGGCTACTGGAAGGACGAGAACGCCCAGAAGCAGATTGCCGTCTGGGCACGTGTGGCTGCCGGTGTGGCTGATGCCCACAACGTACGCTGTCTGATGTTCGGTATGAACATGAACAACGTGGCTGTGACCGATGGCGACCGTGTGGAGTTCGAGCAGCGTCTCGGCTACCATGTCGACTACTACCCCGTCTCCTCCCTGATGGAGTACTTCAAGAAGGTCACCGACGCAGAGGCTGATGCCCTCGTCGAGGAGTACAAGAAGCTCTACACCATCAAGATCGACGAGAGCGGCGAACAGGTCTATTGGGAGAAGGTGAAGAATGCCGCCAAGGCCGAGATTGCCCTCCGTCGCGTCTTGAAGGACGAGGGTGCAACCGCCTTCACCACCAACTTCGACGACCTCGGTGATGCTGACATCGACGCTCCCGACTTCTGTGGTTTCGACCAGATCCCCGGCCTCGCTTCGCAGCGCCTGATGGAAGAAGGTTACGGCTTCGGTGCCGAGGGTGACTGGAAGACAGCTTGTCTCTATCGCACCCTCTGGGTCATCCAGCAGGGCATGCCGATCGGCTGTTCCTTCCTCGAGGACTACACGCTGAATTTCGCTGGTGACCGCTCATCATGTCTCCAGAGCCACATGCTCGAGGTCTGCCCGCTCATCGCTGTCGACAAACCCAAACTCGAGGTTCACTTCCTCGGCATCGGTATCCGCAAGCAGCAGACTGCCCGCCTCGTCTTCACCTCTAAGACCGGTCGCGGAATCAAGGCTACGGTCGTCGACCTCGGCAACCGTTTCCGTCTCATCTCTCAGGAGGTAGAGTGCATCGAGCCGAAGCCCATGCCAAACCTCCCCGTCGCTTCTGCCCTCTGGATCCCCCAGCCCACCTTCGAGATCGGTGCTGCCGCTTGGATCCTCGCTGGTGGTACCCACCACAGCGCCTTCTCATACGACATCACCGAGGACTACTGGGAAGACTTCGCTGAGATGCTCGGCATCGAGTACGTCCGCATCAACAAGGACACCACCCCTGCCGCCTTCAAGCAAACCCTCCAGAACAACGAGATGTACTACATGCTCAACAAAGCACTCCGTTAAGTTCAATAAGGCACGGATTAACACAGATTTACGCTGCCCTTATTATTTAAAGCCGTGTTAATCCGTGTAATCCGTGCCAAAAAAAGAAACAGTTATGACCGCAAAACAAGTAATAGAAAGTGGTAAAGCCATTCTTGGAATCGAGTTCGGTTCCACGAGAATCAAGGCCGTCCTCATCGACGAGGACAACAAGCCCATCGCCCAGGGCTCACACGAGTGGGAAAACCAGTTGGTAGACGGTCTCTGGACCTACTCTACCGAGGCCATCTGGTACGGTCTCCAGGACTGCTACGCTGAACTCCGCAAGGACGTTCAGGCACAGTACGACTGCGAGATCGAAGCCCTCGCCGCCATCGGCTTCTCAGCCATGATGCACGGCTACATGGCCTTCAACGAGAAACAGGAGATCCTCGTCCCCTTCCGCACCTGGCGTAACACCAACACCGGCAAGGCTGCCGCAGAGCTCTCCAAGCTCTTCAACTACAACATCCCCCTCCGTTGGTCCATCAGCCACCTCTACGAGGCTATTCTCGACAACGAGGAGCACGTCTCCGACATCAAGTACCTCACTACCCTCGCCGGTTATGTCCACTGGCAGGTCACTGGTCAGTTCGTCCTCGGTGTAGGCGATGCCTCAGGTATGATCCCTGTCGATCCCGCCACGAAAACCTACGACGCCACGATGGTGAAAAAATTTGACGAGCTCATCGCCCCGAAGGGCTTCTCCTGGAAGTTGCTCGACATCCTGCCAAAGTCACTCAACGCTGGTGAGAACGCAGGTTTCCTGACACCAGAGGGTGCTAAGCGCCTCGATGTCTCCGGCCACCTGAAGGCAGGCATTCCCGTCTGTCCTCCTGAGGGCGACGCAGGCACGGGTATGGTCGCTACCAACGCTGTCAAGCAGCGCACAGGTAACGTCTCTGCAGGCACCTCTTCATTCTCGATGATCGTCCTCGAGAAGCCGCTGTCGAAGCCCTACGAGATGATCGACATGGTGACCACACCTGACGGTTCACTCGTCGCCATGGTCCACTGCAACAACTGCACCAGCGACATCAACGCCTGGGTAGGTCTCTTTAAGGAATATCAGCAACTGCTTGGTATCAAGGTAGATATGAACGAACTCTACGGCAAGCTCTTCAACAAGGCTTTGGAGGGTGACACCGACTGCGGTGGTCTGATGGCCTACAACTATGTCAGTGGTGAGCCTGTCACCGGACTGGCAGAAGGTCGCCCCATGTTCGTGCGTTCTGCCAACGACAAGTTCAACCTCGCCAACTTCATGCGTGCCCACCTTTACGGTGCCATCGGTGTGCTGAAGATCGGTAACGACATCCTCTTCAAGGAAGAGATGATCCGTGTGGATCGCATCACGGGCCACGGTGGTTACTTCAAGACGCCCGGTGTCGGTCAGCGCATGCTCGCAGCCGCCCTCAACAGCCCCATCTCTGTCATGGAGACCGCTGGCGAAGGTGGTGCCTGGGGTATCGCACTCCTCGCCGGCTACGCAGTAAACAATCCTGACAAACTCTCCCTTGCCGACTACCTCGAAAAAATCGTCTTCGCAGGCAACACGGGTGTCTCCATCGCCCCCACCCCCGAAGACGTCGCCGGCTTCGAGAAATACATCGACACCTACAAGCGCTGTCTCCCCATCGAGCAGTCCGCCGTCGATCACAAATAAAACAACCACCCACAAACTCAATCCCCTCGCCGCAGCGAGGGGATTTTTTTCCACAATTAATTTGTGGATAAAATTATGGTAATTATTCACATTCGTTTCCTAATCCGTATCACTGGGGCCAGGCCCGGGCGGTAGGTTGAGCGATGCTCACATCAGCTTTGTCAAATGGGAACCACCTCACACCATCATCGTCATCATCACCGGCAGCAGGGTCGTGGCTCCGTCCTTGCGCAGGTCCTTGGTGTAGACCAGGAACCGCTCGCCCACGCGCTCAGAGAACTTCTCACAGAAGGCATCCAGCGAGGCGTGCGTCTTGTAGCCCGACGACTTTACCTCCAGCGGCCATATCTTGGCACCTCTCGACAAGATGAAATCCACCTCATAGTTGTGCTTGCCGCTTTCCGTAGGCCACGTATAATAAAACAACTTATTGCCGAAATCCTCAAAATTTATTTTGTTAAATCTGCCAAAAATCTCACTATTTTCCAGATTCTCACGTTTTAAAGCCTGGGTTTATTCCAAAATCTCACAATTTATTTGGCCAAATACGCCGAAACCCTCACATTTTTCTTCCCTCACCCAACAAACCACAAAGGCCTGCCTACCATTTCCGTAAGCAGACCTTCACCGTAATGATCAGGCCCATCATTCCCATGAATTACTTAAACCGATAACAAAACTATTTTACGACAATTATATAAGAAATAATTCAAACCTTATTGTTTCTTGGCATTAGCGAAAGCTTCCATATCGTGCATGATGATTTGCTCTGCTTCGTCGAGTCTCGCTTTGAGTTTCTTGTCATCTCTTAGTTTCGAGAGAGGCAAATCTTCTTTCAACTCCCTAACAATCTTCAAGGCTTTCTCGCACGATTCAGCATCAACGAGACTATCAGCACTGACAACCGTTCCCAAAATGAAGAAGAGCATGTCCTGTTCCACCAGCTTATCTATTCTATTCCCAGGGTTTTCTTGTGATGCTTCCAACTCAACGATATGCAGTTCTTGCATAGCCTTCCATACATTGGTATAAGACTCCCCACTTGTTCCAAAAGCAACCGCTCGTTGGGCAGCAGATTCTAATCTACCATCAGCAGACATATCATCTACCCATTTCTGATTCTTCAGGAAAGTCTCAGTCTTGTCGAATTCTTTGATGTGCTTGACCAGTTCCATGATGACAGCCTTGGATGTACCGAAATGACGATTGGTATTGACATAATGGAGCAAGAACCAGTACTCAATAGATGGCATACTGTCACATAACAATACTCGGTTGTTCTTGGCATATTTTGACTTCATGGTTTCCAGACGCTCTTTCTCCGCCTTATTCCAAGTCGAAACATCTGCATCAAAAACAACGATAGCACGGCCACCATTCTTCAAAACTTCCATGAGTTTCTTCTCCAGTGTAAACACAGTTTCCTTACCAAAGAAACGCGGACGGATCTTCATCCTCACACGATACTTGGCTTGCAGGTGGGTGAAGTACCACTTCTCCGTGATACCAGCACCTATAATGGTGGGTATTGACTCTTTAAATTGGGTCGTTGATTCTTTTCTTGACATAATTAGCGTGAATTAGCCGATGATGTTTGGCAGCGCGCCAAACACACCATTACGATAAGACTTCTGGAATGAACTGATTTTATTCAGCCCTTTGAACTCAACAAGCGAATACAAGCGTGAACCACCATCTTCCCCTTTCTCTGTGAACCAAACGCTATCCTTTCGCATCAGGTCATTGACGGTATTAAGCAAGGGATCATAGTGTGAGGTCACCAACAACTGACTGCGGTTGTGTGTCTGCAAGAACTGCTGGATAATAAACTCAACGAGGTCTGGATGCAGTGAAGATTCTATTTCATCGACTGAGAGAAATTTCTCATTCTCCATAGCATCATAAACAGCAGCTTCTATACCAAGGGTACGCCGAGTACCTTCACTCTGAAGACCATTAGGTAGAATATATTTCTCAACGCCTCGGCTATTTCTAACAGTATGCTCAAAATCCGTCTTTACAGCTTCCATTACAAGTTGTGACGTGACAGACTCTACCAAATCAGGAGATGCATTGGTTCTTTGCTTAATTTTATCTTTTAAAGTTTGTGAAAGAGGCTGTTTCTCTACTTCTGCAAGTAATCCTGTAATATTGAAGTCGGCCTTATGAACAAAATCAAGCATATATTTCTTAAAGCCCTCATCACTAGCCAACATCTTACCCGCATCGAAGAACATTTGTGACTGAGGAATAATGACAGGCATTAACGAATTCTTCATCCAATCACGGGCATCATCAATAAAAGACAACGTACAGTTCACCTGATTCCTAGCAGCAAAGAAACTCATGTTGGGCAGACACCTGATAGTAATTTGCTCCAATACATTTGGGCTTACCTTTACTGCTGCAGGGTTGAAACTGATGACAGATTGACCATCTTCAAACTCTCTCGAAAAAAGCATTGTCGGCTGAACACTTTTATAATAATAAAGTTTCTCCGACAAAACCCTTCTCTGGGTGAGACGAAGTACATACCAATACTTGCGTTCGCCCACAAAGAATTTCAAATCAATTTCCGAGGGTTGCTGAGGAGTCTCAGTATCGAGTAAGAAAGGTACAGATTCCGTTAGCTTGTCGATATCATCTTTAACAGCAAACAGAAAGCGATGAAGATAATCGATAATATAAAGGAGATTCGACTTTCCGCTGGCGTTGGCACCATAAATAAGTGCGAAACGGAGCAAACGTGTTCCTGGGGCAACTTCAACTACCTGATAATCTTCGAAGGTCGTATCTTTGGTAGCCTCAAAGTTCAGCATGGCCTCTTCCTTAAAAGAAAGGAAATTCTTGATTTTCAGTTCTTGTATCATATCAGTACACTTTAAGAAAACTATTTGGGTGCAAAGATACGAAAAATATCCGAATATAGAAATAAAATAGCAAATAATTTATATTTTATTTTGATATTTAGAACAAAAATATCTATAATTAAAAATAAAATTATTTCCGATTTGTTCCCATTAAAGAGCCAATTCTGCCATTTGGCCTAAAATTATTCCGCCATTTGGCCAAATTTTATTCGGGTATTTGGCCAAGTCCTATTCCCCCGTTGGACCGTATTTCGTTTGCTCATTTGGAGAATAAATGCGTTATTTTACTACGGTAACTCACTTTTCTGAGTGGTTACCGTAGTGCTATCAGCATATCCGTTGTCTTATATATCTATATAATGTGGTCTTGCTAATCCCTGTCGTTTCCAAAATCTGAGATATTGAGCAGACCTTAGAATCATACATACTCAATGCTAGTTTTACCTTTGACTTTTCTTTAGGAGGTCGACCACCATTGCGACCTCTTGCACGTGCTGCCTGTAATCCTTCTATAGTTCTTTGACGGATTAAGTCACGTTCGAACTGGCTTATTCCAGCAAAAATTGTAAAGAGAAGTTTACCCTGAGGATTAGTTGTATCAATCCACGATTCCTTCAAGGACTTAATATCAGCACCAGCTTTATGTATTATGTCCACAATCTCAAATAAATCCTTAACAGATCTGCTAAGCCTAGATAATTCAGTGATAATGACAACATCGCCTTCTCGAAGGGCATCCATGGTGATTTCATCTGCGTTGTTGTTACCAGCGAGTATAAAGTACTCCGTAAGGTGTCCGTCACTCAGCCAGACGAGCAAAGCATCAACTTCACACAGATGGTCGATGGCACTCCTGTAGAATCCAGCATTCCCAAGGACATCATCGTAGAGATTTATAAGGTCGTCGGCAACTACCGCCGCCAGTGAATCGGCCCGACCAAACGCGACATCCCCCGACCCAGCTCACGAAAAGCTGAATCGGGGGATGCTCAATACTTACAGTGCTCAACGGTTCACCCGTTGAGATAGTCACCAAGCCCTGCACCTCTCCGCAGGGCCTATCGTCCTAATAATACCTCATTCTTATATTCAGCTCTTCCATCACCAATCCTACGGACACACCCTTCCCGTACCCAATGAACCCACCAAAACCGAAGTCCATCAGATACCCAGCCATCCCGCTATGATATGTAGTATCGAGCTGTCTCATTCCTTTTCTTTATTACAGTGCTCGACGGTTCTCCCATCGAGTTTCTCTTTATCCCGTATGTTGCGATATTATCGCAACCACTATTCATACTGGTTCTTCCTCCTATACTGTTCCGTCATTTCCAGAAGTTTTCTAAACTTCTCTACCCTCTCAGCCTTCATCTTCCCTGCATTCATCGCTTTACGATTTGCCTTGATCCAGTTGAGATATTTCCCCCTTTCCTCTTCATCATATCTCGAAGGATTCCGCTTATTCGTCTCAATAAACCTCACCACCTCATTATATCTTACTATCCACCTTTCGTCCTGCGTCATACCATTTACGCTTCAATACTCTTTGCAATCACCCAAAGATCATAAACTTCATTTGCCAAAGTGCCCATACTCCCTTCATTATCAAGAGCATCTTGCAGAAACGGATTCGTCATGCTGATTACTATGCTTGACAGATTAGAATTCCTAATCTTTTCAATCTGCGCAATCGTTGCAGACGAAAGCCATTGTTTATATTCCAACAACTCTGTGGCCATTTTCTTATTTTCCTCATGCTTCGCCTTGATATACTCAGCAACGGAAACTTTTATACCAATGCCAGAAAGCCTGCATAACTGCTTCGATGACGCGGTCTTAAACAGTGCTATAACCTCATCTTTCGACTTATTTCTCTCCAAAGCGTTTGGAAGAGGTATCACACTTTCTATACACGTCCAGCAGTTAGTGCTTATTATGGCTCAGTCCGAAAAGCCTGTTGAAAATCAATATCTGCTATGCGCATAATTTCATCAGTCTGAACAGGAAGAACGGAATATCATTCACACCTCTGAACTGAGCCCTGAAAGCCTTGACTTTTGCGTTGAAGGATTCTGCTCCTGCATTGGTAGCCCTGTTTATGAAGAAGTTTAGAATAGTGTCGTAATGATTGTAGAAAGTGTCAATGACTGTGTAGAACGCATCCGTTCCCATCTTCTCAACCTTGTCAAACCACCTTGCAAGTTTCAGCCTTGCAGCATTGATGTGGCTCTTGGCATTGTAGATGTCGGTTAGCTCCATTGCAAGATCATATGCTCTCTTCAGTTCAGGATAGTACTCGAAGATGATGTCTGCCCTCCACCTCTGTGAATCAGTCCACTTGGACTGGTGTTTGGTGAGGATGAACTTTGCCCTTGCCAGCAATTGCCTGCGCGTGTCTCCATTGGCATACCGGAACGGCTTGTACTGCTCACCCCTTTCCCTGGCCTCCTTGATCTCCTGGTTCTCCAGGTCGCGTGCCATCCAGCGGTAGGTAATGCGCATGTCATCAAGTGCGTCGTAGTAGAGTTTCTGCACGTGGAAGCGGTCGTTGGTGATGCGGGCCTTGGGAAATACGGTACTGACTATGAGCATCATCGAAGGTGATAAATCAAGAGTGACCTCCTTTACCTGACAGCGTCTGGTGCGGTCAAGCATTTCAAGAACACGAATAACGTCTTCCGACTTGGTGCCCCTGATGACGGCTACCAGCGTGCCCGGTCCTCCGTGACCGTCCTTGTTGGTGAGGAACGTGTACAGCTCGCTGTTTGACAGGCTGGTCTCGTCGATGCTCAAATGCTCACCCTGGTTCTCCGGGAACAGCAGGTACTGCTCGGCATGCAACAGCTGATCCCACTGACGGTAGTCACTGAAGTGCTCCTTGTACTGGGTAGCCAGCTGCTTGCCGTTTACGCCATAGTGATTGGCTATGCCCTTGATACTCTCGGCAGTAGACTCAATCCTCCTCTTCCATAGAACCGTTTTGTAACTTATTCATTATGAGGCAATTTCTCGCATCCGTAAACATTCGTTAACTTGCCTGTTTGTATTTCTGGTTCAGTTTTTCCAATGTCCGTTCAAGCCTGACAATCTT
>JAEEPF010000241.1 GCA_016284635.1 Prevotella sp.
TGGCTGGCATCGCAGCCGGCTATGTGCCGGCAAAAAGGGCCGTCACCATCAAACTCGTGGATGCGCTGACATCATAAATTATCTAATTGTAAATTGTCAAATTGTAAATAACAAAGATGTTTGATCAAGATTTCTGGCAAGAGGTTTGGGAGTCCATACGGAAGCAGAAAATGCGTTCGTTAATGACAGCCTTCGGTGTGTTTTGGGGCCTTCTGATACTGATGTTCCTCATTGGCGCCGGCATGGGATTCAGTGGAGGTATTGCCGGGCAGATGAAAGCAATTCCTAACAACACCGTGGCTTACTTTACTAGTCCTACGACCATTGCATACGGGGGATTTGAGCGTGGGCGCCGTTGGAATATAACCGATGCCGACTTTGCTGCCATCGAGAGCAAGTTTCCTGGTGTCATCCATGACAAGGGCCTCGTTTTAAATGTTCCGTCAACTGGTCAGGCACAATTGGTAAAAGCCGATCAACACAGCGACATGATCATGGTGGCAGGCACCACCGAAAATTACCATCTCTTTTCACCGTTGAGAGTGGTTGAAGGCCGTTTTATCAGTAAATTTGATATACGGGAGAATCGTAAGGTGTGTGTCTTGGGCGAGCAGGTGGCTGCCAAACTTTTCCCGGGACAAAAAGCCGTAGGTAAGGAAGTCCACCTGAATGGATTCACCTGTCAGGTTGTTGGCGTTATGCGAAAGACAAGCCCATTTCTTTATATAGGTCCCAACGAGTCGGAAAGCCTCTACCTGCCCATTAGTACAGCACAGCTGCTCTACAATCGCATCAATGAGCAGAATATGGCCTTGTTCATACTGAATGATGACTACCCGTCTGGCGATTACCTTAAGCAGATAGGCGAAGTGCTGCGTCAGCGACACGCCATAGCACCTAATGATGAGACTGGTCTGCCGGAAGTTGATCTTAAAGAGGTAATCAGTCAAGTCGTTGTTATGTCAGATGGTATTAACCTGTTGGTATGGATCGTCGGCTTGGGCACGCTACTGTCCGGTCTGATAGGCATCGTCAACATCATGATGGTCACAGTCAAGGAACGTACACAGGAGATTGGCGTTCGTCGTGCATTGGGAGCACAGCCAACGGCCATCATCCGTCAGATTATGTGCGAGAGCCTGCTGCTTACATTGGCCGCAGGGGTTACAGGGATTATTATAGGGTTCTGGGGACTGTACACGGTAAGCAGCCAGATCACTACCGAGGAGGGCAGTCTGTTTAATAACCCGCATGTCCCCTTTGTTGCCGCTATCTCAGCATTGCTGATCCTTGTGCTTGGCGGTCTCATTGCCGGTTGGATACCCGCTAAGCGTGCGTTGTCCATCAAAGCCATCGAAGCCCTAAGAGAAGAATAAAACAAAGAAAAATAGTAAAGATATGAAGAAGATTATCAAAACCATCGTTTGGTGCCTTGTAGGCCTATTCGTAATTTACACATTCTATTTCCTTTGGAAACAGTCCCAACCAGAGCCTGAGGTCTATGAGCTGGTCTTGCCTCAGAAGCGGGACATTCAGAAAACGACTGTGGCCACCGGCAAGCTCTCGGCTCGTCGTGAGGTAAGTGTGAAGCCCCAGATAACAGGCGTCATTACCAAGGTGCTTGTCAAACCAGGCGACCGCGTTACGGCAGGTCAGGAGGTGGCTCACATCAGGGTCATCCCCGACATGAGCCAGCTCAACAGTGCCCAGACCGCCATAGAGAGTGCACGTATCGAACTGAATGAGCAGCAGCGCGAGTGGGACCGTACCAAACGTTTGTATGAAAAAGGTGTTATCAGCACCGAAGAATACCAGCAGTATGAGACAAGGCTGAAGGCGGCCCGCGAAAAACTCACTGCAGCCGAGGCAGCTTATGAGGTCGTGACCAAAGGAGCTTCCAGACGTTCTGGAACTATCAATACGACGATTGTCACCAGTCCTATGTCGGGCATCGTGCTCAATGTGCCAGTCAAGGAGGGTTCGTCGGTATCGGCTACCAGTATGTTCTCCGACGGTACCACTATCTGCACGGTGGCCGACATGAGCGACGTGCTGTTCAAGGGCCACATCGATGAGACAGAGGTAGCACGGCTCCGTGTTGGTATGGAGACCACATTGGTACTCGGTGCCATGCAAGAAGTCAAGGTGCCTGCTACGTTGGAATATATCTCGCCAGAAGGTGTAGAGCAAAACGGGGTAACCAGGTTTGAGGTATGGGCAGCTGCCAGCATCCCCGATGGTGTCGATATCCGCTCTGGCTACAGTGTCAATGCCCGTGTAGTCACTGAGGAGCACAAGGATGTGCTCTCCATCGATGAAGCATCAGTGGTGTTCGATGCAGACTCGGCATTCGTCTATCGCCTCACCTCCAGGCCGGAGGATCTGTCTTCACAGGAATGGGAACGCATACCCGTCAAGGTGGGTATCAGCAATGGCATCTATGTGGAGATACTTCAAGGCGTAAATGCCGAAGACCATTTACGGGGAATTAAAAAGTAAAGAGCGATATGAAATATAAGATGATAACTTCCGTGGCTATACTCTTAGCTGCGCTGTCAGCAGCAAGAGCTCAGGAACATGCCTATACACTCGATGAGTGCATCGACTATGCCATCAGCCATAATATCAATGTACAGGAACGTGCGCTGGCCATCAGCCAGCAGGAGATAGCACTCAACACATCGAAGAATGCATGGCTGCCAGACCTCAATTTGGACATGAGCCAGATGTTCGGTTTCAATAATCCTGGGGCAGCGTCAGGCAATGGCAGCGTCTCACTTGCCGAGGACGGTTCAGCCACGACAGGATCTGTAAGAGCCTCGATGCCATTGTTCGACGGTTTTAGGATCAAGAATCAGATCCAGGCTGACAGATTCTCGCTGATGTCTGCCACTGCCAACTTGGAAGCAGCTAAAAAAGACATCTCCATTCAGGTAGCCGCCTATTACCTGCAATGTCTTTATTATAAAGGCATGGCCGATGTATCGCGCAAGCAGGTAGAGACCAGCCGTGAGATGGTAAGACGTGCCGCCATTCTGGTGGAAGAGGGTAAACGCCCACGTAGTGAGCAAGCCGATGCCGAGGCGCAGTTGGCTCTTGACGAGCATACACTGACAAATGATGAGGGGCAATATACGCTGTCCTTACTAACTCTGGCACACGCCCTTAACATGCCTGATATCGAAGGTTTCCGTATCGTTGAGGATGAACAGGCTCTGGGACTTTCTTCTGATGCTACACTTCAGATGCCACAGACAATCTATGAGTCCACCGTCGACAGTTGGCCTACCATCATGTCTGCACAGGCAGGTATCCGCCAGAGCGAATCCTTGTTGAAGGTTAGAAAGGCAGACTATTATCCCCAACTCAACCTGACGGGTAGCATAGGAACTGCCTATTACAACTTGTTCCACCAGGGAGGCTTAGGCAGTTTTGGCCATCAGCTTCACAGCAATTTGGGTGAAGTTATAGGCCTGTCGCTTTCCTACCCCATCTTCAACCGCTTCCAGACGCGCAACAGTGTAAAACATGCCTCTAATGA
>JAEEPF010000242.1 GCA_016284635.1 Prevotella sp.
AGCACTTATTCAGGATAATCAAATTTAAAGTAGAAATGAAAAGTATAAGATTGTTTTTCGCAGCCTCTCTGCTTCTCGCCGGAAGCGCTTACGCAGAGGCACAGACATTTCAGGATGACAGCATCGGCGCATCCTCGTATCAGTATCACTCGGTTGACCCGATGACTCCTACCTATCTGGACTATGCGGTAGGTGGACTGTCATTCTGGTCGAACTGGTTCCTCTCCGTACAAGGCGGTGAAGCGGCATTCGTTGGAAAGCCTCTCGGATGCAGTGACTTCTTCGGCAGGACAAAGCCGTTGCTGAGTATCGGACTGGGCAAGTGGTTCAACCCTCATATCGGTGCAAGACTGGCATTCGATGGATTCAAGTTCATGGACTACAGCATGACTTCACGGACTTACCAGAACCTTCACGTTGACCTGATGTATAACCTGCTCAATGGCTACAAGTACGACAAGGACGGACTGGGCAGATGGGGACTGATACCTTTTGCAGGTGTCGGCATCATCAACAACTCGTATGCCCAGAAGAATCCGTGTACTCTCTCTTATGGTCTCATCTGCCAGTATCGTTTTACAAAACGTCTGATGCTGTCTGGTGAACTGGGGGCAACAACGACCTTTCAGGACTTTGACGGTGTGGGCAACAACCGCAGACTGGGTGACCACTTGCTTCGTGGCTCCATCGGTCTGACAGTTCTTATCGGCCAGCCAGGATGGAAACGTGTTATCGATCCCATGCCGTATGTCTATCAGAACGACTGGCTGCAGAGTTATGTCTGTCAGCTGAAGGATAAGAACGAGGTTCTGGAGCGGAAGATGGCCAAGGACAAGGCTGCCATGAATGAGATGAAGAAGATTCTGGAGATCAAAGGACTGTTGGAGGCTATCTCTGACTCCACTGATACGAAGCGCTTTTATCCGAAGAACAACTACAGTGGCCTGAATGCGCTAAGGGCAAGGATGAAAGGCAATGGTCTGGCGCAGACTGACAGTCAGCCCGTACCAACGAATCCTGCTGACTCCACTGGGCAGAATGAGTATATCGGTGTTCCTGTGAACTTCTTCTTCAAGCTCAACACGGCTGAGCTGACAAGCAAGGCACAGCATCTGAACATAGCAGAGATAGCCAAGGTAGCCAAGAAGCACAACCTCTATGTCCGCATCGTCGGAGCTGCTGACAAGGCAACAGGAACAGAGGAACGGAACAAACGCCTTTCGGAGTCCAGAGCGTCCTACATCGCAGGGCAGTTGGAGAAACGGGGCGTACCGAAAGAACAAATGGTACTTGAAGCGCTGGGTGGCATCAGCAGGTTCAAGCCGGAGGAGATTAACAGATATACCCGTGTCATGCTATATCACAGCTTGCCATAATTTTAACTGGAACTTGTATTGCCTCGCGCATGCAAGTTCCTTCATCGTTTAACACCAAAGAAGTTTTCATTATGTCTACAATCAGAAAAGAGTATAATCCCACTGGGGATATTTCCAAGAATTTGGATGAGATACTTAGGAAAAATGGTATGGAGGCGCATCTGAAGGAAGTCAGTGACAGCTATCAGCTGCTGGTCATGAGCCACGACTCGCCAGAAGTGACCTACAACATCAGTAAGCAAGATGCTCTTAAGATGATGAACGGTGGTTCCCATGCTTCTGACAAGAAAGCATATAACACGTTCGTCTCTATCGTCCGAAACGACTTCTATGTGCCAAACAACTTCGTCCACGCCCAGAGTGTCGGCAGTCATGTGAACATGGGACTGAACGGCTACCGTGCGGACATACCGCCATTGGCCACGCCACCATTGGCAAGGAGTCCGAGACCTGTACCGATGGGCTATCCGCTCCGCAGGATTGACGGCAAGGTTTATCCCGCCGTACCGCTCATGGTGCCTGAGCGTCCCGGTGGTGTCATGAAACCTGGCGAGCTTCAGTCTGGTGGCTATGGCTTCTATTACAAGGGTAATCAGGGTAAGATGCAGGCTGATGTTTTAGCCAATCTGGGAAACCTTGATGTGAAGCCCATCGAGCGCGTCAACGGACAGGCCATCCCATACAAGGAGAGCATCACCTCCCCCGTCTATTTCAACAACAAAGCTCTTCAGGAGGTGCTTCGTTCTCATGGCATCGTCATCGACGAGAAAGAGAAAACACTTACTATACAGTCCTCGGAAGTTCCCAAGGACATCCGCTACCATCTGACGGATGAGGAATATGCCAAGTTGACGAACAACAAGGTCAATGGTAAGGACGGTGTATCAATGGATGCGCGTCTGGAGATTATCAACAGGGTCATCGCCGCTGACTTCGCAGGAAGGGTCACGATGGATATGCTGAACAGCAGGAATCTGGTGGACATCAAACTGAACCCGGAGGCAGAAGCGGAAATCCTCCATATCAGAAGACCACAGGAGACATTCCCTGAACAGCAGCAGATGGTGAGACGGGACAATGACCTGTCGGGAACACTGGATGCTGAGCATAAGGTGGGTGTCGTGGATGGCAAGGAACTGAACCATCTGAAGGACACAAAGGGCTGGTATCGGGAAGAGACGCATGGCCGTGAGGTGTCTGTCGGTGCCATCACTGTTGAGCCAGACCTTCAGAGCACTGGGAAATACCGTATGACGGCTATCATCGATGGTCAGCGTGTGAGTCACGAGATTACACAGAAGCAGTATGACAAGTTCATGGCAGTTGATGACTACCATCGGATGAAACTGTTCTCGAAGGTGTTCCCGGAGGTGGAGATGAAAGGCAATGGTAATGGTGTTAACGTCGGTGCTGCCATCCTTGCAGCCCTGACAGTCGGGACAGGTGTGGCTGCATCCATAGCAAGGCCAAGACCTGCACCAGAGGTTTATGTTGACCGCTATGAGGCCAATGCCGTATATCATAAGCCTGGCGTGATAGACGCTGCCACGATTGCAGCAGCACAGTTCGAGAGTGAGTCGGTGGGCAGACAGCCGTCACCGCAGGAGTCAATGGGTATTGGAAGATGATGTGCGCTATGACAGAATCTGAATCCTTTACCACTTTCAGACTGAGACCGCACTGGCTCCAGTATGTCATCGATCAGCTGCCCTGGCTGGTCATCTGCTGTTGTGGCTTCCTGATTGCCGGGGACGAGGAACTTCCATACAGGCAATTTCTGTTATATGCTGCAACTGGTCTGCTACTCTATTTGATTTATCAGGCCATTGACTTCGCCCGTATTGAGTATATCGTGACTGGCGAACAGCTGGTGTTCAAGCATGGTGTCCTGTTTCACTCTTCGGACTACATGGAGCTTTACAGGGTCGTGGACTATCAGGAAAACCGTAGTCCGATGCAACAGCTGACAGGACTGAAAAGTGTCACGCTGCTCTCTGGTGACCGTTCCCTGCCCAAACTGACGCTCAGAGGTATCAGAGGGAGTTCGAGAATCATTGACCAGATAAGAATCAGAGTCGAATACAACAAGAAAAGAAGAGGAATTTATGAGATTACAAATCGTTTCTAATAGAATCAGACGGATGATGGCATGTGCGGTT
>JAEEPF010000243.1 GCA_016284635.1 Prevotella sp.
ATGGTGCAGGCTCAGACCCTGGAGGAGTGCCAGCGGGCGGCGGAACAGAACTATCCGTTGATTCGGCAGTATGACCTGATTGAGAAGACCACCAATCTCACGGTGGCTAACATCCAGAAAGGCTGGTTGCCGCAGGTGTCGGCTTCGGCGCAGGCCACGTATCAGAGCGATGTCGTAGCGTTCCCAGACGAGTTCAAGCAGCTCTACCAGCAGATGGGACTCGACATGAAGGGGCTGACGAAAGACCAGTATCGCGTAGCTATCGACGTCAACCAGACCATCTACGACGGTGGTGCCATAAGCAGTCAGAAAGCGATTGCCCGCGAGCAAGGCAAGGTGCAGGCGGCACAGAACGAAGTAAATTTATATAATGTACGCAAGCGCGTGAACGAGATGTATTTCTCGCTGCTGATGCTTGATGAAGAGATTGTGCTGAACCGCGACCTGCAGGAACTGTTGGCAGGCAACGAGCGGAAACTGCAGGCTATGGTGAAAGGCGGTACGGCAGCCGAGAGCGATTGGCAGAGCGTGAAGGCCGAGCGGCTGAACGTGGTGCAGCAGGCCACCAGTCTGGAGTCGCAGAAGCGGATGCTGACGGTGATGCTCTCCACCTTCTGCGGCATTGAGGTGAAAAACGTGCAGAAGCCGTTGGCAAAGGCAGAAGACAGCAGGCTGACAGCTGACAACCATCGTCCGGAATTGCGGGTGCTGGATGCGCAGATAGGTCTGCTTCAGGCACAGGAGAAGGCGCTGAACGCTGCGATCATACCCAAGCTGGGTGTGTTTGCCCAAGGCTACTACGGCTATCCGGGGTTGAATATGTTCGAGGACATGATGTCGCATGACTGGAGTCTGAACGGCATCATCGGCGCCCGCCTCACCTGGAATATCGGCGCCCTCTACACGCGCAAGAACGACAAGGTGAAACTGCGACTGCAGCGCGAACTGACGGAGTCGAACCGCGAGGTGTTCCTCTTCAACAACAGCCTTGAGCAGATTCAGCAAAACGAGGATATCATCCGCTACCAACGGCTGATGGCCAACGACGAGGAGATCATCGCCCTGCGCTCCGCCGTCCGCAAGGCATCGGAGTCGAAACTCTCACACGGCATCATTGACGTGAACGACCTGGTGCGCGAAATCAACCAGGAGAATGCCGCCCGCGTCAGTCAATCGATGCACGAGATTGAGATGCTGAAACAGATTTATGACAATAAGTTTACGACAAATAATTAACGAGGTATGAAGAAGATAACGATATTGGCAAGCGTGGCGCTGATGATGGCCGCTTGCGGAGGGAACGAAAAAGAGTACGATGCCACCGGCACGTTCGAGGCTACGGAGACCACCGTGTTTGCAGAGCAGAGTGGCGCGCTGCTGACATTCAGCGTGAACGAGGGCGACAGCATCGAGGCCAACAAGGAGGTGGGACTCATCGACACCACACAGGTGTGGCTGAAGATTCAGCAGCTGGGTGCTACGAAGGAGGTATATCAGAGTCAGAAGCCCGATATGGAGGCGCAGATTGCCACCATGCGCCAGCAACTGGCTAAGGCGCAACAGGAGGAACAGCGTTACAAAGAGTTGGTGGCCGACGGCGCCGCACCCTCGAAGATGCTCGACGATGCTACCAATCAAGTGAAGGTACTGCAGAAGCAGCTCGCTGCCCAGCAGTCGGCTCTCTCTACCAGTACCCGTTCGCTCGACAAGCAGATGGCTGCGACGGACGTGCAGGTTAGTCAGCTTCGCGATCAACTGCGCAAGTGTCACATCGTCACCCCAACCAAGGGCACCGTATTAGAGAAATACGTGGAACGCGGCGAGTTTGTTGCTATAGGAAAACCCCTCTTCAAGATTGCCGACACGCAGGATATGTTCCTAAGAGCCTACGTTACCTCTGCCCAGCTTCAGAACATCAAAATCGGTCAGCAGGTGAAGGTGTTCGCTGACTATGGCGACAGCCAGCACAAGGAGTACGACGGCACCATCTCGTGGATCAGCAGCCGCAGCGAGTTCACCCCTAAGACCATCCTCACCGATGATGAGCGCGCCGATCTGGTGTATGCTTTGAAGGTGGCGATAAAAAATGATGGGTTCGTGAAGATTGGAATGTACGGCGAAGTGAAACTGTGATGTAAGATGTAAGAAAGAAGATGTAAGATGTTAGCGATTGACGTTCAACATATATCGAAATCGTACGGTGCGGTGAGGGCGCTCGATGATGTGTCGTTCTCTGTCGGCAAGGGCGAGGTGTTCGGACTCATCGGCCCTGACGGAGCAGGCAAAACGTCGATGTATCGCATACTGTGTTCACTGCTGCTGCCGAAAACGGGGACGGCGACAGTGGACGGATTCGATGTGGTGAAGCAGATGCGGGAGGTGAGGAAGCGCGTGGGCTATATGCCGGGTAAGTTCTCGCTGTATCAGGACCTGACGGTGGAGGAAAACCTGACGTTCTTCGCCACGCTCTTTGGCACGACCGTGGAAAAAGGTTACGATAGCATCAAGGCCATCTACTCGCAGATAGAGCGATTCAAGGATCGCCGTGCCGGTGCGCTCTCAGGTGGCATGAAGCAGAAGCTGGCGCTGAGTTGTGCGCTGGTGCATCAGCCAAGCGTGCTGTTGCTCGACGAGCCTACGACGGGAGTTGACCCCGTAAGTCGCAAGGAGTTCTGGGAAATGCTCTCGATGCTGAAGGAGCGCGGGATAACGATCGTGACCTCGACACCGTATCTCGACGAGGTGAGACAATGCGAGCGGGTGGCGTTTCTGGACCAAGGAAAGATTCGTGGCATTGATACGCCGGAGGTCATCCTCGACCATTTCAAGGACATCTTCAATCCGCCAGGTATCGAACATGAGAAGCAGACAGAGGCCAAGGATGAAAACGTCATCGAGGTAGAACATTTGGTGAAGGCATTTGGTGACTTCCACGCCGTCGATGACATCTCATTTACCGTGAAGAAGGGCGAGATTTTCGGCTTCCTCGGAGCCAACGGCGCGGGCAAAACGACGGCGATGCACATGCTGACGGGACTGAACCAGCCAACATCAGGCACGGGGCGCGTATGTGGTTACGACATCCGCACGGAGTACGAGCAGATAAAGCATCACATCGGATATATGTCACAGAAGTTCTCGCTCTACGAGGATCTGACTGTGGCTGAGAACATCCGATTGTTCGCTGGCATCTACGGGATGAAAGACAGTGAGATAGCGCGCAAGACCGACGAGCTGTTGGAGCGGCTGAAGTTCACGGAGCACAAGAATACCCTCGTAGCCTCGCTGCCGCTGGGTTGGAAGCAGAAGCTTGCCTTCTCGGTGAGCATCTTCCATGAACCGGGAGTGGTGTTCCTCGACGAGCCGACGGGTGGTGTCGCCCCCGCCACGCGCCGCCAGTTCTGGGAACTCATCTACGACGCTGCCGCACGGGGCATCACTGTCTTCGTGACCACGCACTATATGGACGAGGCGGAATATTGCGACCGTATCTCCATCATGGTCGAT
>JAEEPF010000067.1 GCA_016284635.1 Prevotella sp.
GTATCAGCCACGGCGAGGGTGTCGGTAATCGACACCGTGTCGCGCACCAGCCCCTTCGTATCCACCTCAGGACGCTCGTATCTGTTATAGAGTCCGCACCCTGACAGCAACGATACAGCAATTAAAAAATTAAAAGACTTAAAAATTATATTCTTCATACTCATTCCTTTTCAATTTTATAATTCTTTAATTTTTTAATTATTTCTCTAATTCGTAGTCCACAGGTTTTGCATGTGCATACTGAGCCAATTCGGCTGCAACTTCCTCGTTCGTCTCGTCCTCGAACTTCAGCGGGCTGATCTTCTCCTGTAAGGACTGGAAGATAACGAACAGCGTAGGCACGACAAAGAGTTGCATGAGTGTACCGATAAGCATACCACCAACGGCGGCAGCACCCAGCGTCTGGTTACCATTCTTACCCACACCGCTGGCAAACATCATAGGCAGCAGACCGATGACCATAGCCAGAGAGGTCATCAGGATAGGACGCAGACGGGCTGCGGCACCCAGAATGGCCGACCACGAGATGGCCATACCCGTCTGACGGCGCTCCAAGGCGAACTGCACAATCAGGATGGCGTTCTTGGCCAACAGTCCGATCAGCATAATCAGCGAGATCTGCATGTAGATATCGTTGGCATGGCCGAACATCATGGTAAACAGATAGCAGCCAGCCAAGCCGAACGGCACAGAGAGCACCACAGACAGCGGCAGGATATAGGACTCGTACTGGGCTGACAGAATCAGATAGATGAAGATGAAACAGAGCACGAAGATCAGGCCTGTGGTGTTGGAAGCCTTAGCCTCCTCACGGGTAAGACCCTGATATTCGTAAGAGTAACCTGTCGGCAACATGTCGGCAGCCACCTTCTCAGCAGCCGCGATAGCCTCACCGGTGGAATAGCCATCTGCCACCGTAGCCGTCACATTAATAGAAGTGAACAAGTTGAAGCGGCTGATGTTCGTAGGACCATAGACACGCTCCAGATTGCAGAACTCCTTGACGGGAGCCATGCCCGCAGGCGTGCGTACATATATATTATTAAGCGACTCTTTGGTCATGCGTGTCTCGGGCGAACCCTGTATCATCACACGGTAGAGTTTTCCGTAGGCATTGAAGTTAGAGGCATAGAGACCGCCATAGTAACCCTGCAGCGTAGACAGAACCGTAGAAGGCGAGATGCCAGTCTGTTTGCACTTGGCCACATCGACATGAATCATGTACTGAGGATAGTTGGGGTTGTAAGAGGTCTGCGCCATCTGGAACTCCGGAAGTTTGTTAAGTTCTGCGATATAATCCTTGACGATACCATAGAATTTCGTCAAGTCACCACCCGTACGGTCCTGCATCACGATGGACACGCCACTGTTAGCCGAGAAGCCGGGAATCATAGGTGGCTGGAAAGCCAGGATGGAGGCATCCTTGATGTGAGCCGTCTTGATGAAAATCTGGGCAATGACACCCGTAGCATCGAAGGGATCGATGAAGAAACGGTAGATACCGTCCCCCTGCCACAGACCGCTGATCTTCCACCAAAGACTCTTCTGACGCTCTGAGAATGGCTTCAGCTTGATGATGAACGTAGCCTGGTCAGAGCCCGAGCCTGCGATAAAGTTGTATCCCTGAATCTGCTCACGACTTTGGATAGCGGGATCGGCAGCCAGAATCTTGTCCACCTCGTCAATGACCTGACGGGTACGGGCGACAGACGTAGCAGGAGGCATCGTGATAGTACAGAAGAGCGTACCCGTATCCTCGGAAGGCACCAGACCCGACTTGGCCGTGAACATGGTCGTACCCAACACTGCCAGACCGATAACCACCGTCAGAATGATAGCCACTGGTTTGCGGACCAGCTTCTCAATGATGCCCTTATATTTACCCAACGTCGCATCAAAGGCCGTATTGAACGACTGATGGAAACGATCGATACGCGACATCTTCTTTTCGTGTCCCTCCTTGTCGTGAGGTTTCAGGAAGATGGCACAGAGAGCCGGCGACAGTGTCAGGGCGTTCATAGCCGAGATAACGATAGACACAGCCATCGTCACACCAAACTCACGATAGAACGTACCAGAAGTTCCACCTATGAACGATACTGGGATAAACACTGCTGACATCACCAGCGTGATGGAGATGATAGCACCCGAGATCTCGTTCATGGCATCGATAGAAGCCGTCAGCGGTGACTTATAGCCCTGATCCAACTTGGCATGCACGGCCTCGACCACCACAATAGCATCGTCCACCACGATGGCGATGGCCAGCAGCAAGGCTGACAACGTCAGCAGGTTGATGGAGAATCCGAACACGCTCAGGAAGAAGAACGTACCCACCAGTGATACCGGCACAGCAATCAGCGGGATGAGCGTAGAGCGCCAGTCCTGTAAGAAGATGTAGATCACGATAAACACGAGGAACAACGTGAAGAACAGTGTGAACACCACCTCCTCGATTGAGGCATAGAGGAACTCTGTCACGTCGTAGTTGATCTTATAGGTCATGCCCGGTGGGAACAGTTTGGCCTGCTCCTCGAGTTCGGCCTTCACCTGTTTGGCAATCTCGTTGGCGTTAGAACCGGCAATCTGCTGTACCATACCCAGCACAGAAGGCAGATTGTTGTTTCTCATAGACACAGAATACATCTGACCGCCCAATTCGATCTTTGCCACATCCTTGAGTTTCAAGGTCGTACCGTCAGCATTACTCTGAATGATGATATTGCCAAACTCTTCCTCACTCTTCAGACGGCCTGTATAGCGCATGGCATACTCATAGGCCACGTCCGACTGTTCGCCAAAGGTACCAGGTGCAGCCTCGATGTTCTGCTCTGCCAGCACACCGCTGATATCGGAAGGCATCAGGCCGTACTGTTTCATCACGTCGGGCTTCAGCCAGATACGCATAGAGTAAGTTTTCATACCAGGCGACTGCACGTCACCCACACCCTGAATACGCTTGATTGCAGGTATGATGTTGATATTACTGTAGTTCGTCAGGAACTCATCATCGTAACGGCCGTCTTCAGAAGTCAGCGTAAACATCAGCACCTGTGATGTCTGACGCTTCTGGACGGTCACACCGATACGAGTTACTTCTGCCGGCAACAATGCCTGAGCCTGTTGCACACGGTTCTGCACGTTCACAGCACACATGTCAGGATTCATGCCCTGACGGAACAGCACACTGAGTTGTGCCGAGCCAGTACTGGCCGTCGACGAGATATAGTCCATTCCCTCCACACCGTTGATGCTCTCTTCGAGTGGCACGACAACGGAGTTCTTCACCGTCTCGGCATCAGCGCCGGGGTAGGAAGTCCACACCGCAACCGTTGGCGGTGCAATATCAGGATACTGCTCAATAGGCAGCGAAACAAGTCCGATAAAACCCAGCAAGACGATGAGGATGGAGATCACCGTCGATAAAACCGGGCGTTTTATAAATGTAGTAAAAGTCATATCTTCTTAATTATAGGAGTCAGGAGACAGGAGTCAGGAGTAAAGTAGATTACTTGATTCCGGTGACTGGCTCTTTACATTTTCTATTTCTGGAGAGGATTCAGATGGCAAAAGTATTCTACAGACTCCTGTCTCCTGACTCCTGACTCCTTTATTCATTACTTCTTCATCGCATTGACGATATCGCCGGCGCTCATGGCTTTAGCCTGTTCGTCGATTTTCTGCTGATACTTCTCCGGGGTGATGGGAACAATCTCCATACCGTCGTTCAGTTTGGTGATACCGTTGGTGACATACTTGTCACCCACCTTCAGACCCTCGGTCACAATATAGGTGTTGCCATCGTTTTGCGGATCGACCTTGATCTCTGAGTACTTCACCTTGTTACCTTCGCCCAGCAGATAGATGAACTTCTTGTCCTGCACCTCTGAGACACAGCTCTGGGGAATCACGATGGCCGATGAGTTACTTCTCGGGATGACAATCGCACCAGAGCCGCCGCTCTTCAACTGCTTCTCGGCGTTGGGGAACAGGGCGATAATCTGTACGCTACCCGTTGAAGGATCGATCACGCCACTCATCTTCGTCACCTTACCTTCGTGGTTGTAGATTGTGCCGTCTGCCAGTCGAAGCTGTACGGAAGGGAACTCACCGAGCGAAGCCTGCGTCATGTTCAGGGCGTCTTTCTCCGTCAGGGAGAAATAAACCTCCATCGACGAGTTGTTGGAGACTGTGGTCAGCACCGTTGAGGTGTTCACGAGCGCACCGATTTTATAAGGCAGCGTACCCACCACACCGGCGGCAGGGCTCTTCACGTAGCAAAAGCTCAGCATCTCCTTAGCATTGGCGAGCGATGCCTGAGCGGCAGCCAGACTGGCCTTTGCCTGCTCGTAGCCGTTGGATGCTGACTGGAGTTCAAAGTCACCAATCACACCATTCTCAAACAATTTCTGCGAGTTCTCATAACTCAACTTGGAAGTGTTGCACGATGCCTGGGCCGTATTCACCGAAGCCTGAGCCTGGCGTACCTGAGCCTGATAGGTCGCATTATCCAGCACAAAGAGCACCTGCCCGGCACCCACCGTCTGACCTTCCTTCACGTTGATCTGGGTGATGAAGCCCTGCACCTTCGGACAAATCTGCACATCCTGCACACCCTTGATAGTCGCGGGATACGTCGTCTGCATCTGAGTGCTCGACGTACCCACAGTCTGTACAGGATACTCATTGTCGCCAAATGTCGGGCGACCACCGCCACCACCACACGATGCCATCAGCAACGTTGCGGCAGCAAACATCAAAATCTTGTTCTTTTTCATACCTTATTATTAAACTGATTATTTGTTGAATCTAATCCTTTTGCCGAAAACTAATCATCTTAGTTGCGGTTTTCGAGATGCAAAGGTACGAAAAATATATCTTACGATATATCTGCTGTAAGTGTTTTTAACAAAGTTTATTGTAAATTGGAGGAACAATCCTTGTGGGATTTATGATTTCAGGCCCATTTGCCTGGCCTTTTCCATCAGGAGTTGCATCAGCGGCTCGCGTTCATTCTCCACGCGATTGTCGAGGACAGCATCCTTCAGGAACTGTTTCAGCACACCCACCTCACGACTAGGCTTCAGACGGAACATCTCCATGATCTCATTGCCATCGATCACGGGCTGCAGCAGGCGGACGTAGTCTTTCTCCTTGAGGTCGGCAAGCTTCTCACGAACCATACGGAAGTTCTCGAGGAAGATCTTCTTGCGGACTTCGTTCTTCGAGGTGATGTCGGCCTCACAGAGCGTCATCAGGTCATCGATGTCCTCGCCGGCATCGTTCATCAGGCGGCGTACGGCTGAGTCGGTCACCACATCATCGGCAATAACGATAGGACGCATGTGTAAGTCAACTAATTTCTGCACATATTTCATCTTCGCATCCATCGGCAGCATGAGTCGGCGGAAGATGACAGGCACCATCTTGGCACCGATGATATTATGGTTGTGGAACGTCCAGCCGACAGCGGGATCCCAGCGTTTTGACTTGGTCTTGCCGACATCGTGCAGCAGGGCTGCCCATCGCAACCAAAGGTTGCGATTTGGAGTCTGGAGACAGGAGTCAGGAGTCTGTAGATTACCATCTTCCCCAGATCCTGCCGCAGGAGTATTCTCCTGACTCCTGACTCCCGACTCCTGACTCCCGACTCCTGACTCCTGACTCCTGACTACATTCTCTAAAACCTCCAACGTATGGTAAAAATTATTCTTATGTGCACGGCCGTTTTTCTGCTCGACGATATCGAGGGCAGAAAGTTCGGGCAGGATGATGTTCAGGAGCCCACAGCGCTGCAGATATTCGAAGCCGATGCTGGGATGAGGAGCGAGGATGATCTTGTTAAGTTCGTCCTTGATGCGCTCGCCGCTAACGATCTTGATGCGATTGGCCATCCGTTCCAATGCGTCATAGGTTTCCGGCTCGATCTGAAAATTGAGTTGCGTAGCGAAACGGACACAACGCATCATACGCAGCGGGTCGTCAGAAAACGTGATCTCTGGGTCGAGAGGCGTAGCGATGATGCCGTCTTCGAGATCCGCCAGTCCGTTGAAGGGATCGACGAGTTCTCCGAAACGGTCTTTGTTCAGACAGATGGCCATCGCATTGATGGTGAAGTCACGACGGTTCTGGTCGTCTTCCAACGTGCCGTCTTCCACAATGGGCTTCCGAGAGTCGTGGCTGTAGCTCTCCTTGCGGGCACCGACAAACTCCACTTCGTATTCAATGCCTTTCTGACGAAACTTCACCTGCGCCGTACCGAAATTCCTGAAAACCGAGAGATGAGCCTTGCGACCGAGCATCTGTTTCAGTTCCTCCGCCACCGCGATACCACTGCCGACAACCACCACGTCGATATCGTTGGAAGGCCGCTCGAGGAAGATATCCCTCACGTAACCACCCACGACATAGCACTCCAGACCCAAATGGTCTGCAGCCTCGCTGATCAGTCGGAACACCGCCTGGTCGAGTATCTTTGCCAGTTCTTCGTCGGAGTAAAGTTTCATCTGTTTGCTTGTTTCGGGGTGCAAAGGTACGAATAAGCGAGCAAAATGCAAAATAAAATGCAATTTATTTTCATTTTTCACTATTTTGTCGTACCTTTGCAACAAAATAGAATAAGTATGATAAGACTGACAAGACTAGTGATTCTCTGTCTGGCGACCGTTTGCTTCGCTGCCTGTAGCGAAAGCCCGCAGAAACAGGCAGAGCTGTTGGCACAAGAGGCTGCAACCTGTTGCGAGGATGGTCGGCTCGACGAAGCCCGACGGCTCATCGACTCCCTCCGCCGTTCCTACCCAGACATCGTCGAGGCGAGGAAGGCCGCCCTCAGGCTGCATCAGGATGTGGAACTGAAGATCGCCCAGCAGGAACTGGCCCGTACTGACAGTGCGCTGGTGATGGCCAACCGCGAACTGGAAGCCCTGCAACAGCAGGTAGACGCCCACAAAGCCGCACTGACAGCGACCGCCGAGGAACTGATGAACCTCACCCGTACCCGTATGCGTCGTGACTCTATCCGCACGCAGTTCGAGGCTCTCGGCATGAAGATCCGATATATCCGCCAGAAGCAGAAAGAAGGTAAAAGTGAAGAGTGAAAAGTATAGGTAAAATGAAAATAAATCGAATTTTATTTTGCATTTTGCTCGCTTATTCGTACCTTTGCACCCGATTATGGACTATCAGGAAAAGACAAATGCCCAATTTGAGCAGGCGCTGGCAGAGTGCAGGGCCTTGTTCGAGAAGAAACTTCACGACTATAAAGCCTCGTGGCGCATCCTGCGTCCCACGGCGCTCACAGACCAGCTTTTCATCAAGGCCAAGCGTATCCGCTCCCTTGAAATCAAGAAGGAATCAATGGTGGGCGAAGGCATCCGACCGGAGTTCATCGCACTGATAAACTACGGCATCGTGGGCCTCATCCAACTCTCGAAGGGATTTGCCGACACGGTCGACATCAGCAACGACGAGGCGATGACACTCTACGACCAGTTCGCCCACGAAGCGCTGGAACTGATGAAGAAGAAGAACCACGACTACGACGAGGCGTGGCGCGGTATGCGCGTGAGCAGCTATACCGACCTGATCCTGACAAAAATCGAACGAATCAAGGAGATTGAGAACCTGGGGGGCGAGACACTCGTCTCCGAGGGCATCGATGCCAACTATATGGACATCATCAACTATGCGGTCTTTGGCGTAATTAAACTATCGGAGTGAGGAAGACAGCCGTCAACATCTGCCGGATGATACTCGCCCTGACGTTCATCCTATCAGGATTCGTCAAGGCGGTGGATCCCTTAGGTACACAGTACAAGATTCACGACTATCTGACAGCGATGGGGCTGGGCTATCTGGCACCCGACATGCTCTCACTGCTGGCGGCAGTGCTCTTGGCAACCGTCGAGTTCATCCTCGGCATCTGTCTGCTGTTCGCCATCAGGCGGAGACTCGTGTCGAAGGTGGTGCTCGTGATGATGCTTATCATGACGCCGCTCACCCTCTGGCTGGCACTGACCAATCCCATCACCGACTGCGGCTGCTTCGGCGATGCGCTGGTGCTCACCAACTGGCAGACGCTGTGGAAAAACGTCGTGCTGCTTTGTGCGGCCGTCGTCATTTGGAAATGGCCAACTCTCCAGCCGAGGCTCATCGGCGAGCCGAGCCAGTGGATCGTGGTGAACTACTCGGTGGTATTCATCCTGTTCATCATCGCCGGACGGAGTCTCTACACCCTACCCCAGTTCGACTTCCGTCCCTACCACGTGGGGGCAGACCTCAAGACGGGATGGCAGAGGATGATGGACGGTGAGGAGTCGCCCTATGCCGACTTCTTCATCGAGCGCACGGACGACGGCGAGGACATCACCGAGGCGGTGCTCAACGACAGCAGTTACACATTCCTGCTCGTGGCGCCCCATCTGGAACAGGCCGACGACTCCCAGCTCGACGAACTGAACCACGTATATGAGTACAGTCTGGATCACGGCTATCCGTTCTACTGTCTCACAGCCAGTTCAGGCACGGCCATCAGTCGCTGGTGCGATATGACAGGCGCAGAATATCCGTTCTGCAACACGGACGATATCACCTTGAAGACCGTCATACGGTCGAACCCAGGCTTGCTGCTCCTCCACGATGGCGTCGTCATTCGCAAATGGAGCCACAATGCCCTGCCGACGGAGGAAGAACTCTCCAAGCGGTTAGAAGAAAACCCGCTGGGTCAGTTGCCCACCGAGACCGTCACGAGCAAGATCCTGTGGATACTCACGTGGTTCGTGCTCCCGCTGGTGCTCCTCACCCTCGCCGACCGACTCTGGGCCTGGACCCATTGGATCAGAAAAAAGAAAAGAAATCATAAAGTTCAAAATTTAAAGTTCAAAGTTCAAAGTAAAACAGTTATGAGAAAGAAAATCGTAGCAGGAAACTGGAAGATGAACATGAATCTCCAGGATGGTATCGCTCTTGCAAAGGAGCTTAACGAGACATTGAAGGCTGACAAGCCCAACTGTGGTGTGGTCATCTGCACCCCGTTCATTCACCTCGCTTCTATCGCACAGTTCCTCGACCAGGACATCATCGGCCTGGGTGCTGAGAACTGCGCCGACAAGGAGAAGGGTGCCTTCACCGGTGAGGTTTCTGCCGAGATGGTGAAGTCAACAGGTGCCCAGTACGTCATCCTCGGCCACTCTGAGCGCCGTGAGTACTACAAGGAGACTCCCGAGATACTGAAGGAGAAGGTGTTGCTCGCCCAGAAGAACGACCTGAAGGTGATCTTCTGCATCGGTGAGAGCCTGGAGGAGCGCGAGGCCGGCAAGCAGAACGAGGTCGTAAAGGCCGAGCTCGAGGGCAGCGTGTTCAACCTCTCTGAGGAGGACTTCCGCAAGATCGTCATCGCCTACGAGCCCATCTGGGCCATCGGTACAGGCAAGACCGCTACCGCTGAGCAGGCTGAGGAGATCCACGCTTACATCCGTTCGATCATCGCTGAAAAGTACGGTCAGGCTGTGGCTGACGACACCACCATCCTCTATGGCGGTTCGTGCAAGGCCAGCAACGCTCCCGAGCTGTTTGCAAAGCCCGACATCGACGGTGGTCTGATTGGCGGTGCTTCACTGAAGGCCGCTGACTTCAAGGGAATTATTGCGGCCTTCGACTAACGTCTTTGGCCTGAATGAAAAATGATAAATGATGAATGATAATTGGTTGACACAATGAAAACTAAAAGAATACTGACAAGAAGAAAATGGTGGCTGTTGAGTTTATCATTTATCATTTGTCATTTATCATTTAGCCCTGCAAGGGCGCAAACTTTTACCCAACAGCTCCAGCAGAGCAAAGTGGGTGAAGGCAAGGTGACTGTTACGCAAGACAAGGCCATCGACGATCTCATCAACAACCCGACGGCGCCTGCCACAACCACAACGACGCCGACCACCACGACCACTACGACGCCCACCAAACCCCAGCAGACTGTCAAACTGACTGGTGACGACCTGACCGACACTTCCCTTGCGCCCGACTCCATAGACCGCAGCAAGAAGATCATGAAAGGTCAGAAGGTCAACGGCTGGCGCGTGCAGGTCTTCGCCGGTGGCAATGGCCGTGTAGACCGTCAGAAGGCGGAGCGCATAGGCGACGAGATCAAGACACTCTTCCCCAACGAGCCTGTCTACGTACATTTCTACTCTCCACGCTGGATCTGCCGCATGGGTAACTACCGCACTTACGAAGAGGCGCACGACGTACTCACGAAGGTCAAGTCGCTCGGCTACCCGTCGGCCGTCATCGTCAAAGGAAAAATAACCGTTTTCTACCCATGATACAGGAGACAGGAGACAGGAGACAGGAGTCAGGAGTCAGGAGACAGGAGACAGGAGTCAGGAGTCAGGAGACAGGAGTCAGGAGTCAGGAGTCAGGAGTTGAGGAACTCGCTGCGCACTATCATCAGATCTTGACGCTGCTGGGCGAAGACCCAGAGCGCGAGGGACTGCTGAAGACGCCTATGCGTGTGGCCAAGGCCATGCAGGTACTCACGAGAGGCTATCAGATGGACGCCCACAAGGTGCTCACCGACGCCCTCTTCCGTGAGGACTACTCGCAGATGGTCATCGTGAAGGACATCGACTTCTTCTCCCTCTGCGAGCACCATATGCTGCCCTTCTACGGCAAGGCCCACGTGGCCTACATCCCTAACGGCTACATCACCGGACTGTCGAAGATAGCCCGCGTGGTTGACATCTACGCCCACCGCCTTCAGGTGCAGGAGCGTATGACGCAGCAGATCAAGGACTGCATCCAGGAGACACTGAAACCCCTGGGTGTGATGGTCGTCGTCGAGGCCCGCCACATGTGCATGCAGATGCGTGGCATCGAGAAACAGAACGCCATCACCACCACCAGCGACTTCAGCGGTGCCTTCAACCAGGCCAAGACCCGGCAGGAATTCATGAACTTAATTCACAATAATCAAATTTAGCAACTATGAACCCATCAGACAACCAAGGTTACAGAACCAACGAGAGCGTAGGAAAGATGTTCCTTCACAGCTGCCTCGGCAAATTTGTCATTTTAGCAATCATCCTCTTGGTGCTCTTCATCATCGCCGTCCTCACCAAGCCATCTGACCAGGAGATGCGCGACGAGATGAACGACAACATCATGCAGTGCATGGAGCAGAACGACAGTATTCGAGGCGACCAGATCGACGACTTCGTCCACAACATCGGCTTCATCTTCACGAAGGCCGACACCACAAAGGTAGGTCAGGAGTGGCGCGAGGTGTTCGACAAGTACAACCGTCTGGAGATCTTCAACCACTCGTTCTTCCGCACCGCTTATGTCTACAACAACGTCAAGACAGAAGGTACACGCGTAGGCTTCGGCATCTACGGAATGGTCATCCCCACGGCCAACTTCAACGACTTCCTCCTCCGTATCGGCCCGATGCGCAAGAGCTACAACCAGAAGCTCATCAGGAGCACGACCATTGGAGGCGACCTGGGAACGAACCCCAACATCCAGGAGTTCCACTACAAGCGTAACCCCGACGATTGATTAGGTAACGGATAAGAATATTATTCAAGGATTTCGCATCGGCATACCCATTGCTCTGGGTTATTTTGCCGTTGCATTCTCGTTGGGCATCATTGCCAAACAAGCGGGACTGACAGCTGTTATCGGATTCGTTAGCAGCTTCTTTACGCGTGCCTCGGCAGGAGAATACGGTGTCTATACCCTCGTGGCCGCGCAGGCAGCCTACGTAGAGATCGTCGCGATGTGTCTGGTGGTGAATCTGCGCTATATGCTGATGAGTGCCGCCCTCTCCCAGAAGATCGCGCCTGGCACGTCGTGGTTCCATCGTATTCTGATGGCTTGCTGTGTCACCGACGAGATCTTCGGCGTATCCATCGCCCATCCGGGTTACTGTCCGCCAGCCTACACCTACTCTGCCGCACTCATCTCCACGCTGTTCTGGGCTTCTGGTTGTACAGCGGGCATTATCGCTGGAGGCATGTTGCCCGCCAACATTGTTGCCGCCCTGAGTGTAGCGCTTTACGGCATGTTCCTCGCCATCATCATGCCCCCGGCCCGCGATGACCGCCATGTGCTCTACGCCGTCATGGCCAGTTTTGTGCTGAGCGGTGCCTGCTATGTGGCCCCTGTGGTAAGCAACTGGAGCAGCGGCACGCGGACCATCGTGCTCACCATTGTCATTTCGGCGGTTGCCGCCTGGTTGAAACCTGTTAAGACGGAGGATGCCCATGGACGAGCATAGCATCATCATCTGCATCCTGCTGGGCATCATCACCACGAACCTGATCCGTGTGGTGCCGATGCTGTTGATCAAAGGTCCGATCAGCAACCGCTTCGTGCGCAGCTTCCTCTATTACGTGCCCTACGTCACGCTGGCCGTGATGACCTTCCCAAGTATGATCCTAACCACGATGTCACCCCTGTCAGGCACCATAGCCCTAATCATCGGCATCATCGCGGCCTGGAGGCGGATGGGCCTTTTCCCCGTTGCAGCCATCTGCTGCGCCATCGTCTATCTGATGGACAGCCTGATACTATGAAATTTTAAATATCATTGATCATCAGGATCATTTAGGCTGGGATATCATCTTCTTTGCCTGTTCCTGTGCCTCAATGACCTTGTCGCACCATTGGTCGAACTCAGGGTCGTCCACTTGCAGCTCTGGATGTGCGAGAATATAGCTGACACAGCGGCGAACACCCTCATCAAAGCGCGTCGTAGCCTGGAATCCGGGAACGGCGCGTTTCAGCTTCGTGCAGTCGAAGATGACCGTTGCCGCCTTGTCGCCGATGAGGTTGCCCTCGAGGTCGTAGTCCTTCGGACAGACGGCGGCCAGGAAGTCGGAGGCGACGTGATAGAGCCTCGGTGTCGTGTTTAGTGCCTGACCGACGCACTCATAGATCTGATCCCATGTCAGCTGCTCGTCGCTCATAATCTGGAATGCCTCGCCGATGGCCTTCGGATTGCCCAGCAGCCCGATGAAGCCACGTGCAAAGTCCTCGTTCCACGTCAGTGTCCACAGCGAAGAGCCGTCACCATGCACCAGCACAGGCTTGCCCTCCAGCATCCGCTCCAATACCGGCCAACTGCCTTTCGGTCCGTGGATGCTCACGGGCACGCCGCGCTCGCAGTAGGTGTGCGAGGGGCGGACGATGGTCACGGGGAATCCATTCTCGCGGTACTCCTTCATCAGCAGCTCCTCGCAGGCAATCTTATTGCGCGAATACTGCCAGTGGGGATTCGCCAGCGCAGTTCCCTCGGTGATATACGGACTACGCACCGGCTTCGCATACGCCGAGGCCGACGAGATATAGACGTACTGGCGCGTGCGTCCGCGGAACAGCCGGATGTCGCGCTCCACCTGCTCCGTCACGAAGCCGATGAATTCGCAGACGGCATCGAACTGTGTGTCACCCAAACCGGCGAGCACGGCTTCCGTGTCGTCGATGTCGGCAATCACCTGTTTCACACTTCCTGGCACCTCCTGCTTGCGTGTGCCTCGGTTCAGCAGCCACAGTTCATGGCCGCTCTCAGCTAACTGTCGGGTGATGGCACTGCTGATCGTTCCCGTACCACCAATCATGAGAATCTTCATCATTGTCTATACCTTATTATTGTTAAAAGATGGTGCAAATATACGAATTTTAGAACAAAAATGAGTAACTTTGCCGTTGTTTTTAATATGTTTTGTGATTATGGCAGAAGAAAATAGGCGACCGTGGGCCAAGGCGAAGATCTTTGCAGTAGCCATCATGGTGGTGGCAGCAATAATCCTGCTTTGGCAAAGCGCTTCGTTTGCATTGTGTACGGCTAATGATGATCATGCAGTAGGCCAGTATGAGCAGTCAACGTTTATTCCACAAGCACCCGACTACAACGACGCAGCGATGTGGATAACCGCCGACGGCGACACCGACGGCACTGGGGCAGACATCTTCTACGTCGTATCGACGTGGGAGGAAGACTGGACGACGGAGGATGGCAGAATATGCCATTATGCCGACGTGTGGAACCCTGAGCATCGCGATCACATGGGCGATTTGGAGATTAACAAGGTGGCTGCCTACATGTCGCCTGGCAACCGATTCTTCGCCCCGTTCTACCGTCACACCACCATTGAGGCCTGGATGACACAGAACGAGGACACTATTATGAATCGCACCAGGCTGTCGATGGGTGACGTCTGCGCAGCCTTCGACCATTTCCAGGCTCATCGCGACACGTCGCGTCCGCTCATCATCGCAGGATTCAGTCAGGGTGGACTGGCCGTGGTGGAACTGTTGAAGCACATCGACGACGAGACCTATAGCCAGTTGGCAGCAGCATACGTGCTGGGCTACAAGGTGACCAAGGCCGACATGGCGCAGTGCAGCCACATCCGTCCTGCTGAGGGAGAGACGGACACGGGTGTCACCATCTGCTACAACACGGTGAAGGACGTGAAGTACGTCATCCCCGTCATCTCTGGCTCTGACATCTGCATCAACCCCGTGAACTGGCGGACGGACGCTACTCCCGCCACGCTCCACGACACCATTACCGTCACCGTCGCACCTTCACACCACGTTCTCGTCGTCAGCGGCTATAGCGGCTCAGAATATGCTGCCTACAAAGGTTTCATCAATGTTGGCGACATCCACAGCTGCGAGCCCTGGCTCTACAGCGAGTGTCTGGCGAAGAACATCAAAGTCCGGGCCAAAGAAAAGAACATTCTTCTGGCAAAAGAAAATCAAAAATAAAAAATGTATTAATGACGATGACAATCGGGTGAATCATCCTCGATGGCATCGTATTCGGCCATTGCACTCGCCATACGGGCATCGAGGTCGGCCAGGCGGTAGAGACCGTCGCTGTTGGCCGTCAGTCCCTCGATAGTGACGGGCAGAACCATCGGCGATTCCTCAAGCGAGAACAGCGAGCGGACATGCATCTGGCTGTATTTCGGATAGACCAGATTGATGGCGACATAGTCTTCGCAGCCGTCGCTCCATTTCTCGAACACGAGCTTCGAGCCGATAGGCGTACGCAGCTCCAAGGCATGCTCCGTCTCAGGATAGTGCAGACGAAGAGCTGCGCCGATGCTGGCGAGGTTCGAGTCGTGGCCGCAGAGGAACGTGAACTTACGACCCTCATGGTGCAGCTCCTCGCGGATACGGCTCACCAGCGGATAGGCCAGGTTGACGGCCGCGCTATGGGTGGTGAAGAGCAGACCGTCGTACACCTCCTTCACGCCACAGACAGCGCGCCACTGTTCCTCTGTCAGCTCATGACCGAAAGCCGCCATTCTCTCACTCTCATAACACTGCAGCACCATCGCGTCGGCCACGCTGTTGGCCAGTGTGTAGCCGCCTTTCATCCTCGGCTCGTCACCCTTCTCCAGTATGAACTGCGTATCGTCGCACCAGAAGTGCGTCGTGTCATTAGCGGCAGCTGGAGAATGTGCCATATCTATCACCTCCTCCATCAGCGTCAGCGTGGGCTGCACGGACTTCATCCACGCCTGAGGTCCGCCGTGCATGGCATTCATCTCGGCCATGATTTGCTGGCGGTACTGCTCGTTCATCTTCGTGAACTTCGGAGTGAACACAGGGTCCATCTTGTCCTCGTAGTACTTGTGCTGAATTTCCACATTGGCAAACGGCAGGAACCCGGCGGAGAAATACTTGGCTGTGGCAAAGGTGCGCTGGCGAGAGTTGGCATAGAACAGCACCTCGCTGCCCACAGGACGGCAGTTTTCTGGCAGCAGTCCCTCGGCGACCACCCATTTACGGAAGAACTGGCCCATCTCCGTCTCCAGCACGCCACCACGCAGCGACAACTGGCTGCTGGGCGATGTCCACTTAAACCATTCGTAAGGAGTCACTCGCATATAGGCAGCACCGCCCGACGTCAGCGGCGATCGGATATTGTGACGGCTCATCACCACCACCTCTTTCAGTTCATACTTTGCCCTGAATTCCTCGGAGCGCTCCGTCTGAGCCTGCAGACTCATGGCAGCCATCATGGCTGCTACCAACACTAAACACTTGTTCATATCTTCCAATCTTAATTAATAAAGATAATTCAACTTTTGTTAATTATTGGTGCAAAAGTACGGAAAAAAGCCCATTTTTGCGTACCTTTGCCAGAGTTTTTAATAGTATTTGTGAAATAGAGTAATTTGAAGAGCAAATGAGAAAGGACCTGCATCAGTTTCTGCTGAGCATGAAACCCGAAAAATAGCGAGATTATGAAGATAATAGACGATAACTTAATGAACGGATTGGTCGAGGAAGCCAAGAAGTCGCCAAAGCCCACGAAGGACATTTACCTTGCTGGTGGCTGCTTCTGGGGAACGGAGCATTACTTCAAGCAGATTGAGGGCGTGGCCATAACGGAAGTGGGGTTCGCTAACGGACATACCGAGAATCCAACTTATAAGGAGGTCTATACCGACCAGACAGGCTTTGCTGAGACGGTCTTTGTGCGGTTCTATCCCGATGTGGTCAGTCTTGAATTTCTGTTGCGGATGTTCTTCAAGGCCATCGACCCTACGAGTCTCAACAAGCAGGGACACGACGAGGGCACGCGCTATCGTACTGGCATCTATTATACCGACCCAGCGGATTTGACCGTCATTGAGAAGGTTTTCGCTGAGGAGCAGAAAAACTATGAGCAGCCTTTGACCGTAGAGAAGTTACCTCTTCAGAATTTCTACACGGCAGAGGAATATCATCAGGATTACCTCGACAAAAATCCAGACGGCTACTGCCACCTGCCTCAGTCGTTGTTTGAGTTTGCCAAACAAGCAAAGGATAGGCGGCCTTGACATTGAGAAATGATTGTTTCATTTCTCAATGAGCCAGTACTCCGAGCAGCCGTTCACCATACGGTGATGGAAGCTGAAGCGGAAGTTATTCATCGCCTTACCCAATACGACGGGTGTGGCCCGTTTGGCATCGAAGTAGGCATAGCGGCTGGCGAAGGTGGAGAGAATCTCTGTGGTTCCCCACCAGCGGCCCTCACCTTCCTTCGGCTTGCGGAAGGTCTCGTTGATCATCTCCACCAGATCGACCGTTCGCTGATAAGGCACGTTCTCCTCAATCAGCATCTGTATCTCGTCGTCGTCCAGCCAGAATCGCTCACCTTTATTGAACAGGTATAGGGCCTGGGCGTAGAGCTGGCGATGGTCGAGATTATCCGTAAAGTCAATGTTCTTGCCCGCTGGGATGCCGACACAGACGAAACGACGCGAACCCGTAGGATCCACCAACGGTTGCTGTTGATTCGTAGTGCCTATAAAAGAGGTATAACGACGATACTGCTTGATGGTCTTGCCGTAGGGCGGACGGAACTTCACGTCGCTCGACGACAGCAGGTACTTCAGTACGATCTGCTGCGAATTGGTGGTCTTATCAAACTCGTCGATGTTGATCAGCGCAAACGAGGTCAGCGCGATGTTCAGGTCGAACTCGTTCTTGAAGTTCAGTTTGTCGTTATAGTAGTCCCTCAGTTCAGGCGGTAGAAGGATCTTGCAGAAACGCGTCTTTCCGCACCCCTGACGGCCAATCAACAACGGCGTTAAAGCATTGCCAGTCAGTTGCTTATCGCTCTCGCGCCACTGAGCCACCATACCCACGAGCCAGAACCTGAGATACTTCTCCCAATGAGGCTGATCCGTCGGCACACGCTTGGCAAGGTCGGCGATATAGTCGTGCCCATCCCACTCAGGTAACTTGTCGAGCCAGATGTTCACTGGGTCATACTGCTCAATGCGCGTCGAGTCGATAAATCGGTTCACATCCTGGTCCCACGACTTCAGTCCCTGCTCGCGGGCCTCAATGGTCATATCGTTGCGCACCTCTTCCGTCAGCGGCTTAAACGTCTGATCCTCAGAGTATTTCATGCGATATTCGGCCACACCCGTCATCAGGTTCTTCCGCATGTCGTAGTTGGCTGTCAGGAAGATCTCCGTCCGCATCGTCTGCAGCGT
>JAEEPF010000244.1 GCA_016284635.1 Prevotella sp.
TCGAACAGGCTCATGGTTCCACGATGCTCCAGACGTTCTCGCCCGCTCCTGATAAGAAATACGCTGTCGTTCTCGGCAACGAAGTCAAGGGCGTCCATCAGGAAGTCGTTGATGCTTCTGACGGCTGTCTGGAAATTCCCCAGTTCGGCACCAAGCACTCCCTCAACGTCTCTGTCGCTGCAGGCATCATCATCTGGCACTTCGCCAAGAATCTCCAAGCAAAATAGAAAAGACGCTAAGACGCTCAGACGTTTAAGACTGTCGACGGGATTGTTTGTACGTGCCATAATCTGAAATGACTGTTTGTCGAATAACAGCGGTGCAAAGATAAGGCTTTCCAATGACCCTTGCAAGCTTTTTTGGCATGCGAATGACGTTGTGCGACGTTATGCGAACTTATGCCTCCTTTTTTAGCCGTTTGTTCTAGTTTGCTTAAACGTCTGCTTTTAAAATTTTAACCCTCGCCTTTATAGGGCACAAAGGTGCCGCCCTTTTTCCCCTCCTAAGTTAGGAGGGGCTAGGGGTGGTCTGAACCGCCTCTCTGCTCACCGCCTCTCTGCTCACTGATTCTCTGTTCCACCTCCTACCGTCTTACCGTCTTAGCGTCTTTTTCATTTTCATCCACACCCTCACACTCACACACCAAACTACGCGTACCTTATATATAATATATAATAATATTAATATATATTAACATTATATCTCTGTGTGGCTCTCCGTTATCTAAAAAAGACATTAAGACGCTAAGACGGTAAGACGTTTTTTACCGCCTTTCACCGTCTTAGCGTCTTTGCGTCTTTTCTATTATTTAATCTTCTTTGTATTCCAGAATATCCCCAGGCTGACAGTCTAAGGCCTTGCATATAGCCTCAAGGGTGGAGAACCGGACGGCTTTGGCCTTGCCGGTCTTGAGGATGGAGAGGTTTGCCTGGGTGATGCCGATACGCTCCGCCAGTTCCTGTGACGACATCTTGCGACGCGCCATCATCACATCTACATTTACAATGATACTCATAAGGCCAGCCATTTAGATAGTTAGTTCCTGTTCGTCCTTCAGATCCTTACCCATCAGGATGATCTGCGAGATGATCATCAGGGCGAGGCCCGTAATAATGAACATGCTGTTGCACGTATTCTTGAACACAATATAATAGCCTGGGATATTGACGTGTGCGATCATATATTGCGTAAAGAAGTATAAAACAACCACATCAAACACATACAGAAGGCAAAGTAGGATGCCGGCCGTCTCCATATACTTGGATACTTTTGTCACAAACACCTGGCCTTTATAAATACTCCAGACGAGTTTGCCAACCATCCAGAGTATCAGGATGACCACGATGACGGAAACCACAGCGGCAGACACGATGAAAACCATCGGGAAAGAGCCTAACTTGTTTAAGCCAGGCATTTCCAGATTGATCTTTTGCGGATTCAACCTGTAAATCTGGCCGTCCGATTTAGTGATGAGTACTTTCTGGTTGGGCAGATTCTTCGGCTCAATGTTGAGTGAATAACCCACGTAAGGAAGTCTGTGTGTGACGATACCGCTATTATTAGGGAGTGTGTCCGTCGACATAAACTCAGGTGGACATTCTACAAACTTCAACTCTTCTTCATCCGTTGAGTACGAGGTATACGAACTGTAATTGAAGAAGTAGGTCAAGGAAAAAATGACTAGTGCCACAATGAGCAGCGTGCTGTAAATCTTTAGTTTTTTGTTCATAATTGATATAATTTTATTGTTAAACGATAATTAATTTCGGTGCAAAGGTAAATAGATTATTTCAATATTGCAAGAAAAACGATATTAAATTATCGTAAAACAATAAATTTTGTTAGAATTAAGAGCGTCTTAGCGTCTGAACGTCTTAGCGTCTTTGTGTCTTTTCGCTAAAAATAAATAAGGTGGCAACGATGTGCCACCTTGGATGGAGTGTGTTACTCAGGTTTGAAATCGCTCTTGCCGACGCCGCAGATGGGGCATACCCAATCGTCGGGGATGTTCTCAAACGCTGTTCCTGCGGCGATGCCGCCATCTGGATCACCTACTGCGGGGTCGTAGACGTAACCGCAAACTTCACAAATGTACTTCATAAGCTTTTAAATGTTTAGTTATTAATGAGGGTTGTTATTCTCTCAACAATCCGCTCAGGCGGAATGTTCTGTAGACAAGCATAGTCACCACGACGGCAAGGTTTGTTGCCATAGATGCTGCACGGGCGGCAGTCGAGATTCAGCTGGATGATGTTATCCTCCGACTGGTTAAAGCCAAGGAATCCTGCCATAGGATGTGTGGCGCCCCAGACGCTGACGACGGGTGTGCCAGTGAGCGAGGCCAGATGCATATTGGCTGAATCCATCGACAGCATCGCATCAAGATGACTCATCAGGATTAGTTCCTGATACATCGACTCACAGTACTGAGATACAGACAGACATTGGGGGTATCGTTCCGTCCACTGGCTGAAATATTCGTCCTCCTGTTCGCCGCGTCCAAAGAGGAAGATGCGGGCTTTGGGGTATTTCTGGAGCAGTTGCTGAATAACTTGTTCCATCAGCCTTGGCGGATAAATCTTTCCTTCGTGGGCTGCAAAGGGTGCAATGCCAATCCACTGCTGGAAGTTCTTCTTAGGACCTATTTCCTTGGGCAGCATATTCAGGTTGCCACCCTCTGCTGGGAAGATGCTGTGGAACTGTCTGATGTCGACAGGATAGCCAAGACGGGCGAAGACTTCTGAGTAACTCTTGAAAGAGGAGGGTAGGGGTCGCATCACCTTCTTGTGGCCCTTCGTCAACTGCCGACGTTGTTTGCGGTGCTTGCGGATGTGTTCCACACGGTAGTGACCTACGTTGAACCGCATACGGAGGTATTCAGAGCGCAGCACATCGTGGAGGTCGGCAATCTTTGTGAACTGTTTGGCCACCAGTCGGCGATAGAGGGCATTGAGGCCTCGCATGCCACGGTACTCATGCTTGAGATCAGCCTCCATAAAGTTCACGTTGGGAGCGAGGTCAGCAAAGAGGGGTCTTGCGAAGGCACGGCTGAGCACGGTAATCCTGACATCGGGATACTGTGTCGCCAATGCCCACACAACAGGGACAGCCATTGCCACATCGCCCAGTGCCGAGAACCGTATGACCAATATATGCTCCTTCCTCATTGACTTTGAACTTTGAACTTTGAGCTTTGAACTTTATGATTTCTTGTAGAGGACAGGGTTGGTGCTGGGGTCGTTGTACATCTTCATCTGGCGATAGACCTTCATATACTTACGCCCGGCCTCGATATCCTCCAGCAATTGGTCGATGGCCAACGAGAGGTCTTTCTGTTGCTCCAACAGCACGTTGAGCTTCGCCTGACATCTGGCGATATGGTCTGCCTTGGCATCCTGACGCTCCACCTGTTCCTGCATGTGATAGATCTTTAGTGCAAGGATGCTCAGACGGTCTACGGCCC
>JAEEPF010000068.1 GCA_016284635.1 Prevotella sp.
TATGCAGCCATCTGTTTTGACTGCAAAGATACGAATTCAAATCGTCGCACCCTCAAAATTGCTCGTAAAAGACTGAATTTCAATTATTTCAAAGACCGATTAGTCCACTTTAACGGGACAGTAGTGACTAAACAACATAACAATGAGAAAAACATTACTGCTAATCGTCCTGCTGGCTAGCTCAATAACTGCAAATGCCCAGAAAGCGAAATACGATCTGAACGGCGACGGTAAAGTGAACGTTGCTGACGTGACAGATCTTGTGAACTACATACTTACACACAGCAACAAATCCTGTCCTGACGGCAAGCATCCTCACTGGATAGACCTGGGGTTGCCGAGTGGTACGCTTTGGCGTTGCTGTAACGAGGGAGCATCCACCCCAGAGGCATACGGTGGCTATTACCAATTCGGACAAGTGGCCTCAGCACCGTCGTATGATCAGATAAAAGAACTTCTAGACTATACAACATCGGTATGGACAACACAAAATGGTGTGAATGGCAGAAAGTTCACAGGCAGTAACGGCGGATCAATCTTCCTTCCCGCTGCAGGCGGCCGTTGGAGTGGCGGATACAAATTCATTGGCTCGCGCGGCTACTACTGGACTACTTTGCCTATCGACATGGAAAACGCCAGCGGATTGTACATTGGTTCGAGCAGCGGCGACGATTGCTACGTCGACTTCTTCGGCCGCAGCGACGCGATGTCCGTGCGCCCTGTGCGTTAGAACTGAAAATGAGTTAGCTTTGGGGGCAAACCTAGGTATGGATGGCTGTCCTCTTTATTGGGTTAGAGTTCTTTCATCGTTTTTAAAAAGCAAAGAATATTACTCAAAACCTCTTTGTCCTTAGCCACAAAGCTATAAGGGGCGCAGAAGGGTCAGGCACTTCTGCGCCCTGAAAAATTTTCGTAATAGCTAAAACCTTGATTTATAGGAGTTCCAAGTTTGACATTTTGTGAAGCTCAAAACCTCTTTGACCTTAACCACAAAGCTATAAGGGGATCGGCAATAGAGTACGAACCTTCGTTCCGCGTCAACAAGTCGTATTCCAGAAGTTTCCGTGATGCAGCCTGAACGGCACTCGAGGATTTTAAGCGATGATGTTTGATGAAAGAAGATGCTGTTATGTTTTTAACAGATTCTGCCTCCTCGCTAATAGCATAAAGCAGCTCTTTCTGCGTTTCTGTGACAAAGGTCAGCTGTTCTCTAAGTCTTGGTTCGCACTCCAACACATAATCATCTATTATCTGCCTGATAGTTGTAACATCGCAACTATCGCCTCTTGAAGTAAGGTTGTAGGCATCCTTCATCATTCTTTGGAGATAAAGCGTAACACCAAGAAACGTGTCATAAACCAGCTTAACAGCAGCTTCATCAATATCCTTATCTGCCAGCTTGAAATGATGGCTGGCAAACTGAAAATAGTCTGAGAACGGAATAGGTGCCAGTTGTATACTGCGAGCACTCATATAGAAAGGACGCCTTTCTGAAAAAAACATCTCTTCCATCAACCGACGCTGACTACCCGCAAATACAAAGTTTGCATTAGACACTTTCTGTATGTGTGAACGCAACAAAGCCTCCACATTATTATCCGCATATTTGGTCACTTGTTGAAATTCGTCAATGACAATAATACACCTGCGTTCAGCTTTCTCAATACACTGGAATATCTCATTAAGTGTATATTCTGGTGCAGTTATGTCACCTAAACGGACATCAAAGGTTGGTGTATTCTGTATAGGGTCATAGCCAAAACTACCACTTAACGATTTTACAGTTGCAGTGAATAATTTCATCATTCGCACACTACGGCGAGCAACGTTATCAAAAACGATACCGCCAAGCAATTGTATGAATTCACGAAACGAAGTGGTGTGCAAAATATCAACATACATCAAGATGTATTGTTTGTCGAGGCTATTCACATCGCTACAATATTCAACCAGCTTCGTCTTTCCCATACGCCGTTGCGACATCAGTACCACGTTTTCCTCACTCTGAAGAAACTTCAGCAAACATGCAGTCTCTTCCTTGCGATCACAGAAAAGTTCTGTAGGAATCTTACCAGATACAATAAAGGGATTCTTGTTCTTGATCATTGTTTCATATCTTTTATTATTCGTTGCAAAATTACAAAAACTTTCAATATTCGCAAAGAATTATTCAAAAAAAATAATTCTCATAGAATAATTCTTTTGGGGCAAAGCGTTGTATTGTGAGCCAAGGAACAAACTTTGACCCATTTTTGATTTGTTACGAAATAAGTCGTAACGAAGTTTTTCGTAATAGATAAGACGTTGATTTCTAGGAGTTTGAAGTGGCTAAAGTCGATGGGTATAGAGTGGTCTCTGTGAGGGAGGACGGAAGAGGCTGTTGAATTCTCGAGAGAATTGAGAAGTTTAAAGGCACTAAAGTCGGAGTTTAAAGGCACTAAAGTCTTGAATTCTCTCGAGAATTGAAAAAGGAACATACGACAAAGCTTTGGAAAGAATATAATGGAGGTTGATTTTAGAGCCTTCAAACTACCAGCAGAAAGGGTTTGCATACTACCTGTCAGAAAGGGTTCACCTATCCAAACATAGGCTCATTGTGAGTGGTACAAAGTTATGGATTACAGGTGATTGTCAAGAAAGATTGCCTGAAAAAGGGGTATCAGAATTGTGCGAAATAGAAAGGGAATAAGGCGATTGGGGGCTAAAAAGATGAAGGATTTTGGTAGAGATGGCAGTTTGGGGTCGTTAAGATGCTAAGTAAGAGTGTTGCTGATGCTTGTTATAGGGGTATAGTAAGCATCAGCAACAGTCGTACTAAACATACTTTACTGTTATGGAAGGCATCTTAACGATAGTAAACAGGCAGGGGTAAATAATAAGAAGACAATTAGAGACGTTCATAATGCCTAAAAGCAATGCAAGTCGCTCTGTATCAGACGTTTGGAACTAATGCTTCAATACTCGCGTATTTGCGACCTGAAGACGGGTTGATGAGAAATACGCGAGTTTTGAGAGGCCTTTTGTAAAGGGCTTTTACATCAAAAGAAGGAAAAACAGCGGATAATCACTCCTCCTCTTCCTCGGATTCATCGTAGGCGGCATAGCCGATGGCATCGAGGTGATCGTAGGCGAAACGCTTGCCGTTGAAGATGTAATGCGTGTATTGCGTCTCAATTCCTGGGGCACTCTCTATCACCAGTATCACCTGCAGATACCCCTCGCCGAGGGCGTATGTGATGTGCGATCCTGGCCAGAAGGGGCGGAAATCAATAAACGGCTCATCCTTTGGCGTAAGTTTCGACGTCTTGGGATTATAATCGTAGAAACATCCAAAATACTTTCCTTTGGGTCCTGCCTCAGCAAGAATGACGGCAAAGAGCAGATGGCCGTTGTCACACTGATAGGTTCTGGCCTCCACCATGTGGTCGGCTGAGTTCTCAAAGTCGTACCAACAATGACAGAAGTCCTCGCAATCGACGAAAGCTCGCCCAGAATTACCCTCTGTGGCATCGTTGGACACATACAGCCTGTCGCCAGCCTCAGCCAGCAAAGCGTCAGTACTCTTATAGTGCCACACCTTATTAAATGCCTTTAGGAGTTGAATAACAGTTGGCGACTCTCCGCCATTCTCGACGGCTATCGTCTTCTGGCGCCAAGTAGTGTGGATGTTCTGGGCCTGCACATCAATCGTCAGGCAAAGGCTCAGTAGCAAAGCAAAAGCAAACAATATTCGTTTCATAAGGATCTTTTTTATAAGAGGTTACAATATTCAAACATATTCCGATAGGCTTCCACTTTCTTATCAAAGGCAAGCGGATAGGCACGAGAGGAGGAGGGCAGGCGATAAAGCACCAGTCCGCTCACAAAGGGTCTGACCCCTTGTGAGGTTGGGATGGGGACAAAGGTGTTGACTTTGGGCATCTCTGGGATATGGAGCGAGGCACAGATGGTCTCCGTCGCCTTCTCGCCTGTGGTGACGATAGCACGAAGATGAGGCAGGCGGGCGAGTAGGGTAGGGATGTCTGTAGGCACCACCACCTCAAGGAACTTATCTGAAGCATTATCCTTCAGCCGTCGGATGGCCGTAGAGGTATCAAAGAAAGCGATGCCCTTGGAAAGACAAAACGCCACAATCTCCTCCAGCTTGAAGCGCTTTTTCTCAACATCCACAAAGTGATTGCGGTCGCCAAAGAACACTTGTCCCTCGATGCGCCAATGGTCGTTGATGAAGTTAGGGTAATAGAAATCGATGCACCAGCGTTTCCGTTGTGGCGGAAAACTGCCCAGGAACAGCACCTTGGCGTTCTCAGGCAGGAAGGGAATGAGCGGATGCCACTCCACTTCATTCGTGCTGCGCTCGATGTTCTCTCTGTTCAGATACATTCTTTTTTCTGGCAAAGATAGGGAATTAACCGTTAACAGATAAGAAATTTCGCCTTAATCTTGCATTTTTTCTTTATTCTTAACTATTAACTCCTTTTTTCTTTGTACCTTTGCCGAGACAATCAACGATAACGATATGAATCTGAAAGAAAAGTACGTCATTACGATCAACCGTGAGCTTGGCTCTGGTGGCAGGACTATTGGTAAGATGTTAGCAGACCGTCTGGGTGTGCCTTTCTACGACAAGGCGCTCATTCAGGAGCTGGAGAAGAAGTATGAGCTGACGGCTCAGGAGATTGAAAGGCTGAAGGGCCAGCAACACAACTGGTGGGCCGACTTCAAGCGCAGCCTGAAGATCATGCCCAGCTTTGCCGCTCCCCAGCTCGTCTCCAGCAAGACGGCCATCCCCGATTTCCTCATCACAGACGACATCTTTGAGTCTGAGAAGGAGATCCTGAAGGGCATTGCTGCTGATGAGTCATGCGTCATCGCAGGCCGTAGCGGCTTCTTTGTACTCCGCGATCACCCCAACCATATGAGCATCCTTATCCAGGCAGGCATGGAGTTCCGCATCGCCCGTCTGATGGACAAGCGGAGCATCACCCGTGAAGAGGCCATGAAGATCATCAAGGAGGTGGACAAGATGCGTGAACGCTATGTCAAGAAGTACACTGGCACCTCTCGCTACGACACCCGCAATTACGACATCGTCCTCACTGTCGACGGACATAGCGAGGAGGAGATCGTGAACATGATCATGCAGTACATCAAGAAGTAAAGGTAAAAAAGTAAAAAGGTAAAAAGGTAATAATGGCGAAGAAGGACGGGGAGCTGACCCCGATGATGAAGCAGTTCTTCGATCTGAAGGCTAAGCACCCTGATGCGGTGATGCTCTTCCGCTGTGGGGACTTCTATGAGACCTACTGCGAAGACGCCATCACGGCAGCGAAGATCCTCGGCATCACCCTCACCCATCGTAACAACGGTGCCGGTATTAAGGGCGACGAGATGGCCGGCTTCCCCCATCATGCCCTCGACACCTATCTGCCCAAGCTTATCAGGGCAGGCAAGCGTGTGGCCATCTGCGACCAGTTGGAGGATCCAAAGCTGACGAAGAAACTCGTCAAGCGAGGTATCACGGAATTGGTAACGCCTGGTGTCGCACTCTCAGACAACGTCCTCAATTATAAGGAAAACAACTTTCTCGCCGCTATCCACTTCGGCAAGGCATCGTTTGGTGTCGCCTTCCTCGATATTTCCACAGGTGAGTTCCTCACTGGCGAGGGAACGGCAGACTATGTAGAGAAGCTCTTAGGCAATTTCTCACCCAAGGAAATCCTCTTCGACAGATCACGCAAACAGGACTTTGAACGCCTCTTTGGCACAAAATTCTTTACCTTCCAGCTTGACGACTGGGTATTCACAGACCAGACCTCCAAGCAGAAGCTGCTGCGACACTTCAATGTGAAGAACCTGAAAGGCTTTGGTGTGGAGCATCTGCAAGCAGGTGTCATCGCAGCAGGAGCCATCTTAGTCTATCTGGAACAGACGCAGCACACCCAGATAGGCCATATTACCAGCATCTCCCGCATTGAGGAAGACAAGTATGTCCGCCTGGATAAATTCACCATCCGCAGCCTTGAACTGATCCATCCGATGCAGGATGACGGCAAGTCGCTGCTGGATGTCATCGATAAGACGGTCTCTCCGATGGGAGGGCGACTGATGAGACGCTGGCTGGTGTTCCCCCTAAAAGACGTGAAGCCCATCAACGAGCGCCTTGACATCGTAGAGTATTACTATCGTGAGCCTGACTTCCGCCAATGTGTCGATGAACAGTTGCACCGCATTGGCGACCTGGAGCGTATCATCTCAAAGGTAGCCGTAGGGCGAGTGTCGCCTCGTGAAGTGGTGCAGTTGAAGGTGGCTTTGCAGGCCATACAGCCCATCAAGACCGCTTGTCTCTATGCAGACAACGAGGCTTTGAAACGGGTCGGTGAGCAACTGAACCTGTGCGAATCGCTGCGAGACAGGATAGAAAAGGAGATTCAGAACGATCCGCCTCAGTTAGTAGCCAAGGGTGGTGTCATCCGCGATGGTGTGAATGCAGAACTCGATGAGTTAAGAACGATCGCCTACTCAGGCAAGGATTATCTGTTGAAGATTCAGGAGCGGGAGGCCCAAGAGACGGGTATTAGTTCATTGAAGATAGGCTATAACAACGTGTTCGGCTATTACCTGGAAGTGCGCAATACCTATAAAGACCAAGTGCCCCCAGAGTGGGTGCGCAAGCAGACGCTGGCCCAGGCTGAACGCTATATCACCCAGGAACTGAAAGAATATGAGGAAAAGATCCTTGGGGCTGAGGACAGGATCCTGAGTCTTGAGGCGAAACTCTTCAACGACCTCGTTCTAGGCATGCAGGAGTTTATCCCCCAGATACAGATCAATGCCAATATCATCGCCCATCTCGACTGTCTGCTGAGTTTTGCAAAGACTGCTGAGGAGAACAAATATGTGCGTCCTGTGATTGATGAGACGGAGGTGATAGACATCAAACAGGGTCGCCATCCTGTGATAGAACAGGAACTGCCCCTTGGCGAACGCTATGTGCCCAACGATATCCTGCTCGACAACGAGCGCCAGCAGATCATTATCATCACAGGTCCCAATATGGCTGGTAAGTCTGCCTTGCTCAGACAGACGGCACTCATCGTATTGCTCGCCCAGATAGGTTGCTTTGTGCCTGCAGAATCAGCCAAGATAGGTCTGGTGGATAAGATCTTCACTCGTGTGGGAGCCTCGGATAATATCTCCCTTGGAGAGTCTACCTTCATGGTAGAGATGACGGAGGCATCAAACATTCTGAATAATGTCAGCAGTCGTTCATTGGTGTTGTTTGATGAGTTAGGCCGAGGCACCAGCACCTACGACGGTATCTCCATCGCCTGGGCCATCGTGGAATATCTCCATGAGAATGCCAAGGGCCACCCTCGCACCCTCTTCGCCACACACTATCATGAGCTGAACGAGATGGAGAAGAACTTCTCTCGCATCAAGAATTACAACGTCTCTGTGAAGGAGGTCGATGGCAAGGTAATCTTCCTGCGTAAGTTGGAAAAGGGTGGGAGTGAGCACTCCTTTGGTATCCATGTGGCAGAGATAGCAGGTATGCCTCGCTCAATAGTCAAGCGTGCCAACGTGATTCTGAAACAGTTGGAGTCGGATAATGCCCAGGTAGGTGCTGTTGGCAAGCCGACGGCAGAGATTGCAGCCTCCCGCGAAGGTATGCAGTTGAGCTTCTTCCAACTTGACGATCCCGTGCTTTGTCAGGTCCGCGACGAGATCCTCGGCCTCGACGTGAACAACCTTACGCCACTTGAAGCCCTCAACAAGCTTAACGACATCAAAAAGATAGTCAGTGGTAAGTAATACACGACCTATGTTACATTTTTCCTAAAAAATGTTGCATAATTCAAAAATATTCCTTAACTTTGTGCCCAAATTGATTTAATCAAATAACATTTACTAATCCATTTAAACTGTTAAGAGTATGAAAAAACTGTTTTTAACGTTATGTATTGCGCTGTTTAGCGTAGGTGCTTTTGCACAGGAACAGGGTGATATGGCTGTTGGTGGTTCGCTGAACTTCAACACTAAGGCATCTATGTTTGGTATTGGTGCAAGATACCAGTACTTCTTCATCGACAAACTGCGTGGTGACGGCGAGTTTGCCTACTACTTTAAAAAGGATGGTGTCTCTATGTTTACCATTTTAGCTTCGGCTAACTATCTGTTCAACGTTGCTGATAAGGTCAATGTATATCCTATTGCCGGATTAGGAATTGCACATAGCAGCGCTAGTTCTATAGATATTAATGAATCTTATATGGGACAGACTATTCATATCACTAGTAATGGAGCTAGTTCAACTGATTTCATCGGCCAGATAGGTGCTGGTGCCCAGTACGACTTCTCCGATAAGGTTGCTGGTAACTTCGATGCTAAGCTGCAGTTTGGTAGTGGCACAGCCTTTGTGATTGCCGCTGGTATCATCTACAAGTTCTAATCTTCTCATTCATACCCTATATTGCCTCCCGTTTTTGGCTAAGAATTGCCGGAAACGGGAGGTTTTTTGTATTTATTTGGTTTTTCTTTTGGCAGTCTGCTCACTTATTCGTATCTTTGCAGCCTCATAATAATGTACGGAAACAATAAATTAAAGCAAAGATACAATGGATTACAATTTCAGAGACATTGAACAGAAATGGCAAAAGCGATGGGTGGAGAATGGTACCTATCGTGTGGTGGAGGACAAGAACAAGAAGAAGTTCTACGTGCTGAATATGTTCCCTTACCCCTCTGGGGCAGGCTTGCACGTAGGTCATCCCTTGGGTTATATCGCCTCAGACATCTATGCCCGTTATAAGCGTCTGCAGGGCTTCAACGTGCTGAACCCCATGGGTTACGATGCCTACGGTTTGCCTGCAGAACAGTATGCCATCCAGACAGGTCAGCATCCTGAGAAGACCACCTTTGAGAATATCGACCGTTATCGTTCGCAGTTGGATAAGATCGGCTTCTGCTTCGATTGGGAGCGCGAAGTCCGCACCTGCGACCCCATCTACTATAAGTGGACGCAGTGGGCCTTCCAGCGGATGTTCAAGAGTTATTTCTCAACCTCATCGCACAAGGCACAGCCAACGATTAAGCTGATTGAGCACTTTGAACTGATGGGTACAGAGAACTGTAACGCCCTTGGTACAGAGGAGCTTCACTTTACGGCTGCCGACTGGCATAACTTCTCTGAGAAGAAGAAGCAGGAGGTGCTGATGAACTACCGTATCGCCTACCTCGCTGACACAATGGTAAACTGGTGTCCTAAACTGGGAACCGTTCTTGCTAACGATGAGGTTGTCGATGGTGTCTCAGTCCGTGGTGGCTATCCTGTGGTGCAGAAGAAGATGCGCCAGTGGTGTCTGCGTGTCTCTGCATACGCTCAGCGTCTTTTGGATGGTCTGGAGGTCATTGACTGGACAGACTCTCTGAAGGAGACCCAGCGCAACTGGATTGGTCGTTCTGAGGGTACAGAGGTAGAGTTCAAGGTGGCAGATAGCGACAAGCACTTCACCATCTTCACTACCCGTGCCGATACGATGTTTGGTGTGACGTTTATGGTGCTGGCTCCTGAGAGTGACCTCGTAGCTGAACTGACCACTCCTGAACAGAAGGCAGAAGTTGAAAAGTATCTGGACTATGTGAAGAAGCGCACAGAGCGCGACCGTCAGATGGATCATAAGGTGACGGGTGTGTTCTCTGGTTCTTATGCCATCAATCCGTTTAACGACGAGAAGATTCCCATCTGGATTGCAGAATATGTATTGGCTGGCTATGGTACTGGTGCCATTATGGCCGTACCTGCTCACGACTCACGTGACTATGCATTTGCCAAGCACTTCAACCTCCCCATCATTCCTCTGATTGAGGGTGCCGATGTCTCTGAGGAGAGCTACGACGCCAAGGAGGGTATCATGTGTAACTCTGCCAGCGCTAAGTTCTCTCTGAATGGTCTGACTGTGAAGGAGGCCATCGCTGCTACAAAGAAGTTTGTGACGGAGCAGGGCTTGGGTCGTGTGAAGGTGAACTATCGTCTGCGTGATGCCATCTTCAGCCGTCAGCGCTACTGGGGCGAACCGTTCCCTGTCTATTATAAGGACGATATGCCCTATATGATTCCCAAAGAGTGTCTGCCTTTGGAATTGCCTGAGATTGACGAATACAAGCCAACAGAGACTGGCGAGCCCCCATTGGGCCGCGCTAAGATGTGGGCTTGGGATACCAAGTTCGACAAGGTGGTATCAAAGGATGAGATCGACAATAAGACCGTCTTCCCCTTGGAACTTAACACGATGCCTGGCTTTGCCGGTTCTTCGGCTTACTACCTCCGCTATATGGATCCCAAGAACGAGAAGGCTCTTGTCAGTCGCGATGCTGATGAGTACTGGCGCAATGTAGACCTCTATGTAGGTGGTACTGAGCACGCCACTGGTCACCTAATCTACAGTCGTTTCTGGAACAAGTTCCTCTATGACTCTGGCTACTCCTGCGAGGACGAGCCTTTCAAGAAACTCGTCAATCAGGGTATGATCCAGGGCCGCAGTAACTTCGTCTATCGTATTGAGGACGAGGGTGCTGACAAGGGTAAGTTCGTCAGCTTCGGCTTGAAGGACAAATACACGACGACGCCTATCCACGTCGATGTGAACATCGTCTCTGCAGACGTCCTTGACATCAATGCCTTCAAGGCCTGGCGCCCTGAGTATGAGAACGCTGAGTTCATCCTTGAGAATGGCAAGTATATTTGTGGCTGGGCCATTGAGAAGATGTCTAAGTCAATGTTCAATGTGGTGAATCCAGATATGATCGTTGAGAAGTATGGTGCCGACACCCTGCGTCTCTATGAAATGTTCCTGGGTCCTGTGGAGCAGTCTAAGCCTTGGGATACCAATGGTATCGACGGCTGCCACCGCTTCCTGCGTAAGTTCTGGAACCTTTTTAATCAGGAGTCAGGAGACAGGAGTCAGGAGTCAGAGGCTACGCCTGAGAATCTGAAGAGTGTGCACAAGCTCATCAAGAAGGTATCTCAAGACATTGAGACCTTTTCATATAACACCTCTATCTCTGCCTTTATGATCTGCGTGAACGAACTCTCTCAGCAGAAGTGCAAGAACAAGGAGTTGCTGAAGACGCTTGTCATCCTCATTGCTCCCTTCGCTCCCCATATCGCTGAGGAACTTTGGGAACAACTTGGTGGTGAGGGAAGTGTCTGTGACGCCCAGTGGCCCACATGGAATGAAGCGTATCTGGTGGAGAGTCAGGTGAAGTTGGGTATTGCCTTCAATGGTAAGGCCCGCTTTGAGATGTCGTTCGCTGCTGATGCCGACAACCAGACCATCCAGGATGCTGTATTGGCAGACGAGCGTTCGCAGAAATATCTCGACGGCTTCCAGGTAGCAAAGATTATCATCGTCCCTAAGCGTATGGTGAACATTGTTTTGAAAAAGTAAATGACATTACATCACAAAATGATTTGGGCTGAGGCCAGGGATTATCTCTTTATAACCCTTGGTCTCGCCATCTATACCATCGCATTCACCGTCTTCCTGATGCCCTATCAGATTGTGGCGGGTGGCGTGACTGGTCTCTCGGCCATCATCTACTACGCCACGGGCTTCCACTTGGAGAATACCTACATCATCATCAACGGTATCCTATTGTTAGTGGCTTTGAAGATTCTTGGCTTTAAGTTTATGGTGAAGACCATCTTTGCCATCTTCACCCTCTACACAATGCTGATGTTTGCTCAGGAACTGCTACCTAAACAGGACAACGGTCTTCCATTCAAACTCATGGGTGAGGGACAGGACTTTATGTCGATGATCATCGGCTGCGTGCTGACGGGTATTGCTCTGGCTACTGTCTTTACACATAATGGATCGACAGGTGGCACAGATATCATCGCTGCCTCTGTGAATAAGTTCCATCCCAATGTCTCTTTGGGCAATGTACTTCTCGCTGCCGACTTCTGTATCATCGGTTCCTGTATGTTCTTCCCACAGTTCGGCACTTATCTGGAGCGGGCCCATAAGGTGATGTTTGGCTTCTGTGTGATGACGATGGAGAACTACGTGCTTGACTATGTGATGAACGCCCGTCGCCAGTCTGTGCAGTTCTTTATCTTCTCTCGCAAGTGGCAGGAAATTGCCAATGCCATCGGCACAGAGATGAACCACGGTGTGACGATCCTCGACGGTCACGGCTGGTACACAGGACAGGAGATGAAGGTGCTCTGTATCCTTGCCAGGAAGAATGAGAGCATAAACATCTTCCGTCTCATCAAGATGATCGACCCTCATGCGTTTGTCTCGCAGAGTGCCGTCATTGGTGTATACGGTGAGGGATTCGATGAGATGCGAGTAAGGATCAAGGAGATCAAAAAGATTGATGCCGCCATAGAGAAGACAAAGAAGAACGCTAAGAAGATTGACAAGAAGATAGACGAAATCTATAACAAAAACAAAGCATCATGAAAATCGTATTCGCTACAAACAATCAGCATAAGCTTTCTGAGATCCGCAGTATCTTGGGAGCAGACTTTGAAGTGCTGTCGCTGAAGGACATCGGCTGCGAGGTAGATATCCCTGAGACTGGCAAGACACTTGAAGCGAATGCCCTGCAAAAGGCTCAATACGTCTATGACCACTACCATATCGACTGCTTTGCCGACGACACAGGCCTGGAGGTAGATGCCTTAGGCGGAGCACCTGGCATCTATTCAGCCCGCTATGCCAGTATGGAGTCCAACGACCAATCCATTTCCCATAACTCTGAGGCAAATATGGCCCGTTTGTTGAAAGAATTAGGAAATAATAACAACCGTCGTGCAAGATTTCGCACAGTCATTGCGTTAATACAGAAGAAGAACGTCTGTCCATGTGGCTGTACGAGTATCAAGGATATCCATCAGTTTGAGGGTATCGTCAATGGTGAGATCATCCGTGAGCACAGGGGAGGGGAGGGCTTCGGCTATGATCCCATCTTCCAGCCTGACGGCTACGATAAGACTTTCGCAGAACTCGGTATGGAGATCAAGAACCATATCAGCCACCGGGCACGTGCGGTGGCGAAACTCTGCGAGTTTCTGAATGATAAATGATAAATGATGAATGATAAATATATACATCGCAGTATTTGGAGTCAACTGATATCTATCAGACAGATATGGTTGATAGCTTTATCATTTATCATTTATCATTCATCATTTAGCCCTGCAAGGGCGCAAGTCGGCACTTGGAAGCATTATCTGGCCTACCATGAGGTGCAGGATATCCATGAGGCTGGCGACGACCTCTTTGTATTGGCTTCCAATGGTCTCTATCAGTACAATCTGATTGATCAGAGCATCACGACTTACGATCGTACCAACGGCCTAAGCGACACCCATATCACCCATATCGGCTGGAGCCAGCAGGCCAAGCGTCTGATTGCCGTCTATGAGAACTCCAACATCGACCTCATAGATACCAAGGGAAACGTCATTAATATCTCTGCCCTTTTCAGCAAATCGACAACAGAAGACAAGACCGTCACCGATGTCCGCATCGATGGCATCTATGCCTGGCTGGTCACTGGCTTTGCTATCATCAAGGTCAATATGCAGAAGGCTGAGATTACAGATACCTATACTCCTAACCATCCTGATTACCCTACTTCCCTCCCAGAGAAGAACACGGAAGACTACGACAAGTATATCTCTATCGTCCAGACGCTGGATCCCATAGGACCTGATTATAACCACTTCTATGAGTCAAAGTTCCTGAACGGACAACTCTATACCACCGGCGGTTTCTTTATCTCCGGTATGCCAGACCCACATTATCCTGGCATCATACAGGTCTATGATGGCGATGATTGGATGACCTATGAGGAGAACATTGAAAAGAAGACTGGTTACCGTTATATCGACATCAACTGTCTGGATGTGATGCCTGGCAATCCGCAGTATGTCATTGCCGGAGGACGATCAGGAATGTATGAGTTCAACAATGGTGCTCTTGTCAGATACCACAATAAGGACAACAGCCCATTGCGAGGTGCCGTTGACAATGGTAAGGAGTTAGGCAATGACTATGTTCTCATCTCTGGTATGAAGTTCGACAAGAACGGTCACCTTTGGGTTCTGAACAATCAGACGGAGGGTGTCACCTTATTGGAGTTTGACCCAGTAGAGAATGAATGGACTGACCATCATAACATAATTCTGACGAATGACAACGGCATTGGCAAGCACGCTTTCCGCAGTATGATCATCGACAGTCGTGGCCTGTTATGGTTTGTCAATGATAACTGGGTACAGCCGGCAGTCTTCGTTTGTGATATGGAGAACGATGTCATCGTAAAGTATGATAACTTCGTCAACCAAGACGGTACCCGTTATAGCATCAACTGGATCACTTGCGTCTGTGAAGACAAGGAAGGCAATATCTGGGTAGGTACTGATATGGGGCCCTTTATGATTCAGAAGAATGAGGTAGGGGAGAGCAATGTCACCTTCTATCAGGTGAAGATTCCACGCAACGACGGTACTGACTATGCCGACTATCTGTTGGCTGGTGTCAGCATCAGCAGCATTACAGTCGATGGTGGTAACCGTAAGTGGTTTGGCAGCGACAATGCCGGAGCCTTCTTGATTAGTGCCGATAATATGCAGCAGTTACAAAGCTTCACGACAGCCAATTCCAAGCTGATCTCTGACAATATCTCTTACATCACCATCAATCCTACGTCAGGCGAAGTATTCTTCCTTTCAGACAAAGGACTCTGTTCCTATATGAGTGATGCCTCAGAGCCAGCCGAAAGCATGGACGATGATACGGTCTATGCCTATCCTAATCCTGTCACACCAGACTATACAGGGCTGATTACCATCACTGGCCTGACATACGATGCAGACGTAAAGATTACTTCTTCCAACGGCGCACTTATCGCAGAAGGAAGAAGCAATGGTGGTATGTTTACCTGGGACGGTAAGGACAAAAATGGAAAGCGTGTCGCCTCTGGTGTCTATATGGTCGTCACGGCTACCTCTTCCGGCAGCAAAGGCACCGTCTGCAAAATCGCCGTTCTAAACTAATCTTTTCCCCTCCTAAGTTAGGAGGGGCTAGGGGTGGTCTGAACAATCGCTCAACTCAGCTCCAACATCCTCTCAATCGGTTTCACCGCCTCTTTTGCTATCTCCGGATCCACCTCTACAGATGGCCACCCATACTTTAAAGTATTATATATCTTTAATAGGGTATTCATCTTCATATACTGACACTCGTTACAACTGCATTCCAGGCCGTTCTCGCTGATTTCAGGAGGCACGGGTATAAATTCCTTGCTGGGACACGTTCTCTGCATCTCGTGCAAAATACCGGCCTCTGTGGCCACAATAAATTGCTTCTTGTCACTCTGCTGTGCATAATTCAGCATCGTAGCCGTCGATCCCTTCACATCAGCCAATGCCAAGACAGGACCTTTACATTCCAGATGAGCCATCACCACAGCCTCAGGATACTGCTGCTTCAACTCCAATACCTTGTTCACTGAGAAACGTTCATGCACATGACAGCCGCCATTCCAGAGCAACATCTCACGGCCTGTCATCTCATTGATATAGTTTCCAAGGTTATAGTCAGGACCAAATATCAGTTTGGCATCCTTTGGCAACTGATCCACTACCTTCTTGGCATTACCCGAAGTCACCACCACATCCGTCAGAGCCTTCACGGCAGCCGTCGTATTGACATAACTGATGACCTGATAACCTGGATGCTCTTCCTTATATTTCTTCAGATCCTCAGCCTTGCAGGAATCAGCCAAAGAGCAGCCTGCATTTAGATCAGGGCAGAGTACAGTCTTATCCGGCGAGAGCAGTTTACAGGTCTCTGCCATAAAATGCACACCACACATCACCATCACTTTCGCATCTGTCTCTGCAGCCTTACGGGCCAAAGCCAGTGAATCACCTACAAAGTCGGCTATCTCTTGAATATCACCAATGGTATAGTAGTGAGCCAGGATAATCGCATCCTTCTCTTCACACATCTTACGAATCTCTGCCTTCAGGTCGACACCTTCAGCTGCTGGTTCATTAATGAATCCTTGTTCTTTCCACTCCTTTTTCAACATCACAATATTATTTTATTTTTATTTCTTTTCTTTTTTAAAAAAGAGAATATAAGTATGATAGGCCGTGAATATCTTGATAACTTTCTGCCTTTTTTCTTGCATATGAAGTAATCAACTGTAAACCGTCAACTGTATACCGTCAACTGTTGATTCTTTCTTTCTGATTCTCAGCCGTTCTGTTACTTTATCCACAATTCCCTTTTTCGGTGCAAAATTAATAAGTTTATATCTTTTTTCAGCAAAAAAGCGTGGAAAACTTTAAAATTATCTGTGAATAAACCTGTTGATATCCCATTATCCGCCCCTCTTCTGGTCGTTTTGTGGATAACTGAACACATTTTCCACAGAGTTATCAACACACTTATCAACAATATTTTATAAAATTATCCGTTATGCATAATGAATTAAGAAATTATTGATTATCTTTGCAACAAAAATAGGAACGCTTATGAAAAAGAAAAGTATTATCTGGTCTAAAATGACCTTCGTCGTTGCTTGTATTATATTGTTTTGTGCGACTGCCTGCCGTCAGAAGTCATCGTCTGAAGGAGGCAAGCAACTCTCAGCTGAGGATTATGCCAAGAAGATGGCTGCAGCTGCGGCCGATAGTGCGGCATCAGAGGCAAAGGAAGCGGTGGGAGACACGGCGTTGTTCACCTTTGCTATGGCGATGGAAATCGTACAGCCTGGATATAAGTGCGACGAGAAGTTCTTTGCCAGTCTCTTTGGCGACCTCGATCTGCCAATGCAGTATTCAGAGCGGTATATCTCTGACGCCGACTGGGGTGGCGACAGTCCGGCCATCAGCTACTGTTTCGGCAATAATGTGAATTATGATAACTTTAAGTTCACGTCGACTGGAAAGCCTTACTATGGTGTACACTTCAATTTCTTCTTTGACGAGTCGCGTAAGACAGGCCGGGTAAGGCAATTCACTATCATCACTTCCAATGGTGCTTGGTATGATAAGTTTATGGCTGATATGAAGGCCGACGGTCTGAAATATGTGTCAAACGTCGATCCGCAAGTCTACGGCAAGAAGGGGAAAATGTATCATAAGAAGGGTGAGCCAAACGAGCATACTACCGAACAGCCCTTCTATTATGTCTATGATTTCTCTGTCGAGGGTGTGTATGATGTAGAGGTAGGCTACGATGATGGCATGGATATTTAGTTTTTAATTTATAGGTATTATGAGAAAAATAGTATTTATATTCGCCATGCTGATGGCGACATTGACTATCAAGGCCCAGTATGAAGAGGGTGACATTCTGATTCAGCCGAGAGTAGGTGTAACCATTTCTAATGTCACCGACGGCGACAAGTCGAAACTCAACGTCACCTATGGTGTGGACTTTGAGAGATTCTTCACAGATCAGCTCAGTTTCGCCGCTGGCGTGCTGTTTACTGATCAGGGATGTAAGCATGAAATATACTATGACACAGATGGAAGTCAATATGATGATACCATAATGAATTTGTATTATGGAGCCATCCCCATCACCGCCAATTACTATATCCTGCCAGGTCTGGCGCTGAAGGCTGGCATTCAGCCTGCTTTCCGTGTGAAGGCAAACATTCA
>JAEEPF010000069.1 GCA_016284635.1 Prevotella sp.
TGGATCTTTAGGCGATTGACGTGCCCTTGATCGACGTGCCCTAGCCAGACGAAAAAACGGAAGTCGCTTTGACTCCCGAATCCCTTCCCCTTTCAAAATAAAAGATCAATGACCTGTCCCCCTGATCGAAGAAGAAACGTGCCGCCATCATTTCCTGTACACATAGTTACAGGAAATGTGTATCTTTGCATCGAAAGTCGGTATGAAAATTACACATGCAATCGATCCAACCTATGCATGACAAGTTGCTCATACTTCTCCTTCATTTCTGCGGTGAGGAAAGATTTCTGAATGAGCGACCTCCACTTTGGAATAGCCTTATGCATGTTCTCTATGAGATGTATTACAACGTTCTGCTCCAGTCCCATCGCAGTGGCTGACTTCAGGAAATCGTTCATCTGAAGTTTCGACTTGCGCCCTGACAGAGGAAGAGCCAATTCCTCCTTGTCCCCCGGATTGGCTATGGCGACATTAATCAAATCATAGGCAGGAGTGAGCTGGTAACTATCTCTTGGTCTGTAGAGCGAGAAGTTCTTCAGATGCATGTCATTGTTGCCCGTCACAAAGCAGAAAAGCAATTGTTGCATATAGTTTGCCAAATCAAGTTTCGGCATGTCACTATACTGCATGATTGTCTTTGCTATCTGCTCATGAGATCCCTTGTATTTGTACTCCGTCGGGTGCAACGTCAACTGGCACATATCTTCCATGTCTATCTTCTCTCCATCTTTCGTGCGATCGATCCGTCTGGTAAGATAGCCAAGTTTCCCGTCAGCCAGGCGAATGAGGCTGTGCGGCACGACGCTTATTTTCGCTGCTTCTGCGAGGTGCATGGTCAGATCCTCATTCTCCGGCAGCTGTGGATAGCTTTCCGTCTGAGGCTTGAGGATGTAATCACCCCAAAGTCCGACAATCGTCAGGCGATTGGTTCCTTCGTGTTTGTCAAGATTCAAAGACAGCTTCGGCTGTACCCCGGTCAACGATGTCTGGGCACGGATCACCTTCTCGGCCAGCTGGTCGAGATCTTCGTGCCGATATTCAAGCAACGGAGCCTCCCGTACCCCGAAGAATTTCCTGGCACACTGTGGATGAAAGTCTCTGGTTAAGCGAGAACCATCAAGCTCGCTTGAAATGGCCGAGCGTGAGGAGACTCGACCGGAGGTCAAGTCCTTCTGACCTTCTTCCAGCTCTTGATAGCAATATAGACACTTCGACATTTACGATTTATTGAACGGGTACGACACTAACGGAACCGATACACTCCTTACAGCAAAGCAGCAGAAGCGACATGCGGTCGAGAATGCTGATATCGGTATTTCTAAGCACCACATCAAGCAGCCACCCCTCAGGTATCAAACCATCGAAAAACGGGAACAGCACAGGGCTGACATACGCTTCCTCCTGTAAAGGCATTGTCAGGCTTATGGGCAAAGCATCCTCTCGTTCCAGATAGGAGCGCTCGTAACAAAATCGGTATTCTCCTCCGTCTTCCGTCAGTATGCCGGCAAGCACGTCCTTTCGGTATATTTCCGCCCGTCTCATGACTTCTTATTTGCTACAAGTTCATAGTTAAACAAATCAAGGAGCTGATTCACCTTGTCCATCCTCAGCGACTGCTTGCCTTGTTCCAGATTGCGCACAAAGCACAAACCGACTCCCGACTTCATGGCGAGATCTTCCTGCGTTAGGCCGTATTCCTTACGCAAGCCCTTTACAACCATCGATAATTTTGTCTTTCCCATAAGAAAATATATCATTTCGGATGCAAAGTTACACAATTTGTTTGAATTTATATGTTTTCACATATAAAATCATTAACTAATTAACATTTTATATTATTTCTAATATATTTTACGGCATGATTCATCAAGAAAACATACCACCTCAGGGGCTCACTGCCAGAATCATCAGATTTTTCATCATCGTTATCTTCTAAATCTGACATTATTATACCTAACTCTCTTACGAGCTCTTGCAGTGGCATTGTCATCGGAGGAATCGCCTGAATCCGAGGTGCCGGCTGATTCGTCGCCAGAAGAGGATCCGTCGTCGCCAGAAGAGGAGCCGTCGTCGGACGTGGTTTCGTCGTCGCTTGTCGTCTCTTCTTCAGGCGGCTCAGGAATCTCGACAGTGATGTTGCAAGTGTCGGAATACTTACCGTCGGAGGATCTCACGGTGATGACAGCCGTACCGTCGGCAACGGCTCTCACCTTGCCGGCATTGACGGTGACAACACCCGTGTTGGACGACGACCAGATGACGGTCCTTCCCTCCGTGTTCGTCAGGGTAAGGGCCGAATCCTTTCCTGCCTCGGTCAGCGTGACGTCAGACTCCTTGATATACAGCGTCCGTTTCTGCGTCACGGTGACGGTCTTCGACTCGTTGCCTGCGGCATAGAGGAACTTCACCTTGCCCTGGCGCTGATCGGTCTTGTTAGTGAACTTCGACACGGTGATATTCTGGGTCCAGTAGCCGTCGCCCTGGCCGGTCTTACCGCCTACAGACAGCCAGCTGACCAGCGGCTGGACACTGACACTGACATTGGCCACCACATTGACGCCAACGGTGCCTCCCTGCTCATCGACCTCAATATCCGTCGTGTCGACGGAGAATGTGGACTCAAACTTCTGTTTGAAGGAGATCGCCTTGCTGACACCCAACGAGCTGTTGCCGATGGTGACGGTGGCACTGCGCTCTTTGCCAGTAGTGTTCTTTGAGATCTTGAAGAGCAGTGCCGTGGACTTCGTACCACGGGTCTTGCTCCTGCTGCTATTGCTCTGCAAGGTGATCCAGTCGCAGTCGCTCGGGATGGTCACTTTATAGCTGATGTTACTCTCCACGTTGACCGTCTTCGTGCCACCGTTTGTTCCGACCTCGAAGGAGGCGGAGTCGACATTAAAGGTGGTCGTGAACGGTTGGTGGACGTAGATCTTGGCTTCGGCTCCAGCATCCTTATTGCTGATGGTGATGGTGGCCTCGCGCTCCTGCTCAGTAGTGTTCTCGCTGGCGCGGAAGACGATGGCCGTGGTATCGGTGCCGTTGGTAGAGGCGCGGGTCAGACCACCCCTGCCCCTCCTACTCTGGAGGGGAAGCCTACGGCTGGTGGCGTTGCGGGCGCCGGCCTTCCTTGATCCGGTGACCTTGGAGATCCAGTCGCAGCTGCTCGGGATTGACACGTCGTAGCTGATGTTATGCCTCAGGTTGACGGTGAAGGTAGCTCCATCCATGGAGACCTCGAAAGAGGTGGAGTCGACACTGAACACCGTGTTGAACGGCTGGTAGATGGTGATGGACTCGGAGACGCCGGCATCCTCGTTGCTGACTTTGAGGACCGCCTCACGTTCCTTATAGGTCTTGTTCTCTGCCACCTTCAGCAGGATGTAGGAGGTTTCCACGCCTCTGGTCTTCCGGGTAGAGGCACGCGTGATCCAGTCGCAGTCGTCAGGGATTGTCACATCGTAGCTGACGTTACTCGTCATCTTGATGGAGACGGTATCACCATACTGCGACGCCTGAAAGTATTTCTTCTCTGGGGTGAACTCGGTCGTGAATGGCTGCTTGATATTGATCTGGATGCTGGCGCCGGCATCGCTGTTGCCGAGCGTGACGACGCCGCTACGGGCGTGGTAGGTCTTGTTCTCCTTGATGTAGAAGGTGATCGACTTCGTGTCCGTCCCTCGGGTCATAGCTGCCTGCCCCCTGGCTCCTGACGACGACTTCTTGGTGATCCAGCTGCAGGTGTCGGGGATGGTGACGTCGTAGGAGATGTTCGTCGTCAGGTTGACAGTGATGGTATCTCCATACATGTTCACCTCAAAGTTGGTGGAGTCGGCCTGGAACACGAGGTCGAACGGCTGATGGATCTTCAGCTTGTCTGTCAGGTTCTCGTCTTTGTTGATGACAGTGATAACGGCATCGCGGGCCTTATAGGTCTTGTTCTCCTTGACAAAGAACGTGAGGGTCGTAGAGTCCAGGCCTCTGGTCTTACTGGCACCGCCCCGCGTCACCCAGTTGCATGTGTCGGGAATCTGCACCTCGTAATTGATATTGCTCATCAGTCGGGTGCTGACGGTATCGCCATACATCGACGCCTCGACGTAGGTCTTGTCGAGGAACAGTCCAATGTTGCGGTCCTGCTTGACGGTGATGTAGCGCGAGGACTTGGCAATGGTGTCGGTGAGCGTGACGGTGTCGGTTCGGGCATCGTAGGTGTTGTTGGCCTTCACCGTGACCACCAGCTTACAGTTGTTGACATCGAGGGTGGGCGTACACCACGACTCCTTGTGGGACACTTTGTATACCGACAGGTCCTCATGACGGTACACCTGTTCCTGCGTACCCCCCTCGCACGTGAAGGACATATCCTCCATGAGCAGTTCCTTTATATGGCTCTGGTAGCCGTCGTCGTCACTGCATGAAGTGAAGAAAGGAGTCAGGAGAAAAGGAGTCAGGAGTAAGTAGAATACCCTCACCACAGAAAATTTCCTCATATTTGACAACATATATTTTACCATATTATTTTTTTGAACAACGAATTACACGAATTACACGAATTTTGGCTGCGCATTCATTTTTTACCTTTTTCTTTTAGTCGCTACGCTTTGTAAAAGCGCTAAAGCGAGTCCTTTTTTACCTTTTTACCTTTACAAGTCTTTCTCTATATAGGTGAATGTCGTATTGCCAATGGAGAAGCTCTTGCCGTGATAGAGCCAGATCTCCTTGCCGACGGCCAGAGGCTTGCCATCGCCGACTGTCACGCCCTCCTCCAAGGCTTTGAGACGCAAAGAGTCTATATGGCGTTTGATCTCGGCATGCACAGGAGCCACATGACCCATGACATCCCATGACAGCTGGATGCTGCAGTCGACCGACTTACCGAGGGAGACCACCTGGCCCGGCGCTACCTTGAACCATTTGTAGAGTGCGATATCCATCTCCTTGACGGAGCCCTCCACATGCAGGAAGAAGCGCTCCGAACGCGGTGTGACGTGGGCAATGCACAGGGCGATGGCCACGGCATAGACGATGAAGCCGATCAACAGCGACACCCGATAGTCGAAGAACGTGTTATAGTAGACGAATGCCCACATGAACATGGTGAATACGGCTATCACGCATGCGTAGATGAAGAATGAGCGGCGGATGGGCGTGCGCGTCTTGAAGGTGACGGCCAGCATGATGAAGCTACTCAGCAACGCCCAAGGAATCCACTCGGTGAGGAACGTACTATAGTCGAAATGGAGGAGAATGGATACCAGACAGCCCAACAGGCAGAGGAAGCTTCCCACCGCTCCGGCAATGACGGCACGGAGCAGAATCTCGGCGATGCGGTAGAACCACTGACGATGGCGGACAGTAAAGTTCGACAGGAAGAGTGTCAGCAGGAAACCGACGGCCTGGCCAAAGGCAGGCTGGTCGTTCAGGCCTGAGCCGTAGTCGAATTCAAAGCTCTCGGCACGGACCGTGTCATGGTGGAACAGCGTTTGTATGTGCTCGATGATCATAGCCGACAACGGATGTTCACGCGAGACGAACACAACCCAGGCGGTAAAGCCCGCCAAGATGGCAACCAGAATCCATTTCATATAGTACAAGGGATTCCGCTGGTCCAACAGATGGTGCTTATCATAGAAATGTGAACCCTCCTTGCAATGACGGCCATGCTCGGGACAATGGTACTCATTGTCGTCCCAGCACTCCTTGTGCATCGTATGCTTGCATTTCACCACGATCTCGTCATCTTCCTTGAAAGGAGCCTTACAGAGATAGCACGACTCGGATACAGGTTCGCCGTTAAAACTCATCTTGCTTCCAGTGTACCTGATGACATACTTACGCTTAAAGACGCGGTATCGGATATAGGGTTCCAGGAACTGGAACACAAGCCATACCAACAGCAAAATAATCAAGGTAAGCACAATACCAAGGGTAATAAACTCAATCATTGGACCATCACCAATGATGACTGGACTATACACCGAACCGAGTGAGAATTCGGTCCGTCCCTTGGCTATCAAGTCGCCGGTCTCCTTGTCATTAAATGAGATTTCCAGGATATGAAGGTCGCCACGGAAGACTTTATGGTCTGGCTGTTCCAAAATAATCTTGTAGTTGGACAGGTCGATATTAAAGTCTTTCAGGATGTCTTCCTCCATCTCCTGCCAGTTGAACGTCGGCTGGTACAGCCCACCCAGCGACTTACAGAAATATTGCAGGATGTTGCTGTCGTTCGTATTATCAGTCAGGGACAACATATCCCGACTACCGTCAACGGAGGCAGAGAAGTTGGCATAGTATGCTTGCATCAGGCCATGGTACATCTGTGCCTTATCCTTCAGCAGCTGCTGTAACTCAAAGTGCTTGGGATCGACAGGTTGCTCACCGTTGTATGTCTTTCCACCTGACAGGATCACCATCACCTTGTGACGGGCGCTGCCTATCGTTGTCTTTTCGTCCTGCATCTCCGCCAGTTTTGTCACCACCGAACGGTTGAGATAGATGGTCGCCGGGTCTTGGTGGACGAAATAGTTATCGATGACATAGTCGGTGGCCTGATAGGTCTCAGAGACGTTATCATCCTGCATGAAGGCGATGAAGAGGTTACGTTCGCCAAAGAGAGCCTTGATTTCCTTGACGGCCTTGCGCTCTTCATCCACTTGTTGCTGTGGAATACTCAGATCTACCAAGACGAGCAGTTTGATATCCAGTTTATTGAAATACTCCCTGCTGGAGTTGGCCACCTTCGTAATCCTTGGCTGCTTCTCCCTACCCCATCTATTCAGTATGCGCTTGATTTGCTGATGGGCGTTGGCTTCCACGACGGTGGAGTCTGTCAGATCTTGTCCTCCCACGTCATGCAGCAGGCGAGCAGACAGTTCCATCACCTTATGGTCGTCGGAGAAACTGATGTTCGTGATCTGCAGGGCTTCGCCAACCGTTTCCTCTTTTTCACCAGACGACAAGATGTCGTCGATATCTGGTATCTTCTCCTCATCACAGGAAGTCATTAAGAGTGAGAAGGTGAAGACAAAGAGGAATGTGAAAAGTGGAAAGTGGCAAGAGGGTACCCTCACCACAGGAAATTTCCTCACTTTTGACATTATATATTTTACCATATTATTTTTTTTAAACAACGAATTTCACGAATTACACGAATTTTGGCTGCGCATTCTTTTTTTACCTTTTTACTTTTTTACCCTTATATAGTGGGATAATTATGCTGTCCGCCGGTCAAGCCTTTCAGTTTCTTGGCCTGGTCACGGGCCTGCTTGACCAAAGCAAGCTTCGATTTGAGAAGGTTCAGACCCATCAACAAGATGGCCACGCACGCCAGTCCCATGAGATAGTCCTTGATGCGCTGGATGAAGGGCTTATAGGCCATCTCCTGTATCTTCGCAGAGACCGTCTGCAGTTCGAAGACCTTATTCTCCATCGCTTGCATCCGGAGCTGGAGGCCTGGGAAGGTCGTTGCCGCCTCCTTGGCCTGGCTGTAGTATTTATTGACGTCGGCCGTCAGAGCCTGTTCCTCGGCCTTGACTTTCTCCAACTGGGCCGCCAACATCGGTGTCGCAGAATACTGCACGGCTTTTTTGTATAGCTGGCGGTAGTTCTTGTCCTGCCCCCAGATGAACTGCTCGGCCGTGGAGAAAGCCACCAGCTGGTCGCGCTGCTGCTGGCGGAGGGCCAGTGTGTCGGTGACGGCCTGCCGCATCTGCTGGATGAGGGCCGCACGGTTCAAGAGGCTGTCATTGTCGGCGATGTACACCTGCTGTGCGGCAGAATAGGTGTCCCAGCGCGTGGAGAAGGAGTTCATTGCCATCGACAAGGACTTGAGGCGCTCAGAGAGCACATCGAGTAGCGGCTCATTCAACGGCATCTCCATATCGATGTCCATACGGAACCTGCAAAGGGCGTTCAGCTGTATCAGCTCTTCCTGGAACAGTTCCATGTGCTCATTGATGTCTGTATAGGCGGAGTCAAGCTCCTCCTCAGCAGACATCTCCTCCTGTGCCCATGCCACCGACGGCAGCATGCACACGAAGATGATGAGTAGCCACAGGTTCTTTTTGATGTTCATTGTCTGTTGCAGTTGTTTCTAAAATATCGTTCCGCCTCACGGAATACCTGGACGGCCTGACGCTGTTCGGCGGTGAATACCCCCTGACTGTTGATGGTCTCATTGCAAGCCTTGATGGTATTCTCCGTCTGGAAGATGATGTCACGACGCTCTATGGGGTCTGTCGACAGTAAGTAGCGAGACACGGCCGCATCTATCTGGCGGGTCTTTGTCAATAGCATCCTGGAGCTGATGCCATCGCCGGCGATTCTGGGCTTGGCAGCGGCGGCAACCTTGCAGTTCATATTGCTGATGGAGTCGGCGTATGCGTTATAGGCATCCAAAGCCGTCTGGATATCCGAACAAGAGCTTTGTTCGTTCTTATGTGGATATTGTTCCGAAAGCTGACTCTTCAGGTCTTCGAAAACCTTCAGACTCTCCTGAGTGTCGACGGTACCGCTCCCAAAGCTTTTACGCAAGCTGTTATAACTCTTGCGGACACCGTCGAGAGCCGCCTTTGCCGAGGCGATATCCTCATCCATGCCGAAGCAGGGATTGCGCTGGATGTCCACATGATACTCCGTGTAGAGATCACGACCGAACGGGATCTCAAACCGCCGTTTGTTGATATGCTTGCTGACATCGTTCATCAGCATCACGTCACGAAGACGGACGATGACGGAAGTGCCTTTCTTCAGAATGTCGAAGGTCTGGCTGATGTAGTCGTTCACCATCGCATACTCCTGTGGTACGGGCTGCAGGCCCTCGTAGTCGATCCAACGGTGGAAGACGTACTTCTTTGTGGGTTTGGGCACCGTGGACTTGAAGAGCTTGGAGATGCGGTACTGGTCCTTTGGTTCGTAGGTGACCACATAAGGCAGCTGGTCGGGACGGAGCTTACGGCCCTTGATGAGCGGTTTGAACCGAACGTCTTCCCTGAACACGAAGATCATGCGATGGGAGATGAGCGTCACCGCCAGCTGGTTGGCCGCCTCGTCGAACACGAACTTCACCATGATGTCCTTGTCGGTGACATCGCCTTCCAGACTGATATGGTCAGTATAGGACTGTTCCTGGCTGACCGTGATATTCTTCACTGTCTGGGCCTTCGCAGGGACAGGAAGAAGAAGAAGAAGAAGTAGTAGTAAGAGGTAAGAGGTAAGAGGTAAGAGGTAAGAGAGTACTCCTACCGTCAAAGACCTGCTTATCTTATTTTTGAGATTCTTAATCATATCTATTATTTAACTTATATTCTTATAACAATTTCTGCGTTTAAACATTTCTCTCACCTCTTACCTCTCACCACTTACCTCTAAAAAACCGTCCATTCCTTCGGTTCTCCCTGACGGACGACCCAGGCTGCGACCTTGAGGTCCTCGGGGTATGGCGGTTCGGATATGGCATGATAGATCTCATAGCGCAGATAGTGCGCCACCCGCTCCACAGCCCAGGCCAAGTCGGTATAGGTGTCGGGCATATTGATGCACACCCTCCCGGCAAAGTCGCCGAAATACCGGATGTTGGGATGCCACGGATGAGGGATGGGCTGTCCCTGCTCATCGTATGTCAGGAACCGGAACACAGGAGCGGAGTCGACCGATGGATAACCGTCAGGCAGGTCTATCCGCATCTGGAAGCCATTGGCAAAGACCGGCGGATTTTCCGCGCCGGGTTCTCCGAAATGCTCCATATTCCCTACCCCACAAATGCTTCTCAACTGATAGAGGACCAGATAGGCGGTGGGCAGTCCATCTTTATTACGGCGGACAGGCCGACACGTGATGTCATGCCGATGCTCCAGCCGTTGTTCCAACTGCTGCCACTCATACAACAGGCGCCGGTTGCGCCCCTTGTACTGGCTTATGTCATATCGGTCGCTCTCTTTCATCATTCATCATTTATCATTTAGGGCGAAGCCCGCTTATCCCGGGAACGGGTCTGGCATCAGGAACACTTTATCGCCGCTCTGCACCCCATAGTCGATCAGCGTCTGGTCGGTACGACCAATTCTCGGACGGAGCACACGTAACTCATGTACGTCAGGGTCCTCCCGTCCGAAGAAGTAGTCAAGGGGCGCTCCTGTCCCGTCGATGGACGGGAAGTCGAAGATCAGTTTTCCGTCTTCACCGATGGCATGCGTCAGGTTAGTCATCAGCGTGCTCAGCGGTGCCTCGGGGTTCATCACCCTGAATCGCACCGTCTTGTTCTTATACACAATATCTAAAAAGAAATCTTCCATAAACTTTGAACTATATTCTTTATGATTCCTATCTTCACTTTTTCTCAATATTCAATGTGACGATCACCGGATAGATGTTGGTGCTCCTCACTTCGATCATCTTCTGCATGAGGATCTCGACCCGTGACGCCTTCTCCGCAAAACTGCGCTTGACGAACGGATTATCGGCCAGCACGATCTCCACCACAATCTCATAGCCGCAACCACGACGGTCCAGCTGTTGGCGACGGTTGACCGTCAGGCTCTTCACCATATCCCGAACGATGCCGTAACGGGTCAGCAGTTCGTTGTAGCAGAACAGTTTAATGTCTGCCAGTGTCACGATGCGGTCGCTCGTAGCGATATAGTAACGCGAGAGACTGGCCAAGGCTGCCTCTTCCGTCATCTCGTCCCTACCCATGACAGGGTTAGCAATCTGCCGCGTCTTGGCGGCACTCAGTCCTCCCGGTACGGTGAAGGTGCTGTCGCCATTGAGCGAGGCATTGACGCCCGCTCCTGCCGTCGTGAGATAGCTCACATCGACACTCCCGTTACCGCTCTCAATGAGCCGAGGATTCCGTAGCAACAGATAGACACCTGGCACCTGTTGCAGCTGGTCTTTCCTGGCAATCTCCATCAGTCGTGAGAGTGTCTCCTGCAGTGCCTGCATCGTCTTATCGCCTGAGAAGCCCTGCAGTCCCTGGAAAGCATAGAAGTCAGAGTGATATCTGGCGATGAGGGCATTGAGCAGACGCACGAGCCGTCCCTGATTGAAACGGTCGGCCGCCACCTTGCGCACCTCGATCAGACTGTTGCCGTAGAGCTGCTCCTCTGATGGGCGCACAGCATGTAGGAACTGCAGGTTCACATGGTCTTCATCCTTGTCATAGCCAGCCACACGGGCGATAGGCGTCTGGCCACTCAAGGTGGTCTGATGCAGCTGGGCATTCACCAACACGACCGGGTTCAGGGAGAGGCGCTGCTTGTCGAATACGAACTGGTCTGAGATGCCGGAAAACTCAAAGATGAGGTCTAAAGTATCCGTCTCAGAAGAGAGTATCCGTGTCGGGACATGATTGCGAATGACAAACAGACGGATGTTTTGGCGGGCAAACAGGTCGAGACACGTTGCGGAGGCCTCGAAGGTCTGCGACCGATTGTAGAGGATCGTGTCCAGCCCGAAACAATCCTGCAGGGGGAGTTCTGAATAGTCCCATGGTCTGACGAGAGGCAGTTGCTTGTCCCTGATGCTGACACTGAGATCCTGGAAGTCCAGGCTGTCAACCGCGAAGGCAAATCCTGACAGATCCTTGATGGGCGAACTGAAATGGATATTCACCTTGAAGCGCCGGCCGTCCATCCTGATGATCGAGTTTACCTTTGCATTCAGCAGACGCGTTTTCAGCAGAGGCAGGAATGCATAATTGGTGCCGTTAAGCATAAAGGAGCTTTGGGCATTCATCTCCAGTTCGGATACGGAGTCCTGCAGGGCTGTCTCCACCACCGCAGTAGCCGGTACGGCATGCCCTACCTCGAAGGGCGTCAGCAACTGGGCGAAATCCTCCATCACCTCCGTCTTCATTGCCTCCAGGTCGCTGGCGCTCTCATTAGCCTGATAGGCCAGGGCAGTAATCATCAGCTTGAGAACGGGATCATTCTCAAGTCCCTCAAGCTTGTCGTTGTCATCGCTCTGCCGCCAGATGTTGAAAGCTTCGTGCAACAACTCCTCTGCCCGTTGTTTGGTTTCAAATATCGTCTGCTTCAATTTTTTTACCTTTTTACTTTTTTACCTTTTTACCTTTATCTCAGTTCCACACCTTGATGGTCTGGTCGTAGACATATTCCTCTTTTGTGCTCACGATGATACCTTTCACCGTGATATATATCAGTCGCTCCTCCCGAATGTATGTCATCGACACCGAGATCTTCTCCAACCGCTCCTCATATTTGGTGATGGCGGTCTTCAGTTCTGCGGCAAAGGTGTTGATACTCTTTGAAGAACCTGAGATCTTCTTATCATAGGCCCCCTGGATATTACTCATTGTATCCGTGTCGCCAGAGTCGAAGACGACACCTTCGTTCTCGTTGAACATCTCAAACCGCAGGTTATTGAACACGAAGCCGAACTGCGGATCGGCCGGTGTGCTGAACCGTTCGGTTGTGATGATGAGATACATATTCGCGTCGATCGAACTTTTCAGTCTATCTTCACGTTGCAGACCCTTGGGGGTCAGTTGGAGTGGTAATCTGATACTTGTCATATAATCGGTACGAATTTCTCTTCTTCAGGTTCCGGCACATAGAGTGCCTTGAACAGGTTCTCAAACAAAGCGAAGTACAGTTTCTCGTAGAGGAATTCATTGAGATCCTTAGCAAGTTCGTCGAACTTCGTTGTCAGCATCTCGTTCAACTTGTCCTGACGTTCGTTCATCTCCGTTGTGAGCTGTTCGAGGATAGCCGTCTTCAGCGTCTCGTTGATGTAGGTGGTCAGCTGCTCCGTCTGCTGCCTCATCTCCTCACGCAACTCTTCCTTCATGTCGGCCAGCAGTTTCTCTATCAGTTCCGGATGCAGTTTCTCGTACAGTTCTTTCTTGGCCTGAGCGAGCAGTGCCTCGTAGTCGATGGTGTTGTCTTCGAGTACCACGCCATCGAGGATGAGTGCGGCTCCCTTCATATAGTCTTCAAGCCATTGCAGCCAGGCCTGTATGTCAATCTGCTGGGGTTGCGGTATGTCTATGGGCTGCTCCCTGTTGGGCGTCACCACATAGTAGTCGATGGCCTGTGCCATCTCCTGCGTGAGCAGGATGAAGTGCTGCATGGAGTTCTTCATGTTATAGCTCTTGAGCATGAAGACGTAGCGCAGGAAGGCCCGTTTACCTTCTCCGTCGGCCAGGTTGGCATGGGTCGACAAAATGGTCATCTGTTCCGCATAGCTGCTTATATACTCCCAAAAGCGGGGATTCTCTGTCAGCAGCAGACAGGGGGGCATATAACTGGTATCGGCAGAGAAGATGCCTTCGGCCACATGGAAGCGCAACAGCGGGAACAGATCGTTTGCCTCCACCTCCTCCATGGTATGGATGCCGTAGGTGTAGTGGGGTCGGAAGAATGTCACCCCCTTCTTCTCAAACTCCACCTGATCGTCTCCAAATCCTACCGTCAGATAGTATCTGTCGCCGAAGAGCATCGGGATGGGCACCTCTATGTCTTCGTCGGCATCGACGACTCTACCTGACGGCAGCACAGCCTGACACCTGAAGCCAGACACCTCAAAACGGTTCTTGACGAAAATGCCGTTACAGTTGAAGGGCGATCCCGGCACCAAACCCATGCGGTTGTTGCCTAATGCCGCACGAATGGCCAGTTGCTGGCGGAAATTCCACTGTTCCGAGATTCCTGAGAACGTCTCGGCCGTCAGCTCCATGCCTGGCACCCAGTTGATTCTTGAATTAATATCGACCATTGTATATTTACGATTTACCAATTTACGATTTACCTACCTCAGTATTATACCCTAATGTCAGACGGGTGTCGGTCTGCAGAGGGACATCATATTCCTTGATGACAATCTCGCACCACACCTCGAAAGGAATCATCCACTCACAGAGGAAATCCCGCAGCGGTTGTATCTCCTTGTCTTTCTCCTGATACTGTTCAGGCGTCAGGCCGGGAATGACCAGGTCGTATCTGACCATGGGCAGCCAGCTCCGGGTCGTATCGCTGTGACTATAACGCCCCGTCGTCATATTGACCTCGCACTTGACCAGTGTCCGGAGCAAATTAGCAATGAAGCCGAAGTCTCCCCGGCGACGGTTCACGTATGGGAGCAGAATGGCAGCCTCACGGACATAGGGATTCTCAATCTTGTCGAGATCAACGCCGAAATAGGTGTTCAGGATGTAGGACAACTTTCCCTGAAGCAGACTGCTCATCTGATGCTCCACATAGAGACTCTCACGGAAGCGGAAGGTGTCAATAGGCTTGAAGGTCTCACGGAGGAATCTGAGTCTCAGTTCCAACTGCTTGAACTTCTCTGCTGCATCCTCACCCTTCAGGTCGGTCTCCTGGGTGAGCAGTCCCTGCGGAAACAGTTTGATGAAACTGTCACGAGCCGTCTGTGCCACCATCTTCTCTTCGTCGATGGCAAGCAGGTCTCTGTTATAGTTACGGAAAAACGAGCCCTCATTCTGGGAAGTCCACTGATTGTACATCTCTGGATAGAGATAGTTCAGCAGCAGTTCTGCACGGATTTCGGGTATATAATTCTTACTCATTTATCATTTATCATTTAGGGCAAAGCTCGAAATAATAGTCTTCGTCACCGTCTGTCACATGCACGATGTCATGCGGTGGTATGCCGAGCTGGGCCAACGTCAGGGACGGATAGGGGAAGGCGGCATCGAGATGACGGAACTCATGTTGGTAGAGTGCGCTCAGAGGCAGTCCGTCCAGGGACTTCTCACCAGCCACCTTGTCTGCCACCGAACGGCCAGGAGCCATGATGGAGATGCGCTCGTCATTATCGCGCCTCGACACGTAGTCTACGAAACAGTCATTCGCCAGACAGAGTGTGATCCGCAATTGTCCACTTCTCAAGAATCCCGATCTCTTTAATTCCCGGGTCCAGCACTGAAGGGCTTCGCCGACGGGTGTGGCATCACTGACCGCCGTCTGACGGACAGGTGCCCACAACTCATGTTCGGGACACTCGTCATCGTAGGCCTTATAGTCCGCAATCCTCACCGTCATATGCTCCCCGTCGTAATACAGCATCTTTCCACACAGAGACGTCATTTCCCCGTCTCCCTGTCTCCTGACTCCTGACTTCTGTTTTCTCCTGACTCCTGACTCCTGACTCCTGACTCCTGTTATTATTATCTTCAGCGCCTCCTGCACCTCGATGGCTCCGATAATGGAGGCGATGATGGAGGTCGTGGGGGCCGAACCAGCCTGTTCCTGCCTCCGGATGATGCCCGAGCATGGCATCCGTCTCGCCAGATCCTTCAGTCCCTCTGGACCGAGGTTACAGGCATAGCAGTTCTTTCCCGGTGCAAACACGCGCGCCGTCCCTTCCAGTCCGTCGATGCCACCGTCCACCCAGGGGATGCCGGCCCGCATACAGAGACGGTTGATGCAGAACCGTGCCCAGCGGCTGTCCACGCATCCGATGACAACGTCCATCTGACGGACGAGTCCCAAGCCAACGTCGTAGGCGATATCGCCACAAATGGCTGTCACCTCTACGGCAGCGTTCATCTGCTGTAGTCGCTCTGCCACCACTTCAACTTTCTGCCGTTTTCGTTCGGCATCGCTCTTTGTGAAGAGCACGGAACGGGTGAGGTTACCCATCTCCACGATGTCGAAGTCGACGACCACGATATGAGTGACACCCATCAGCACCAGGTTCTTGAGCACCTCGTTGCCCAAGGCGCCACAGCCGACCACCATCACACGGGCGGCACTTACCTGATTCTGTCTGATGTCAGTACTCATTTTTTATCTTTTTACTTTTTTACCTTTTTAATTTTCATTTTCACGTGCGTCAGGTCGTTCCCGGCCACTTTCACCGTCTTCACAGCCTTAGAGAAACCGGCTTTCTCCAGCCTCACCTCACAATAACTGTCTGCGGGCAGGTCCTTGATCACACAAGGTGTTGTGCCGGCAAGTTTGTCATTGATATAGATGTTTGCACCTATCTCGTTGCACTGCACATTGAGCATCCCGTAGTTATTCATCGGGGGTAGGAGGTCTAATTTCACTGGTGTCGCGTCGTAGATCCAAAGGGGCTTTGCCTTCGACTCCAGACCGTCTTTCTCTGTGCTGACCAGGTAAAATCCCGGTTCCAACTCTCCTTCCCAACTGCCATAGCCTTTCAATTCCCGGTTGACCCAGATGCTTGTAAAGTCATCTTGGGCCTTGATGGTCACCGGAGCCTTAATCGCAACGTTGGGAGACTGGAGACAGGAGTCAGGAGTCTGTAGATCACCGAGGAGGGATGAGTCTGCCGCAGGCGTATTCCCCTGTCTCCTGACTCCTGACTCCTGTCTCCTGACTCCTGTCTTCTTCAGGTCCCCTGCTTTCAGCTCTATCGTCTTCTTCTCCTTCCAGCCGATGTCGAAGTCTGCATTGTAATATTGCAGGCTGTCTTTCATGACGATAAGACGGTGACTGCCCTCCCGAAGATGCCCGGTCGTACCTTGCGTATTTCCAATCCACTGCCCATCGACCAAGATATCGCAGCCTTCCAACTCTGTCTTGACGGTCAGATATGAGTAGAACGGCTGTAAGGCTATCTTCACAATCTCCCGCTTCTCGTCCGTCAGTTCGACAGTATCCTTCTCCTCTTGGTGGAAAGGAGCCTCTGCCAGCCAGGCATGTTTGCCGATGGGCAGGTAGAACTGTTGTCTTCCCCCATGAATCGTCGTCATGGTGCTGTCAATGGTCAGGATGGCATCCTGAGGCTGTATTTCAAAGATCACCCACTGCTCTTGCAGCTTATATTCCTTGTCGGGACTGAAAGTCTGCAAGGTCGCTGTATAATGCTTCTTCCTGCGCAGTCCTTTCTTTACCGGCACTTTCCACGTCAGTTGACCATAGTCGGCGTGTTCCACCACGATGAAAGCGGTCTTGTCGGGCGTCTTGAGCGTCAGTATCCCCTCCCCTTCTTCTGCCGCGATATCCTGTTTGCCGTCTGCCTTGAACGAGAATCCCTTCTCACTGGTCTTCAGGTCCAGGATCGCCTCCTGCTTGCTAGTCACCACGTGGTTCATATTCAGCGGCCCTTTCTTGAGTTTCTTGAACTCAACGATATGCATCTCCTGGGCACTTATTCCGAGGAAGGAGGAAAGAGGAAGGAGGAAGGAGAAAAGCAGAAGGATTATTCTATTCCTCATTCCACATTCCACATTCCTCATTCCACATTCCTCATTCCACATTCCACGATTCTTTACTTTCCCTGAGTTGTCATGCTTCCACTGGGATTGACAACAGAGATATTTCCACCCCAGTTACACATACATTTGGCGTTGTTGATGAGTGCAGGCATATTCATGACCTTCACTTGTCCACCGGGACTCCACGGTGCCGCGATCACAGGGATACAAGGCATCGGAGTCAGCACACCCATAGCGGCAGCTGTAGCTGAGGCGACCGTCGGGTTAGCCATCGACTGACACATGCCGAAGGGCATAATATTGACCATCGGAGCAAAGTCGGTGATGTTGGCCATCAGCATGTTACCACATTTGGGGCGCAGCGGCACAATCACGTTCAGTGTCGACGGTG
>JAEEPF010000070.1 GCA_016284635.1 Prevotella sp.
TTTCCCTTGCCAATGGCGGGCCACAGTTATCCTTCGGGAGAGCAGTAATGCCGGTGGATTACAACAGCAGGGAGCACCCTTATCGTGTGAAACAGGAGTTTTCACCAAATCATCGGCACGTACCCGGTTTTTAATGCCCCCTAAGTTAGGGGGCCACAGGGGTCTGAACAAGCGCAGAATCCCGAGTATTAATTTAAAAGGTCTGATGTACGCTTGTTCAGACCCCCATCCCCCTAACTTAGGGGGCGTTTATATGTTTTCTGGTATTATTGAAGAGTTTGCCACCGTTGTGGCGATAAAGAAAGACCGCGAGAATATCGACTTCACGCTGACTTGTTCGTTTGTCGGTGAGTTAAGCATCGATCAGAGTGTCGCCCATAACGGCGTCTGCCTGACGGTGGTTAAGATTCTCCCCGCAGGGGCCGTTGGAGGGGATTTGCAATCCCCGACCTACGTCGTCACCGCGATGAAGGAGACACTCGACCGTACGAACCTCGGTCTGCTGAAGGTGGGCGACAAGGTGAACGTGGAGCGCTCGATGCTGATGAACGGGCGGCTAGACGGTCATATCGTGCAGGGACACGTGGACGAGACGGCGAAGTGCATCGCGATGGCTGATGCCGGCGGCTCAACCTATTTCACCTTCGAATATCCGGAGAACCGAGAGATGGCGAAGAAAGGGTATTTTACGGTGGATAAGGGTTCGGTGACGGTAAATGGCGTCTCACTGACGGTCTGCAATCCCACGAGTAATACTTTCCAGGTGGCCATCATCCCCTATACCTTCGAGCATACGAACTTCTGCGATATCAAGGTCGGCACCGTCGTCAACCTCGAGTTCGACATCTTAGGCAAATACATCGCAAGATTGCAGCAGTTATAAATTAGGCACGGATTCTTGCGTCCCGATGGTAGCAAGCGGCAAAGCCGAGCGACACGGCTTTTATCAAAGACACGGCTTTCTCGGCGCAGCTTTCCCCTCCTGAGTTAGGAGGGGCCAGGGGGTGGTCTGAACCACCTCATTATCCGCCTCAAAAGCCGTGTCCTTAATTTATTAAGGCCGTGTTAATCCGTGCCTACAATAACAACTCGGATGGAGCGGAGATGAACGTCTTCGCTCCATGCTGTAAAAGGAAATCACGGTCGCGGAATCCCCAAAGGACACTGATACAAGGCAGGCCGCTGTTGCGGGCGGTCTCAATATCCACGTCGCTGTCACCGACGTAGACGGCTCCCTCCTGCCCTACTCCAAGCTGACGGAGTGCGGCGAAGACGGTGTCCGGTGCGGGTTTCTTGCGGATGCCTTCGGCTTCGTTCTCACCGATGGCCACCTCGATGGTGTCTGGGAAGAAATGACAGCAGAGTTCCTGGGTGGCAGCCATCATCTTATTGCTGACGACGGCGAGATGACAGCCCTTTGCCTTCAGGGCAGTAAGTGCCTCGGGAATACCGTCATAGGGCTTGGTCGTATCGAGCGAATGAGCCATATAATGCTGGCGGAAGGTGGCGAAGGTGGCCTCAAAGTCTGGATTCGAGGCGCCATCGGGAATCGCCCGTTCCATCAGTTTCCGCACCCCATTGCCCACAAAACGGCGCACATCGTCAATCGTGTGTTCAGACATCCCGTGCGTCCGAAGGGCATAATTCACAGAAGCTGCCAGATCACCCAAGGTATCCAGCAGCGTCCCATCGAGATCAAATATGTATGCGCTATAGGTAATCATCTATAAACTGTAAACCGTAAACTGTAAACTACCTCTTGCTTCGCTGAATCATCGTGCGTACCTTATTATTATATTTAGAGGCGGCGATGAGATCCTCCAGGGGCAGATGCATACGGTACTTCCAGTGGTTGTAGGGATCGCTGGGCACGTTGATGCGTTCGTCGCGGGGATGTTTGCCACGCAGTTCGGTGTCCATCGCCAGCCAGTCCTGCAGCGAAAGGATGCAGAGCATCGACGGGCTGTAGAGATGACGGGCGATGATCTCCTCGGCCAGATGGGCAGGCAGGTGTTCCGGGGCACGACCCTGTTTCTGAAGCATCGAGACATAGTAGCGCTGGGTACGTTCCGGACTCTCCTCCCACCAGAGGCGCAAGGGCGGCATATCGTGGGTGGAGATCGTGGCCACGCTGCGATAGGCATTACCATCGAGATGGGTGAACTCGAACCCGCTCTCCTTGGGCATCGACTGGATCTCGAGGGTCAAGATGCGGAGGGCGTCAAGGACCGGCTGCACACACTCGGGCAGCATACCGAGGTCTTCGGCGCAGCAGAGCATGTGGGTATGACCGAACACCTCCGTGAGACGTCGCATGGCCGTAGCACCCCAGAACATATTATGACGCTGATAATAATAGTTGTTGTACAACCGCATGAAGGCATCCTTCTCCTCGGCGGTGAGTGCCTCGTAGACCGGTTCCTGCCAGGCACCGATACGCGGGTGGTACATCTCCGGCTGACGGGGATCCTCGAGGAAGAGCACATTGCTGATCAGACGATAGAGCCCGTCACGAATCCACAGGCTGTTCTCGTCACCTTTGCCCTCGAAAGCCTGACACACCTTCCGTTGGGTGTCGTATTCTGCCTTCAGGTCATAGAGTCCGTAGCTGCGGGGGATGAGGAAATGTTCTTTCACATAGCCGACGTGAAGTCCGAAAAGGCGCTGGAGCACGCGGTCGTTGATGAACGGTCGGGTAAAGAGGTCCTTACGGAACGACAGTCCGAAGTATTCGATTTCCCCCTGTGTCATAGGCAGTGCAGGAGAGAAATGGCCGAGGAGTCCGAAGAGGGCATCGCCGGGAATCTCCCATATACGGAAGAAGCCCAATACGTGGTCGATGCGAATGGCGTCGAAGTATTGCTCCATCCACTTGATGCGTTTCTGGAACCACCCAGTCAAACCTACTGTCTCCTGTCTCCTGACTCCTGACTCCCAATTATACGTCGGGAAGCCCCAATTCTGTCCGTTCTGCGAGAAGTTATCAGGCGGTGCGCCTGTAGAACTGTCGAGGCAGAAGAGATTTGGATGGATGGCCGTCTCGACGCTGTCACGATTGACACCGATGGGCACATCACCCTTCAAGACCACACCTTGCTGACGGGCATAGTCGGCAGCAGCCTTTAACTGGAGATGGAGGTGGTATTGGGTGAAATAGACCAGTCCGATAACGGGTTTCTTAGTCTGATCCGGTTGCCGTTGGATCACCCAAGCGGCATAGGGTTCAAGCCAGTCATGGTTATCCTCAAACCATTGCTTGAACTCCCGAGAGTCCAAGGTCTGCTGACCACGCTCCTCGAAGACCTCTCGGATATAGTCGAACTTCACGCGCTGCACTGCCTCATAGTCGGTATAGTTCAACGCATTGAGTTCACTCTGCTGCCGCAGGAAGGCCGTCATCCGTTTCTTGTCATGCAGCGGCCCGATGGCTTCGAGGTCGAGATACTGGGGATGCAGGGCAAAGGCAGACACGATGTTATAGGGATAGGAGTCGCTCCAGGAGCAGGAGGCGGTAGTATCATTGACGGGCAGCAGTTGGATGACCTTCATCCCTGTGGCCACAGCCCAGTCTACGAGCAGACGGAGATCGCCGAAGTCACCCACCCCACAGGAATGGTTGCTACGGAGCGAGAACACCGGCACACAGACACCAGCAGCGCGCCACGTATCCTCCTTCACCCGCAGGCTCTCACCATTGACCACCAACACCGTCCCATCAGGAACGGCCGTCTGCTCGGGAGGGAGCACACCCTCGATGGAGCGGTTATCACCTTCCTCCCAGGCCAGGAGCGCATGGGTGGCATCATCGACAATCACATACTTGAACTCCAACGGCAACAGGATGGCATCGACATTCACAGAGAGTTGCCACTCGCAGAGTCCCAAGGGTTCCATCCGGAGATAACGGGCAGGACTCCAGCTGCCCAAGGCCGGATGACTGCCGAGGATGGCCACAGACTGACCACCCTTCAACTGCGGGGCAGACACACGGAAGATGACGGTCTTACGATAAAGCGGCACCCGCTGGACATGAAGTGTCTCGTCGGTAGGCAGCCCAGACGTCACCTGATAGGCTTTGCTGAAAAGGTGATATTGCAGGGGAACCTCACGCCAGAGGTCTGGCATGATGAAGTTCTTCGTCGCGTCAAAGTAATAGGTTCGTGGCACACCCGTCCATTCCCGTCTCAACTCGACACCGTCGGCATCGGCGACATAATAATAATAGGTGATGGTCTCCACGGGATGCTGTCGGGACTCCACGGCAGAAGTCTCCAACACCCAGTGCCATCCGTCGTCTGTCGTCATAGGCAGACGGCGCACTTTCTCGGTGGCATCCCTACTCGTATAAGTGATGGCCACATAGAGGTTTTCACCCCATTGTGTACCGTATTGAATGGTGAATCTTAGCTTCATACGTCACTATTTTACTGCAAAGATACAAAAAATAACCACATATTACACATATTATCACAGATTTTTCGTAAATTTGCAGCAATTTTAATCATCAGGGTGATGAAAGCCATCAAGAAGAAGCATTATATCATACCCATCATCATCTGCGTGCTGGCACTGGCAGGCTTGATGTTTTTCTATCTGACGGGCAGTCTGTCCAAGTCGGATAAGTGCGAATATGTCTATATCGACGACAACGACAACCTGGACTCCGTAGCAGCGAAACTCAAGCCAATCGCCAAGGAGCAGGCGCTGCTCAGTTTCAAGTTGCTGTCAAGACATTCCGGTTACAGCAAGAACATCAGGACCGGCAAATATGCCATCCTGCCCGACGAAGGCGTCATCGCCGTGTTGCGGAAACTGAAGAACGGTCATCAGGAACCGGTACGACTGACCATTCCCGAGAGCAGGACTACCGACAAGCTGGCAGGCGCACTCTCCAGAAAGCTGATGATGGACAGTCTGGCACTCTCAATATTATTCAAGGACCCCACCTTATGTGCCAAGATGGGTTACGACACGACTACCATCGTCTGTCTGTTTGTGCCTAACACCTACGAGGTGTACTGGAATACCAGCATCGAGAACCTCCTGAACCGTATGAAGAAAGAGCACGACAAGTTCTGGGACAAGAGCCGTCTGGCGAAGGCTACCGCCCTCGGTCTCAATCCCAATGAGGTATGCACGTTGGCGAGCATCATCGACGAAGAGACCTCCAACAATCCCGAGAAGCCGATGATTGCCAGGATGTACCTGAACCGTCTGAAGAAAGGCATGCCCCTGCAAGCAGACCCCACGGTGAAGTTCGCGCTGAAAGACTTTGCGCTAAAACGCATCTACCATAATATGCTGAATACCGACAGTCCGTATAACACTTATAAGAATACCGGGCTGCCTCCAGGCCCCATCAAGGTGGCGTCTGTGGCTGGTATCGATGCTGTGCTGAACGCACCAAGCCACAACTATCTCTATATGTGTGCCAAGGAAGACTTCTCGGGCACCCATAACTTTGCTAGCAGCTATTCGGAACATCTAAGGAATGCGGCAAAATACTCCAAGGCCTTGAATGAAAGAGGCATCAAGTAAAGGTAAAAAGGTAAAAAAGTAAAAAGGTAAAAAAATAAGATATGGAAGAGAAAATCAAAAACGAAAGTGAGGAGAGGAAGTCGGTGAGTTTCATCGAGCAGATGGTGATTGACGATCTGGCAGCAGGTAAGAACGCCAGTAGAATTCAGACCCGTTTCCCGCCAGAGCCTAACGGTTACCTGCATATCGGCCACGCGAAAGCCATCGCCATCGACTTCGGACTGGCCAAGAAATACGGTGGCGAGTGCAACCTGCGCTTTGACGACACCAACCCCCAGAAGGAGGATACGGAATATATCGAGAGCATCGAGCACGACATCAAGTGGCTCGGGTTCCAGTGGGCTAATGTCTACTACGCCAGCGACTATTTCCAGGAGCTTTGGGACTTTGCCGTGTGGCTCATCAAGAAAGGACGTGCCTATGTGGACGAACAGAGTGCAGAGGTGATTGCCCAGCAGAAGGGCACCACCACCAGTCCAGGTACAAACAGTCCCTTCAGAGATCGTCCCGTAGAGGAGAACTTGAAGCTGTTTGAATTTATGAACAGCGGAAAGTGTGAGCCGGGTACGCTGGTGCTTCGTGCAAAGATCGATATGGCCCATCCGAACATGCTGTTCCGCGATCCGCTGATCTATCGTGTGCTGAACATCCCCCACCTCCGTACAGGCAATAAATGGAATGCCTATCCGATGTATGACTTCACCCACGGACAGAGTGACTATCTGGAAGGTGTCACCCACTCTTGGTGTACACTGGAGTTTGTGGAGCATCGTCCCCTGTATGATCTCTTCGTGGAGTGGATGCGCGAATGGGCAGCAGACTGCGGAGCTCAGACAGAGAGCGGCAGCAGACTCGCACAGTTGTCTGCTTCACTCTCCACTTATCAGGGTCCCCGTCAGACGGAGTTCAATAAGCTGAATCTGAACTACATCCTCCTGTCGAAGCGCAACCTCAAGGCTTTGGTGGAAGACGGTATCGTCAGCGGCTGGGATGATCCACGTATGCCGACCATCTGCGGTTTCCGTCGCAGAGGCTATTCTCCCGAAAGTATCGTGAAGTTTATCGACAAGATCGGCTACACGAAGATTGACGCCCTGAACGATATGGCACTGCTGGAGAGTGTAGTGCGTGACGATCTGAACAGTCGGGCCATCCGCGTGTCAGCCGTCCTCGATCCCGTGAAGGTGGTCATCACCAACTATCCCGAAGGACAGACCGAGACCCTCACGGCCATCAACAATCCTGAGAACGAGGCCGACGGTACCCATGAGGTGGAGTTCGGACGTGAAATCTGGATTGAGCGCGACGATTTCCAGGAGGAGGCCGAGAAGAAATTTATGCGTCTGGCTCCCGGCAAGGAGGTGCGCCTGAAGAATGCCTATATCATCAAGTGCGACGAGGAGCACCCCTGCGACAAGGATGCCGAGGGTCGTGTCACAACCATCTACTGCACATACGATCCTGAGACCCGAAGCGGGCAGCCTGGTGCAGACCGTAAGATCAAGGGAAAGACCCTGCACTGGGTAAGCTGCCATAACGCCAAGAAGGCAGAGGTACGTCTCTATGACCGTCTGTGGAAGGTGGAGAATCCCCGTGACGAACTGGCCCGTCTGCAGGATGAAGGTCTCACCTATGCTCAGGCCCGGGAACAGATGATGAATCCCGACAACCTGAAAGTCCTGACAGAATGTTATATCGAGCCCTTTGCCGCCGCGATGGCTCCACTGAGTCACCTGCAGTTCCAGCGTATCGGTTACTTCACGCCCGATCTGGACTCTACGGCAGAGCATCCCGTCTTCAACAAGACCGTCGGGCTTAAGGATACTTGGAAGAAGAACTAAACAGTATTGATGCAGTCAGACGATCTCGCATATTTCGACAGCGAAGAATTCCGCACGATCCTGAACCAATACGAGGAGTCGGTCGAGTCGGAGCATCCTATCTATATCGATGCTGACGACTTGGCCGATATTGCCGACTATTACCAGTACAACGGTTTTCCCGAGAAGGCAAAGGTTGCCGTCGACCTGGCATTGGAATACAATCCCGAAGCCGTAGGTCCTTTGCTTTTCAAAGCGAGGGAGGCTCTTGTGAACAATGACTTCGAGACTGCCAGGGAATATGCAGAGAGGATTGAGGCCGTCGATACGATGGAAGCTGTCTATCTGAAGGGCGAGATCCTAGTCTGTCAAGGTAAGACGGAAGAGGCCGACCAATACTTCATCGAACAGATGAAGGATATCATGACAGACGAACTGATGGACTATGTCTATGATGTGGCCAACATCTTCTCCGACTACGAACAGCACGACAAGGCTTTCCAGTGGATGGCCCGTTCGCAGGGAGACGACTCCGACAGCTTTAAGGAACTGATGGCGCACACGCTGTTCGGACTTGGGAAATATAAGGACAGTGAACGCATCTTCAACGAACTGATAGACCACGACCCCTACTCTATCCGTTACTGGAACGCGCTGGCTAGTGCACAGTTCATGAGAGAGGACTATAGTGCGGCCATCACCAGCAGCGAGTATGCGATTGCCATCGATCCGAAAGACCCGGAGAGTCTCTTGTCGAAGGCCAATTGTCTCTACAATCTCTTGAACTACGAGGAAGCCCTCGACTACTTCCGGAGATACTCCGAGCAAGTGGATGAAGACGAGTTCGGATACCTGTATCAGGGTACCTGCCTCATCAATCTCGGAAGGTACCAAGAAGCCGTCAAAATTCTTAACAAAGCTTTGGAGGCGGCCCTACCCGACTCACAGTATCTCCCGGAAATCTACCAGGAACTGGCCTTTGGGCACAGTGAACTGGGAGAGACAGAGACGGCCCTCTATTATCTTTGCGAGACGGAGTCTTTGGATTGCAATCATGCCAGCATGGAGATCATCAAAGGACACATTCTGTTAGCCAACAAACGTCCCGAAGAAGCGGCAGAAGCCTTCAAAGGGGCGCTCAAAATGTCTGAAGATGCACCTAGGACGATGCTCCGGATCATCGTCTCACTCTATGACAATCAGTACACTCAGACCTCTTACATTTTCCTCAAACGCCTGTTCAAGGATATGGGAGACAACTGGAACGAAGGTTTTTCCTATATGGCGCTCTGTTGCCGGGACCTTGGCAAGGGAAAGGAGTTCATGCATTATCTGAAACTGGCCTCAGAGAAGAATCCCAAGGAGGCGAAGACCGTACTCGGTGGTCTGTTCCCCAGCGGAATGGATCCCAAAGAATACTATCAATATATCATCAATCAAACGAACATAGCATAGAAATATGAATTTTATCACCAATATTCTGAACAGTCTGGGCTGGTATCCCACTGTGTTCATCCTGATGTTGCTTGAGAGCACTGTCATACCCGTACCATCTGAGTTTGTCGTCACTCCGGCAGCCTATCATGCGGCCAGCGGTTCACTGAACGTTTTTCTCATCATTCTTTATGCAACACTGGGAGCTGACGTCGGTGCCAGTATCAACTATTTTGTAGCCCTTTATGTCGGCAGACCTGTTGTCTATAAGTTCGCCAACAGCAAATGGGGGAAGATGTGTCTTCTGAATCAGGAGAAGGTTGAGAAGAGTGAGAAATATTTTGACGATCACGGTGTAGCGGCCACACTGACAGGACGATTTGTACCCGTTATCCGTCACCTGATCTCCATTCCCGCAGGACTTGCACGGATGAACTACGGGAAATTCCTTTTATTCACCACCATCGGTGCCGGAGGCTGGCATAGTGTTTTGGCAGCCTTGGGATGGTACCTGCATGCCATCGTACCCGAAGACCAACTGAACGACAAGATCAGTGAATATGCGGAATATATCAAGATATTCATCTTGGGTCTCTTGGCGCTCGCCATACTCTATTTTGTGGCCAAGAAATGGGTGCTGAAGAAGAAATAGATAAAGAAACTTGCATAAAAATAACTTTTTTCCCGTTTTTCTTCGTTTATTTCGGAGAAAATACTTATCTTTGCCGATTATTATCAGCTTAGAAGATTATGGCAAGAACAAACAATCATCTGGTTATTATGGCTGGCGGCGTCGGGAGTCGCTTCTGGCCCATGAGCACAACGGAGAAGCCGAAGCAGTTTATTGATGTCCTCGGTGTTGGGAAAACCTTATTACAATTGACAGTAGAGAGGTTTGGCAATCTGGTGCGCCCGGAGAACACCTGGGTCGTCACCAATCAGAAATACGCAGCCATCGTCAAAGAACAGCTGCCCGACATGCCGGAAAGCAACATTCTCTGTGAACCTTGTCGCAGGAACACGGCTCCGTGTATTGCCTATGTCAGTTGGCGCATCAAGTCAACTGACCCCAAGGCCAACATCGTGGTGACCCCCAGCGACCACATCGTCACAGACAAGGCTGAGTTCCAGCGTGTTGTGAAAGAGTGCATGTTGTTTACCAGTGAGACTGATGCCATTGTCACCTTAGGTATGAAGCCCAATCGTCCGGAAACTGGTTACGGTTACATCCAGGCAGACCTGAGCAATAGTTCCCTCCGCAACAAGGAGATTTTCCGGGTGGACTCCTTCCGTGAGAAACCCGATCTGAAGACCGCCCAGGAATATATCAAGAAGAACTATTTCTTCTGGAATGCCGGCATCTTCATCTGGAATGTGAACACCATCGTCAATGCTTTCCGCGTCTATCAGCCTGCGATGGCCAAAATATTTGAATCCCTGCTGCCCGTCTATGGCACACCCAAGGAGCAGGAGGAGATTGACCGCAAGTTCCCCGAATGTGAGAATATCTCGGTCGACTACGCCATCATGGAGAAGGCCGAGGAGATCTTCGTCTGTCCGGCAGACTTCGGATGGAGTGATCTCGGCACGTGGGGTTCTCTGCACGAACAGAGCAAGAAAGACCTCTACGGCAATGTCAGCATCGGTCAGGACATCAACATCTTCGAGAGTCATAACTGCATCGTCCACACCACCCAGGAGAAGAAAGTGGTCATTCAGGGACTAGACGGCTATATCGTTGCCGAAAAGGACGACACGCTCCTCATCTGCAAGCTCTCGGAGGAACAACGCATCAAACAATTCTCAGGAAACGAATAAATTATGAATAAAAAAGTTGCTCTCATTACAGGTATCACCGGCCAAGACGGCTCTTACCTGGCAGAATTCTTAATCGACAAAGGTTATGAGGTTCATGGAACGATCAGACGTAGTTCTGTTGATTTCCGTGAGCGTATTGCCCATTTGGAAGGTACACCTCATTTCCATCTACATTATGCCGACCTTGGCGACTCCATGAGTATTCTTGGCGTAATAGGCAAGGTGCGTCCCGACGAGATTTACAACCTCGCAGCCCAAAGTCATGTGCAGGTGAGCTTCGACTCTCCGGAGTTCACGGCAGATGTGGATGCAGTAGGTGTACTGCGCATCCTCGAAGCTGTTCGCCAGCTTGGCATGACAGAGACATGTCGTATCTACCAGGCATCGACATCTGAGTTGTATGGAAAGGTTGAGGAGGTTCCACAGAACGAGAACACTCCATTCCACCCCTATTCCCCATACGCTGTCGCCAAACAGTATGGCTTTTGGATTGTCAAAGAATATCGTGAGGCTTACAATATGTACTGCTGCTCTGGCATTCTGTTCAATCACGAATCTGAGCGTCGGGGTGAGACCTTCGTCACACGTAAGATTACCCTTGCAGCAGCCAGAATCAAGCAGGGCAAGCAGGATAAACTCCTGTTGGGAAACCTCAGTTCACTGCGCGACTGGGGCTATGCTAAGGATTATGTAGAATGTATGTGGCTGATCCTTCAGCAGGACAAACCGGAAGATTTCGTCATCGCCACAGGCGTTCAGCACTCTGTCCGCGAATTCTGTTATCATGCCTTCAAGCGTGTAGGCATCGAACTGGAATTCCAAGGAGAAGGCGAAAACGAGAAGGGTATCGACAAGGCCACAGGCAATGTGCTGATAGAAGTATCACCGGATTTCTACCGTCCTACGGATGTGGTGAATCTTTGGGGTGACCCCACTAAGGCCAAAGCCAAACTTGGCTGGAATCCTGCCAAGACCAGTTTTGAGGAATTAGTAAACATTATGGTTGATTCAGATATGGCCAAGGTCGCAGCAGAGGATGCAGCTACTAAGGTAAGAACCAACCTGGCCGAGTATTTGGAAAAAGGAATTGTTAAGTAATGACATTAGACAAGAATAGCAAAATATATGTAGCGGGACACCACGGCCTAGTGGGTTCCGCTATTTGGAACAACCTCCTGCAAAGGGGTTATACCAATCTGGTAGGCCGCAGTCACAAGGAACTGGATCTCACGGATCAGGTGGCAGTCAGGAAGTTCTTCGATGAGGAGCGTCCGGAAGGTGTTGTCCTGGCAGCAGCCTTCGTGGGTGGTATCATGGCCAACTCACTCTACCGCGCAGACTTCATCATGATGAACATGAAGATACAGTGTAATGTCATCAGCGAGGCCTATGCGCATGGAGTGAAGAAACTGCTTTTCCTGGGCAGTACATGCATCTACCCGAAGAATGCGCCCCAGCCGATGAAGGAAGATTGTCTGCTCACCTCCCCGCTGGAGTATACCAACGAAGAATATGCCATCGCCAAGATTGCTGGTCTGAAGATGTGTGAGTCATACAATCTGCAGTATGGTACGAACTATATCGCCGTGATGCCCACGAACCTCTATGGTCCGAATGACAACTTCCACTTGGAGAACTCCCACGTGATGCCGGCCATGATGCGTAAGATCTATCTCGCCAAACTCATCCACGATGAGGAATGGGACAAAATTGCCATCGACTTGAATAAGCGCCCCGTAGAAGGTGTGAATGGGTCGGCATCCAAGGAGGACATTCTGAAAGTGCTCGGTAAGTATGGTATATATAATAATAAGGTAGTGCTCTGGGGTACAGGTACCCCACTCCGCGAGTTCTTGTGGAGCGAAGATATGGCCGATGCCTCTGTGCATGTCCTGTTGAACGTCGATTTTAAGGATGTCATTGGCATTGAGAAATATTCATCCGTGCACTATGGTGCCTCTACCGATGGAGCCGTAGACCGCAACCACTCAGCAGGTCGTGGCGGAGCCATCCCGTCATTAGGCGAGATTCGCAACTGTCATATCAATGTGGGAACGGGCAAGGAACTGACCATTCGCGAACTCTCCGAACTGGTTGTAAAGGCTGTTGGCTTTGAGGGATCGGTTGAGTTTGATGCATCCAAACCTGACGGCACCATGCGCAAACTCATCGATGTGTCGAAACTCCACTCACTCGGCTGGATCCACAAGGTTGAGATTGAGGATGGTGTAAAGAAGTTGTTTGAATGGTATCAAGCAAGCCTAGTATAATGAAGAAGCCCGCCGATTGGCGGGCTTCTTTATTTACATATTCTTCTTCAAAGACTCTTTCCAGTGGGCGTATGCAGCAGCATAGGCAGCACGGTCAGCCTCCTTCGGCTCAATCACCTGCAACTTATCCAGCGTAGCAAAGGCCTCATCGGCATTGGCATAGATACCAGCACCAATACCAGCGCCCTTAGCAGCACCTACCGAGCCATCCGTATCATACAGTTCGATGGTAGCACCGCTCACACCAGCCAGTGTGTCACGGAACAACGGACTTAGGAACATATTGGCCTTACCAGCGTGGATCTTCTTGATGTCCATACCCATCTGCTGCATTATCTCCATACCATAGCAGAAGGAGAAGACGATACCCTCCTGAGCAGCACGCACCAGATGAGCCTTGTTGTGCTTGTTGAAATTCAGCCCATTGATAGAGCAACCGATCTCCTTATTCTCCAATACGCGCTCAGCACCATTACCAAACGGGATGATGGTCACGCCCTCACTGCCGATGGGTACACTGGCAGCCAGATCATTCATCTCGGCATAACCGATCTCCGGGGTAATGTTACGATGCGTCCAGGCATTCAGGATACCTGTACCATTGATACAAAGCAGCACACCCAAACGGGTCTGGTCGGCAGTATGGTTCACATGGGCAAAGGTATTCACACGGCTCTGCTTGTCGTAGTTCACCTCACCTAACACGCCATACACCACGCCAGAAGTACCGGCAGTAGCAGCAATCTCACCAGGATTCAACACGTTGAGCGACAAGGCGTTATTGGGCTGGTCACCACCACGATAGGTAATCGGTGTACCAGCTTTCAGGCCCAGTTCCTCAGCGGCCTCAGCGCTGACCACGCTCTGCTCGGCAAACGTCGGAACGATATCGGCAACCAACGAAGCGTCAAAGCCATAATACTTCATCAAGAAGTCAGCCACCTGGTTGTTCTTGAAATCCCAGAACATACCCTCACTCAGACCACTGACAGTGGTATTAGCCACCCCACTCAGTCGCATGGCGATATAGTCACCAGGCAACATGATCTTATAGATCTTGCTGTAAAGCTCTGGTTCATTCTCCTTCACCCAAGCCAGTTTGGCAGCAGTAAAGTTTCCCGGAGAGTTCAGCAGATGACTCAGGCACTGTTCAGCACCAAGTTCCTTAAAAGCCTTCTCACCATAGGGAACTGCACGGGAGTCACACCAGATGATCGCCGGACGCAAAGCCTTCAGATCCTTGTCCACACACACAAGTCCGTGCATCTGGTACGAGATACCGATGGCCTTGATTTCCTCGGCCTTGGCTCCGGAGTCAGCCATGATTTTTTTGAGACTCAGCTTCGCATTATTCCACCACATCTGGGGATCCTGCTCAGCCCATCCGGCCTTGACTGCCGTAATGGGTGCTTCCTTCTCGGGGAAGAACGCTGTTGCTACACACTTGCCGTTATCGGCATTAACAAGCGATGCCTTCACTGATGAGCTACCGACATCAAATCCTAACAAAAGTCTGTTTGCCATAATTTGGAACAATTTATCTATAAATGATATACTTTATGTGCAAATTTCCTCATTTTTTTCCATTTTTCCAACTATTTTAAGCAAAAATGCAATTTTTTTACCAAATTTTGTGTTCAATTAAAATATTTTGTTTACCTTTGCACTTTGGAATAGCATTATTACGTAATAAAACCATATTCATATATGAAGAAAAAAATACTAATACTTGACGACAAAGAGACCATCGCAAAGGTGCTCTCCATCTACCTCATGAGCGACTACGACGTACAGTGGTTGCCAGATGGATTGCAAGGAGTGAAATGGCTTCAGGCTGGTAACACGCCCGACCTTATCATCTCCGACATCCGTATGCCAGGCATGCGTGGTGACGATTTTTTGGAATGGATCAAGCAGAACGAGTTGTTCAAGCACATTCCCGTCATTATGCTGTCCAGCGAGGATTCTACGAGTGAACGAATCCGTCTGTTGGAAATTGGCGCCGAGGACTATATTGTCAAACCGTTTAATCCGATGGAGCTGAAGATAAGGGTCAAGAAGATTATTCCCTGAGTCGTCATCTAAGTATACACATATTATATAATATATATGATAGGCATTGTATATCTTGGCAACAATCCAGAAACCCAGGAACGACTGAGATACATTCCCGGGCGGTTGGTTCAGTTTGCGACCAACTATAAGGATGCCGCCTCTGCCTGTGCCCCTCATGTTCGTAACGAGCACTTTATCTTGTTCTACGAGCAGAGTGTCTTGGCGGAAGATATCACGGCTATCACCTATATCAAGAAGAAATGTAAGAACGTCTATATCATCCTGCTCACCAAAGAGCTGACGATGGACGACCGGAAGATGTATCAGAAATGCGGCATCAACGATACGATTGATGTCAATTCTTCCATTACAGACCTCAACAAGAAAATCACGTTTATCTCCGACCGTGAGATGATGTTGTTCGACGATGCCCCATCCAAGCATCGTATCCTGCGTTTCAAGATTCCTCTTTGGAAACGTCTCTTCGACATCTTCTTCTCCCTGTTGGCTATAATTATCCTTTCACCGGTATTCATCATTACGGCCATTGCCATCCGTCTGGAGAGCAAAGGTCCAGTCATCTTCAAGTCTAAGCGCGTCGGTACAAACTATACCGTCTTCGACTTCTTGAAATTCCGTTCTATGTATGCCGATGCAGAGCAGAGGCTGAAGGAGGTCGCCAAGGAAGCTGGCAACCAGTATGCTGAGAAGGACAATGAGGAAGAGAAGGATCACCAGAGCGTCATCACGGCACCTTTAGGCGAGGAAGCAGAGATGATGATGATGGACATGGGTATGGAGTCAGACATGATGATCAGCGACGATGAGGTCATGCTGGTCGGTGATGATTTCGTGGTATCCGAGTCTGACTTCAACAAGGAAAAAGAAGAGGAGAACAATAACGCCTTTGTCAAGATCGAGAACGACCCGCGTGTGACCAAGGTGGGCAAATTTATCCGCAAGTACAGTATTGATGAGCTGCCACAGCTCTTCAACATATTGAAAGGCGACATGTCCATCGTGGGCAATCGTCCGTTACCTCTTTATGAGGCAGAGAAACTCACCGTAGATTCCAGCATTGACCGTTTCATGGCGCCTGCCGGCCTCACTGGTCTCTGGCAAGTCGAAGAACGTGGCAAAGGTGGTATGATGTCAGCAGAAGAGCGCAAGCAACTCGACATCATCTACGGACAGACCTATTGTTTCACGATGGATATGAAGATCATATTCCGCACTTTGACAGCATTTATCCAAAAAGATAACGTATAAGACAAACATAAACCATAGCATAATGAATAAGATTAAACGTCTATTAATGATTGTAGCGGCCACGGGAATCGGTTCCTCCGCTTTCGCCCAATTCGATGAAAGTGGTATCGCGGCCGGATTCTTTGACTCCAGTAAGGACAAAGAGATAAACTTTTCTGAGTTTCATCTACCTCCATTGGCAGTTCTGCTTGAAAACGCCAAGTCAACGCCACAGATTATGTCTTTAGAAAAAGCAAGACAGATTGCAGAGGCCGAAGTGGCAAAAACAAAAAGAAGTATTTTCGGTCATATTACCGGTCATGCCAGTTATAGCTATGGTAAAGCGGACATGTGGGGTAACAATTCATCAACGACCAGTTACATGATTTATCAATTCCAAGGGACTGAGCAAAGTTATTGGAATGTGGGTGTAAATGCTTCCATTTCAGTGGAAGACATTTTAGATTATGTTCCTTCTATCAGACGTTCAAGATTAGAAGCGGATCAAGCAGTAATTGCCAAAGATATTGCATACGACCAATTGAAATTAGAAATTGCGACACTGTTTGTGAAAATCACAAATAACCTCGTCACATTAAAAACTGTAGGTGAAGGTGCTGCCGCATACCAAGGAGCAGGTGCATTAACCCGAGAAGAATTTGAAAATGGCAATTTGGAAATTGAAACATTTGCCCGTACAAAGATGTACGAAAGTAGTGAGGTCGCAAGTTATCAAGCCTTGCAGACATCTATTACCACAGATATTATTACTTTGGAAATATTGACCCATACGCCAATTATCACCAATTCTACAACAGAAATCACATTGGATACCCATGTCACTAAATCTGACAAGGAAATCGCCAAGGAAAACAAAGCTGTTGAGAAACGGATTAAGAAGGCTGTAGAAGAGGATGAAAAGAAAACGAAGGCTTTAGAAAAAGCAGAAAAGAAAGCTGAGAAAGCCGCAGCTAAAGCAGCAAAAAAAGAAAGTAAAACAAAATAAACAGTAGCATTATGGATTTATTCAGATATATCGTCAGGTTCTTATACAAGATTCGTTGGTACCTCATCATCCTGCCACTCATTGCATTAATTGTGGCGTGGTTTATGACACGTAACATGGAACGTATCTACAACACCAATACGACCATCTATACGGGTATGATTACTGCCTACAACATTGAAGGCGGATCCGGTACAGCAGGAGGACATTCAGAAACAAACATGAAAAACTTGATGTTGTTGATTACAACAGACGTGACCATCCACGAAG
>JAEEPF010000245.1 GCA_016284635.1 Prevotella sp.
GAAGGCCTCGGCGCAGGTAACAAGCCCGAGAAGGCCCGCCTGGCCGCCGAAGAGAGCATCGAGGACATCCGCGCCATGCTCTCCGACGGCACCCGTATGGCATTCATCACTGCCGGTATGGGTGGTGGTACCGGTACTGGTGCAGCACCCGTCATTGCCCGTGTCTCCAAGGAGCTGGGCATCCTCACCGTCGGTATCGTCACCATCCCCTTCCGCTTTGAGGGCGACCGTAAGATCGACCAGGCCCTCGACGGAGTAGAGGAGATGCAGAAGCACGTCGATGCCCTGCTCGTTATCAATAATGAACGCTTGCGTGAGATCTATCCCGAACTTTCCGTGCTCGACGCCTTCGGCAAGGCCGACGACACGCTTTCCGTTGCTGCCAAGAGCATCGCAGAGATTATCACCGTACACGGACTCATCAACCTCGACTTCAACGACGTGAAGACCGTTCTGAAGGACGGTGGCGTTGCCATTATGTCTACAGGTTACGGTGAGGGTGAAGGCCGTGTGAAGAAGGCTATCGAAGATGCCCTCAACTCGCCGCTGCTCAACGACAACGATATCTTCAACTCGAAGAAGATCCTGCTCAGCATCTCGTTTGCTGGCTCGAAGGACGGCCAGCAGTCGCTGATGATGGAGGAGATGAACGATGTGAACGACTTTATGGCGAAATTCGGCAACGACTTCGAGATCAAATGGGGTCTCGCTACCGACATCGAACTGGGTAAGAAGGTCAAGGTCACTATCCTTGCTACCGGCTTCGGCATCGAGAGCATCGATGGCATGAACAGCCACCTGAAGAAGCAGAGTCAGGAAGACATCAACCGCATCGCTGCCGAGCAGGAGAAGGCCGCCGAGCGTCAGGACCGCCGTAACCGCTACTATGGCGGCGAGGGCGCTACGAAGCGCTACAAGCGACGTCCGAACATCTACCTTTTCCGCCCGGAAGACCTTGACAACGACGATGTCATCTCTGCCGTAGAGCAGACGCCAACCTACAAGCGTACTCGTGAGATCCTCGACAGCATTAACTCTCAGGCTGGTGGCGACACAGCGGCCGATTACGATGTGCTCCCTGTAGAGCCTTCAGAACCTGTTCAGGGGGTAATTAAGTTTTAGTTGACAGTTGATAGTTGACAGGTGACAGTTGACAGACGTCTTGTAGTATTCCTTGTATTCTCAGCTTCTTTCCTGAGTCTCGAGGCTCAGGATCTGACTACGAAACTGGTGGGCTTAGACCACCAGCTTTCTTCCGATAATACGGGCGTTCTCGCCGTTGATGCCGACGCGCTTGCATTCTTCAAGAACAATGAGTTCGACGGTGAGCAGGCTACGGGATACACCCTTCCGGGCTTCTGGCTGCAGCCTCGCCTCTCCTACCAGCCTCTCGACAACGTGCGTCTTGAGGCTGGCTTCCATGCTGCCGTCTATGATGGCGCCAACAAATACCCTTGCTTTGCCTATCACGACATTGCTCGATGGAAGGGCGACCAGTATCAGAGTGGTGCGCATATTCTGCCATTCTTGCGGGCACAGGCACAGCTGGGCAGCGTCACCTTCGTCCTTGGCAATATCTACGGTGGTGCCAATCACGGCGTTGTTGAGCCTCTGATGAACGCAGAGATCAATCTTACGCAAGACCCGGAGATGGGCTTCCAGATCCTCGTCGACCGTCCCCGCTATCACCTCGATGCCTGGATCAATTGGCAGAGTTTCATCTTCCGTGCTGATACCCATCAGGAGGCCTTCACCGTAGGTATCTCCCAGCGCATCGCCCTCAATGCTCCGGAGAAACCCCTCGCTTTCTATATCCCCATCGACATTCTCTTCCAGCATCGTGGGGGAGAGATTGATTCCACCGATACGGGCGTGCAGACGCTCGACAATGCCGCCCTCGGCCTTGGTCTGCGATGGAATGCTGGTGGGAAGTTCTTCAACGGCCTGACTGCCGAAACCCTCGTTCTTTACAGTTGGCAGCAGGTGGGGCATTTATGGCCCTTCGACAAAGGCTTGGGCGGAGGACTCACTCTCAGTGGCGACTTCCTCAATCAGGTGCGCCTCTTTGCCACTACCGTCTGGGCGCATAACTTCTGTCCTTTCTACGGTTCGCCCTTCTTCTCCACCTTTTCCACGGAGACGGGTCGCGACCTCTCCAGTGTCTTTACCTCTCATATCGGTGCCGAGTGGAGCCACACTTTCGCCAAGGGTTACGTCCTCGGCGCAAAGCTCGACACCTACCTCTGTGCACCTTCCCACGAATCCCTCACCAACAATTTCACCTTCGGCGTCTTCCTCCGCTGCAGTCCCCACATCCTCATCAAGCGTTTCACTCCATAAACAAAAGTCCCCCTAGAACAGTTGCTGGAGGACTGGGAGCGACTTGAGCTCAGGGAAGTTAGGGAGATGGAGGCGGTAATAGATGACGGCGACTTCAAGGAGACGGTCGCGCTCAAGGTGTGAGAGGCGGAAAAGGTGCATCGTGGGATAGTCCATACGCATCATCAGTTGGAGCTTGTCAGCCTCGGTGGGGATGAGCACGTCGCGATGGAGTGGGGGCGTGTCGCAGAAGACGCTCTCGCGGAGGTCGAAGTAGTCGCCCGTCTGGTAGTCGTCAAGGTTGGGGTAGAAGCCGAGGAAACGGCTGAGGCGCATGAGGAAGACGAGGTGGAAGTTGGCGAAGCGGTCCGTCTGGCTGTCGAGCCACTGGATGCTGCTTGAGATGTAGTCGAAAAGGGGCTCGTTGCGTTGTTCTGAGCGCAGGGCGTAATAGAGGAACTCGGCGACGAAGAGCGAGATGGCGAGTTTGTGGGGATGGAAGGGAATGGTGGTGAAGGGGAAGGCAAGGCGCACATCGTGCAGCTTCTGCAGCTGGGCTTTCGGACGGACATCGACCTCGGCCTCAAGGAGCGTCAGCGGTTGGAAGAGTTGCTTCTTCACACGGGCCTTCGACGACTTAGGGATGTTCACCATAAACGACAGCCGTCCGTGCGCTTTGGTGAACATATCCACGATCATTCTCGTCTCGCCGTACTTGAGAGAATGGAGGACAATGGCCTGAGTCTTCGTCAACATACGACTGCAAAGATACAAAGAAATGGATAATGGACAATGGATAATGGATAATTTTATCGGGCAAATGGTTAATTATCCTTAAAAGTAATCATAAAGTTTAAAGTTCAAAGTTCAAAGTTCAAAAAATAGTAGTACCTTTGCACCCGCTTAAACGGCGATGGTCCCTTCGTCTATCGGTTAGGACGAGAGATTTTCATTCTCTAAAGAGGAGTTCGACTCTCCTAGGGACTACATTAAATC
>JAEEPF010000071.1 GCA_016284635.1 Prevotella sp.
TTCATGGTGGAGAAAATGACTGCCACGCCGCTGAACGATGCCCATCGCAGCGAGCTCTCCGGGCAGTGCCGCCAGGTGATAGAGGAAGAGACCAAGCGCGGCTTCCGTGTGAAACTGATCATATAATCACTAACAAAAAATAAAGGTCTGAGAAATAATAGCAGGGGATATCCCTAACATAAAATTAGCGGAAGCCCTGTGTTTATCGGACTTCCGCGAATTTTCTACCCTAACATATCCCTAACATATCGGTCACGTATCCCTCACGAGAATCCTCACGTTAAGATTATGCAGACTTCTTCAGAGGAACCACCTGATAGTACGGGATGTTCGAGTGCGACTTCGACTCATAGCCGAGAGCCTTCATCGCCCTGCCGAGCTTTACCTTCGTGCCTGCGGTGTTAGGCAATGTAGGGAACTCACCCTGAATGACAGAAATCAGCTGGTCACCGTTCATCGACTTTGCAGCCTCGCCCTTGTCAGGAAGACGGAAGCAGGCGCAGATCATCTCTGAGATGTCCTTCTGTTCCATGAAGTTCTGGTTCAGCTGCTGGATGCGTGCCACCTCGTCGTTGTTGAACCAGTAGGGTGCCTTCTGTTCACAAATCTCGTGCTTCACCTGGGCATAGAGCTGACCATAGTCGATGTCGCCAGAATTGTCGATCATCTGTCCGTCAGGAATGAGGATACAGATGTAGCGACGCGAGCCAGTGGCATCCTTCAGCGGATGACGATTGTTGGTGGTTGCCACAAACGATGCGAATCGTGGGCGATCCTCCTGGGTGCGTCCGAAGATAGGACGTCCGTTCACCTTGCTGACAGACAGCGTCTGCTTCAGCGAAGCCTGCTGAGAGGTGCGGATGGCATCGAGCTCGTCGAGGTTGACTAAGAGATTGTTCGTCAGCGCCATCTCCTTGTCGAACTTGTTGGCAAGGTTCAGATGGTCGAGATAGTACTCTCTCAGACTCTGCGGCAACAGACGGCGTACGAATGTAGTCTTTCCACAGCCCTGCGGTCCGATGAACGTCGGCACACACTCATTACCGTGCAGCATGTCCAACTGCAGCCAGTGGGCAACGGCAGAGCGCAGCCAGATGGTGAGGTAGTTCAACTGCTCAGAGGTGATGCCTGGGATACGTCCGAAAACCTTGGCAATATGGTTCTGTCCGTCCCATTCAGGCAGGCCATTGAGGAACTCCTGCACAGGATTGTGCTCTGGCACCTCCTCGGATGTCACATACTCCGTTATCTCCGTCTTCGGGCTTCCCTTCTCCAGCACCTGTTCGCGCTTGGCACGAATGATGATACTGTTGAGAGCCGCCTGTGTCAGAGGACGGTAATCTAATCCGGCTTCATTGAAGTCGCATGAGAGACTGCCTAAGTTATAGGCAGTATTGCCATTGACGGAGTTATCCGCCTTTGGCAGGATCAAGAACTCTACCTTTCCATTGAGGATGTTTCGACGGAAGCGGTAGTTGTCACACAGGAACTGCTCGATGATGAGCGTTCCGTCCAGAGAGGCTCCTGGAGTCTCTGCTGGCAGAATGTTGTTATTCGCCATACCTTTATTATATCAAAAGTCTAACCTATTCCTTCAGGCCTTTTCCTTATGTAGTAATCATAGCGCGCTTTCCATAGCGTGCGTTTCGGCAGGCAAAGGTACAACATTTTTCTGAGATATGCAAGTTTTCCCTTCGTTTTTCCTGAAAAAGTTTGTTTATTAACACTTTCCTCGACAAATAATAATGTGAGGGTTGTGTGAGGGAAATGTTAGGGATTGAAACGAACCCTAACGTCGCTAACCTGCTTATTATAAACGTTTTAGCTCCAAAATGTTAGGGATACCGCTTTTTCAGCGATAAGGGGCCCTTATTCGTCAATAAGGATCCCTTATCAGGCGAGCAGTATTCCCAATGGCAGCGAGCAGTATTCTCGCTATGAGTGAGCAGTATTCCCGCTTTGGGGTTTAGTTAGGGTAAAGTCGGGGTTTACCCTAACTAAAGTCCGACTTTAGACAGACTAAAGTCCAAGTCTAATCCAAGTCATTGTCCGCCGAGACGGGAGAAGTAGGCGGCAATGTCGTCCCAGGTCTTGAAGGTATCGCTGCCGAATTGGATATGCGTCGCCATACCTGACCATGACTCTTCCATGCCGATGAAGTAGTCACCGTAGAGCAGATCGCGACGGACCGTGAAGACGGTATGACCGTAAGCAGGCACATTGATGTACTCATACAGCCACTCGTTCACATCGGCATAGTAAACCGTATCGGAGGGTGCTGCCGCAACAAAAAACACCTGATAGGTTTCCAACAGTGTACGAACGGTCTTCTGTGCCGAGCTTCTCGGTTCGTCATAGCCGTCCCTCAACGCTTCCACACCTATATATATAATAGGCCGTTCCCTACCCTCCTGCCGATCATCGATCCTACGGATGACAGGCACAACGGAGTGCATGAAGGATTTGTCGTTCATGCGGTGCTCACCGTGGAAGCGGATGGCCGTGGGATAGTGCTCACGGAACAGGTCGTAAGTGTTCACCGTCGTATCCTCATCGCCGAAGAGTCCCCACACACGGCCCTGTTCCTCAGGCGTCACCGCCGAGAAGCACCGCTCCGTCATCTCCTTGTATTCCTTGACGAGGGCCTTGGTGACGATGAAGTCCTGCACGCCGTCCTGACGGGGATTGGAGAAGTGCTGGGCACCAATCATGCCGTGCTCCTTCATCGTATCGCCCATCTGGAGGGCAGGATTCACGAGGATGCGGTCGTAGCCGTAAAGCATCTCGGTATACATGCCACCCATCGAGGTGCCGATGATGAGATCGGGCTGTTCCCGTTCGCAGGTCTCTCGCAAGAGGTCGATAGCCTCCTGAGGACGGATGGGGAGGTCCGGCGCAATCACCGTGGCATTGGGAAACACCTCACGGATACGGGTGACGGTACCTGACTGTCCGCTGCTTCCGAAGCCATGGACGTACATAATCTTCTTCCCCTTCATCAACTCGGGGAACTGCTTGATATAAGGATTATTCTGTTCCATTTTCTATATTATTATCTGGCAGGAGGACAACGCCCTGCTGCTTCTTGCCATCCATCATGATCTTCAGGGGACGCTCGAAGCGCACGTGCCGAACATACTCCGTCTCCTCGATGGCAGGCATCGCATCGAGCAGGTCTTTCTTGAAGATGCCTTCGCCCGCATCGGCATTGATGGTGAAGTAGCCCACGCCAAACGAGGTGAGGTTCTGGAAAAAATGCGTACCCTGCGAGGGATCGACGTGATAGTTCTTCAACGCCGTCTCGACGATGACACGCGCTGCGGAGATATGCGGCCACTTCACGGGGATGCCGAGCCAGGGGTCTGACGAGCCCCAGCGCCCAGGACCTACGAGTACATAGGAACTGTTGGCGTCGAGGAACTTCTGATTGATACGCTCGATATGATAGGCGATAGTGGGATTGTTAGCGGCGGTAAAATTCTCGTCGGTCTTGACATAGACCACATCATAGACATCCTCCGAGATCCCATGTCCGAGAGAATTGCTGGAACGCAGCAGACACGCGTCGTCGGCAATCTGCTGGAGGTCTTCGTCGAGCACCTGCTTGGAGTCGACGATGGGGCGCACCTGCAAGAGATACAGATCTCCCCTCACCTCCTGTCCCTCACCGGGATACAGGTTGCAGGCAAACTCGATCTCCACAGGCCGGCGCATCTCCTCGGAACCCAGCTTCTGCGACATCTGCAACAACTCAGGCAACGGGAACACACCCTGCTGGAGCACACCGCAGAAGGTGATGACCTTACGCCCGCCCTCATAGATACCGTCGCGGATGACCTGATCGAGAGGATCAAAGGTCGAGGCGATGTAGTTCAGGGAGCCGTCGGCATCGGCCTGCTTCACACGGAGTTTCTTGATGTTGAAGCCATCGTCCACCTGGAAGTCGTCACCCACATGACTCATGTCCAACGCATAGAACCGCGTCTGGGTATCTCTCAGAGCCGTTTCCATCTCAGATGTCTGGAGTACCTGGGTGGGATGATAGGGCGAGACGCGCAACGTCTGTCCGCCATCGACGATATACTTACCCAGTCCGAGGGCGAGCGAGGCGATACCCTCCTCTGCCGTCTCCTCGCCGATGGGGTAATAATTCAGGGAACGGAGCACACCCGAGAAACTGGGATAATAGAGGTCGCCATAGCGCTTGCCCACCACCTCCTGCAGGATCACCGCCATCTTCTCCTGATCGATAACGTTCTGCGTAGCTAGCATATAGGCCTTCGAATCCTTATAATACACGGAGGCATAGACGCCCTTGATGGCACAGGCAATCATCCGCAGCATCTCGTACTTGTCGTCAAGATAGGGAATCATATAAGTGGAGTAGATGCCGGCGAAGGGCTGGTAGTGGGAGTCCTCCAACAGCGATGACGAGCGTACGGCGATGGGCGACTTCACGGCATCGAAGAACGTGAAGAAGTCGGCTATCAGCGAGTCGGGCAGCTGCGCCCGCATGAAGTGCTGTAGGATCTCCTCGTTGGGGGCATCGCTGAGAGCGATGGGATAGAGGTTGTTCTTCTCCATGAACTCGTCGAAGAAGTCAGTACAGAGCACGACGGTCTTCGGGATCGACACCTGCGCATTCTCGTATTGGTTCAGTTCGGGATGGCGCTTGATGATGTTGTCGAGGAATGCCAGACCACGGCCCTTGCCCCCCAGCGATCCCTCGCCGATACGGGCGAAATGGCTGTAGGCATCGAACTTCAGACGGTCGAACACAGCCACCACGCCGATGTTCTTCATCCTACGGTATTGCACGATGGCGTCGAAGATGATCTGACGGTGGGCGTCGACATCCTGCAATTTGTGCCAGGTGACGTGTTTCAGGAAGGCTGATACAGGGAAGATGGCACGGGCACAGAGCCAGCGGCTCATGTGGTTTCGGCGGATATGCCGCACTAAGGAGTCGGCGGGAATCTTGAAGATATTGTCCTGCAACTCCTTGAGCGACGAGACGCGGGCGATCTCTTCCTTCGTATTCGGGTCACGGAAGATGAAGTCGCCAAAGCCCATGTGCTCCTCCATCAGACGGTGCAGGTCGAGGTTCATCGTCGTCGAGTTCTTGTCGATGAAGTGGAAACCCTCGGCCTTGGCCTTCTCACGGTTGACGGTCTCCTTCGAGTCGAGGATCAGCGGCACGTACTCATCACGGCGACGGATCTCACGCAACAGTTTCAGACCTGCCTCGGGGTCGCCCTCCTCAACGTGCGAAAGGCGTCCCGGCACGCTCTTCATCGGGAAGCGGGTGTCGCTGATGACGCCGAGCGTGTTGTCATGATACTTCTCGTAGATGGCCATCGCCTCCTCATAGTTCGTGGCGAGCACCACCTTCGGACGTCCGCGCTTGCGCTGGGCAGCGGCATGGGGATTGAGAGCCTCGGTGGAGAAACGCTTCGACTGGGCGAGGATGTAATTATATAAATTAGGTAGCACGGAGGAGTAGAAGCGGATGTTGTCCTCGACGAGCAGGATCATCTGCACACCGGCCTCATGGATGTCGTGGTCGATGTTCATCTTATCCTCTAACAGCTTGATGATCGACATGATGAGGTTCGTGTTACCGAGCCAGCAGAACACGTAGTCGAACACCGACATATCCTCGTTCTCGATACGCTTTGTGATACCATGAGAGAACGGTGTCAGCACCACACAGGGGATGCTCGGGTGGGCGGCCTTCACCTCACGAGCCACGGCAAAGGCATCATTGTCAGCCGTACCAGGCATACAGATCACGAGGTCGATATCCGTGGTCTTCAACACGGCATTGGCCTCCTCCGTCGTCGATACCTGGGTGAACGACGGCGGGTAGCGCATGCCCAACTCCATATACTCGTCGAAGATCTTTTCGTCGATGCGGCCGTCGTCTTCGAGCATGAAGGCATCGTAGGGATTGGCCACGATGAGCACGTTGAAGATGCGGCGCGTCATCAGGTTGACGAACGACACATCCTTCAGATAGAATTTATTCCACTCCTGTGGTATTTTGTTTGTTTCTTCCATATCGCCCGCAAAGGTACAAAAAATCCCTGAAACATTCTCAATGCTTCAGGGATTTTTTTGCTTTCGCCTGCGAAAGCCATTCCTTTATTCCCAGATTGCTTAGAATACTATCCGCAGTGGAAATACTGCGTGACGAGCTTCTGGATTTCCTCGGGATAGCCCTCAATCTCACTACGCAACCGCTCATCGTCGAAGGCGCGCAGCTGGGCGATGATGCCGTCGATCATGGCAGGCGAGAACACGTTGTGCTCCTCAAACACCTTGCGCTGCTTTTCCAGACAGGCGGCAGAAGCCACACATGAATCCGGCAACTGTGCGAGTGTCGCCAGACGGTCAGCATTCTCGGCAGCATGGATATTCACGTTGACGTAGGTCTGCTCTGCCACTTCAAGGGCATTGTCCATCTCGAAGCCATGACGACAGGCTACGCAGAGACCTGCCAGCAACTGATAGAGGTCGGCACTGCCGTCAGGCGAGCGCATCTCCACGGTCTGCTTGATGCTTGTGTCATATTTCTCTTCCTTCTCCAGGGGATTGGCTTTATGGCTCATGTCCACGTCGGCAGCCCAGCCTAAGGGTACACGCACCAGCACAGAGCGGTTGCGGTCGCCCCAGCAAACGTTCGTCGGGGCCTCCTGATGGGGCACAAGACGGAAGTACGACATGGGATTCTTATTACCGAAGGCGGTGATCGACGGGGCGAGATCCATCATGCCGGCTATCATCTTACGGGCACTCTCCGAGAGCACACCGTCGGCCAGCATCTGGTTCCGTCCGTCCTTCATCATCCGCATGTGGATATGCAGACCTGAGCCAGCCTTGCCCGTGGTGATCTTCGGGGCGAAGGTCACGTCGTAGCCCATCTCGTAGCCAAGGTTGCGGATGATCCACTTCGCCAGCATCAACTGGTCTGCAGCCTGCTCCACTGGCACGGGCAGGAACTCGATCTCGTTCTGCTCGTAGTTCATGCCATCGAGTGAGAAGTTACCCACCTCGCTGTGGCCGTACTTGATCTGACCGCCTGCCTGGGCGATGTACTTCATACACTGGGTACGGAACTCATTGGCCTTGGCGTAGGGAGCCGACTCATGATAGCCACGCTGATCCTGGGCAGGGAACATGCCCTCGTCGTCGCTGATCACGTAATACTCCAGCTCGCCCATCGCCTGGAACTCCATGCCCGTCACTTCTTTGAAGGCCTCGGCAGCCTTGTGCAGCGTATGCTCTGGCGACGACTCCAGCGGATGGCCGTCCTTGTCGAAATAAGAACAGAGCATCGATACCGTCGGGATCTCTGCGAACGGATCGACGAAGGCCGTACGGAAACGGGGCAGCACATAGAGGTCGCTCGATCCTGCCTGGATGAACGAGAAGAGGCTTGAGCCATCGACACGCTCGCCACAAGTAAGGATGGTCTCTAAGTAGTCGAGGTCGTTGATCACGAAGTTCAGCGTCTTCAGCTTGCCGTCGCCACCGGGATACATGAAGTTCACCATGCGGATCTCGTTGTCTACAATGTACTGGATGATGTCGGCCTTGGTAAATTCAGCCGACGGTTTCTGCAATGCCGTCACGATAGGATTGGCATTCAGCATCAGGTGTTTGTTGTCCATAATTCTGTTTGTTGTTTTTGAAGTTTGCATAATAATGAGTGCAAAGATACAACTTTTTTATGAAATACGCACACTACCTGGCGTTTTTTTTGCGACGGCTTTCTTATAATGCTGAGTCCGATAGAGTAACCTTCGCCCTGCGAGAGGGTATATAGGCCGCTATTTCTTGATGCTGTAAGAAGCCTCTTCGGCCTCGCATTCATCCAGCAGACCGCGACGGATATGGCCTGCGAGGGCACCGTCAGACGGCTTGTAGCGCTGGCCGTGAGGCGTATAGTTGCACTTGAAGCCCGTGATGTGCTGGTCGCGACGGAACTCCGATGGATCATCCACGCAGACACTCTTCACGGAGATCGACAGTTTACCCATCTCTTTGAGGTCTACCACGTAGCCATTCTGCATGTAGTGTTTCACAGTGTCGAACAGTTCACGCAGCACCAGCCTCACGTCCGAGGCCTTGGCCGAACAGTTCTCTTCGATCATCCGCTCTATTTCTTCGAGCGAAATCTCACCTTGCTTCACCGTGTGGGCATAGTACTTGCCGTAGTTCTTGTCGCTCTTGATTTTGTTCTGTACCAGTCTGTAGTGTATTGCCATACTTCGTTTTTTGCCTGCAAAGGTAAGCATTAATTTGTTAAGTGCCAAGAGTTACTGACCAAAATCGGCAGATTTGCTCACCAAAATCGCCGAATTTGATCATCAAATCCGCCGATTTTGGTCAGACGGAGATTATCTTTATAAAGATGACCCCTATTCGTTAAGGCTTTTATAAGAGATGGCGGCACGGAGATCGATGGTCAGAGACAAAGAAGAAGACAAGTCCTCTTTTGGACAATCGACGGCCTGCACATGCGGATCGGCTGCCCTCTGCTTCATCACGAAGACACTTGGCCCTGTGGTGATGCTGCCTACGAAGGAACGACTATGGAGCAGCAGATCAACAGAAATCAGTAGTCTGACGATGGATTCCTTCCTCTTTTGCGGTGACAGTTTACAGAACTGCTGATGACGATAGCCTGTTTCATCAGCCTGACAAAGCGTGACAAGCCTCAACTGCGGATAGTCCGTTTGCAGTTTCTGAAACTGACGATAGTCGTCTGTCAGGATGAACACACACGAGCCAGCCTCGGGATTCAGCCTCTGCATGATACGTTGACTACAGATCAGCCCAGTCTCCATCACCTTGTCCCCACCCCGTATGTGGATGCCGTCGTAGAGATCAGGGATTGACAGACGGGTTTGGGCAAGGGTCGCCTGCCGCTGTATGCTGGGATTGAAACGAAAGGCCATCCTCGCCAACAGTCCATAAACCTCTGTATAATCAGCATCTATGTCCAGTTCGGGAATACAATAGTGATTGTCTGGATAATCGCTCACATCCTGGCCTAACAGCACATATTCCTTGTATGTCAGGAATCCCATCAGACGTCCCATCGCTGTTTTCTGGATGGATTTGAGTTTCCACATGATTGGCCCTATGGCTTTCTGACGCCCGCAAAGCCTCAGAATACGTCGCCAAGACGGCGGGCGGTGGAAGTTGTATTGCCTGTGAAACGACTCATGGACCTCCTCGCAAAACGGCAGGAAATACTCTGTCCATCCTCCGCCAGTACCGAAGTTGGCATCATCGGAATAGAGCTGGAACCTGACACGACGGGCCAGGCAATAGAGCATCGCATTCACCATATAGTTAATCTCGACGAACAGGCCACAGTCAACGCCGATACGGCACACCATTCTCCTACGGAAGGCTTCATTAACCCTCCGATAGGACATCACGTCCAATTGTCTCATACCTGATCTTAGAAGTCGTTCACGACACGTTGCTGCATATCGTCACTTTCATAGTGCCGTTGATCGTGCCGCAGGCGGGCACCCCAGTTATAGGTGAGTGAGAGGCGGAATTGGCGATAGTTGAACTTGTTGTCGAAGTCCATCTCCGTCGTTCCAAGGTATTCCGTTCCTTTGATATGAGAGGCCAACAGGTTCCTGCAAGTGAGGCCAAGCACCAGACGGTCTTTCCAGCAGCGGTATTGCAGTCCGACGTCCACCATATAGCGGGCGTTCAAAGACTTCGTGACATCTTTCTCCGGGGAACTGTAAGTGGCATGGAGGCTGGCAGTCCACTTGCGGTCACGGTCGAAAAAGAATGTGGCTTGGAGCATTCCCACGTATGAGAAACTTTCGACTTCGGGGTGCATATACGGTCGCACCATTCCCAAAACCGTTTTCTTCTCCGGCCTGACAGTCTTCGAATACCAGACGCCCTGCATCAGCGTAGCATTCATCCAGCGCAGGCGGTCGAAGTAATAAAAGGAGTTGACGCCCAGACTGTGCTCGTCTGTGATGTTATCCCATGAAGTGATGGTCACTTGTTTGGCAACCGAATAGACGGCATCAATCCTGTCTGGCTCATAGGTATAGTAGAGGTCAAAGCTCAGCACGCCCTTGTAAGTATAGCCCATCATGGCCTTATAGAGATAGGAGGGCTTCAAGTTCTGATTGCCGTAAGACTCGTGGTTGACATCTCTCCACACCTTGTTGGGATTGAGGTTGATGATATTCGGACGGGTGATACGGCTGCTGAGACTCCAGCTGAAGGCGTGCGAGTGGCTAGGGTTGTATCCGACACGGAGCGAGGGGAACAGTTTCCCATAGTCAGTATGGCTCTCATTTGCTATCGGCTTATTCTCGCCCTTGGTCCATGTATGCTCATAGCGTCCTCCGAGATTCACGGACCATGCCCTGCCAAACGCCCTGTCGTATTCCAGATAGCCTGCCAGCACCTGTTCATCGTAGGTGGCAGAGACCCTATCGTACGACACACTGGAACCCGTATAAGACAGACCCAGAAGACTACGGGTATAGGCATACTGACTGCCAAGCCGAAAGCCTTTGTAACTGACATCAACCTTTGCAGAGTAGTTGTCGATGTCTTGGGCTATCTGATTCCTGTAGTCAAAGTCGGTCGTGTCGCTTCGAATGATATCAGTCAGGCTTTTTCCGACATATATATCGCTACTGAGGGAATGACGGGCATCTTCCATCCTCATCCTGTAGTAGTCGAGGTTACAGTCTACCTTGAGACCCGTCTCCTGATTCCTGTATCCTGCATTGACATTCACAGCCCACGTCTTGGTGTCTTCCTGTCGTCGGGTCTGCGTGTCGATGTTGCTGACAGACAAGGGAGTCTTAGGCTGGAAGTCATAAAGGCCGTCTATGGTCAGACGACGCTCGCCGTCGGCATACATCACGTAAGTGCCGAGGGTCAGTTTGTCAGAAGCCTGATAGTCGGCCTGCCAGCGCAGGGAGTAGTTGTCTTTCGAGATTCGCCCGTTGTCAATACCATAGCGGAGAACGTCGGTAAAGCGGATATCGTTGGTTTCAACATAGCGGGTGTTGTCCCATGTGCCTGCCAGATTCAGGGAGGTGGACACCTTGCCCCTGTTGTAGATGATGCCGGCATTGGCCTCGTCGCCGTGCTCCTCGTACTGTGTCCGGGCATATCCGGCAGAGCCGCCGATATAGTCGGCACCTTTCTTCTTCAATACGATATTGATCACCCCGGCATTGCCTCCGGCAGAATAACTGGCACCCGGGCTCTGTATGATCTCTATCCTCTCCACATCAGAGGCAGCATAGGACCTGAGCACTTGCAGCATCTCTTTTGAGCCGAGCCGCTGTTCCCTGCCGTTAATGTGGAAGATGACGCCATTGGCACCAAACAGGCTGATGTGATCATCCTCGATCATCACACCAGGAGCGTATCGGAGCAAGTCGGTGGCGTTGATGGCTCCCACGACATGACGGGTGTCGAAGATGATGCTGCCGGCCTCCCGTCTGACCACAGGGGCCTGGCCATTGACCACGATGCCGTCGATCTTGTATTCCGCAGGCTGCATTCTGATGGTGCCGACAGCACCGACATCATAAATCCGGCAGAATGTCTTATAGCCTACAAAGGAGCATCTGACCATCACACGACTGGCATCCGTGGGGATGACAAAATGGCCTGCCTCATTACTCAGTCCGCTGCCGACGAGGGAGGAATCGGCAGGACTGAGCAAAGCAATGCTTGCATAGGCCACGGGCTTACCCTGTTCGTCGACAATCCGTCCTATCAGACGACGGCCCGCCTTGTGGGTACACTCCACAAAGTATTTATCGTGGTCTCTGACAATACGGACGGGCCAGAAGCCTACAACCTTCATCAGTGCCTCTTCAAGATCCAGACGCTTGAAGTCGCAAGTGACAGTGAAATCCTCCAAATCGTTATAGACGAAGGATATCTCATGGCGGGTGGTGACGCCATTGAGGTCTTCGAGCACACGGCTAAGGGATTCTCCCTGATAACTGCGTGTGATCTTCTGGCCATAAGCCATGCAGACCACAGCGCACAGCAACAACAGAATCAATAGTCTTTTCATCTCTGTCACAGGCAATCATCAGGGTTTCACAGTCAGTCTGTCGCCCTCGACGGTGAGAGTCACATGGTCGAAGTGGTTCAAGTCCTCGACGATGCTTCCGATATCATCCTGACGATCCCACTTGTAGTAGAGGCGCAGCTCGTGGGCTTGTCCGTTCTGGATATCCACCACCTTATTATAATATAGAGCCATCTCAGTAATGATCTCATCAAGCGGCACGTTCTCGAAGATACGAGGCTGAGGGATGGTGTCTGGGAGAATCACGGGGACAGGCTGCGTGATGGTGGTCTGCGACCCGATTATGGATCTGTTCCTTTGATTATCTTCCCCTCCGGCACGGTGGCTGACGATATGGATTGTGGCAAAGGCAATGCCCGAGAGCATCAGCACACCCATAAACACGGCTGCGATTTTAAGGAGTGTAGGCATACCAGCATGCGGCTTCGAAAGCCGCTGCCATTCGGCATCAATCATCTCGTCGGTGACTTCCTCATCGGCTCGGGCGGCATCGAAGGCACTCCAGGTCTTAGACATCAGTGTGTAGAGTTCACGGCACTCGTCGTCGGCAAGTATCTCCTGCCACTCATCAGCCGTGTATCGCTGGGGCTGCTCCATCATCTGGAGCAATCGATCGGTCTTGTTCATACGCTCATTGGTCTTTAAAGTGGGTACGTAATTGACTCAGCGCACGGTGCAAATGCTTATAGACGGTAGTCTCGCTGACACCCATACGACAGGCAATCTCCTTGAAAGTGACACCGTCGCGGAAGTGCTGGATGATGATGTCGCGGTAGAGGGGCGGCTCCAACAGGTCTATCCCCTTATACAGGGTCTTCAGTTCCTCATCGAGCCGTTCCGCCGGGATGATCGTCGTGTCGAGGTCAAGTAGGTAGAGGCGTTCCACCCGTTCCTGTATCTGTCGGCTACGGATCACATTCAGGCATCGGTTTCGTACGCTTGTAAGCAGATAGGACTCGGCTGTGTCTTCCCGAAGGTCACGATGATCATCGACCAGACGGGCAAAGATGTCGTGCACCACATCCTTGCTCTCAGCATCGTCGTGCAGAAGCATGGTGGCCAGCCGATACATCTGACGGTAATGCTGCTTAAACAGCTTCTCGAGTTTCCCTTGATCTGTCATACATTCTTAATACACACGAAAAACGAATTACTAAACCCCAAACGGCAACAAAGATAACTAAAAATCCACAAATAATTGCTTATTCCGAAATAATTATGTAATTTTGCAGCCAGTTATAAACCAAACAAAAAGAACAGAGATGAAAGCAAAGAGCCTGAGCATGATCGTGGGGGCAGCGTGCTGCGCCATGATGATTTCCTGCGCCCAACAGGTACAAAACACCAAGAGTGAGAAGTTGACAGTCGGCAACCCCTATCTGCCCCTCTGGGAGCATATCCCCGACGGAGAGCCTTACGTGTTCGACGATCCCGACAACCCAGGCAAGCAGCGTGTGTATATCTATGGATCGCACGACGACCTCATCTCGGCTTACTGCGGACGCGACCAGGTGGTGTGGTCGGCTCCTGTGGAGGATCTGAGCCAGTGGCGCTACGACGGGGAGATCCTCGTGGTCGACAAGAACGCCAAGGGTGAGCCCTTCGACTCCGCTGGCACAGCCGATGTGCTCTATGCCCCTGACGTGACACTCGTGACAGACTCTACGGGCAAGAAGACCTATTACCTCTTCCCCAACGACCAGACGGGCTTCCGCAACGGCCTCATCGCCAAGAGCGACAGGCCTGACGGTCCCTTCGAGGTATGCAACTGGAAGGACGACGACCCCAATCAGGTGACGGGCATCTATGGCTTCGACCCTGCCGTGTTCGTCGATGACGACGGTAAAATATACGGCTACTGGGGATTCGGACATTGCAATGCTGCCGAGATCGACCCCGCCACGATGTGTACCGTGAAGCCTGGCACCAAGATGGTCGACGGCATGATTGGAGGATTCGAGGAACCCAATGGAGGCGACTTCCGTTTCTTCGAGGCCTCGTCAATCCGTAAGATTAAGGATAAGTATGTGTTCATCTACAGCCGCTTCACGAAGGACGGCGAGTTCGGACTGCCCACGTCAAACTACACCCTCGCCTACTGCTATAGCGACCAGCCCTTAGGCCCTTGGACCTACGGCGGCACAATCATCGACGGACGCGGCCGTGAGATCAACGAGCAGGGCGACACCATCGCTTCAGCAGTTCCCGACGGAAACACCCACGGCTCCATCTGTGAAATCAATGGCCAGTGGTACGTGTTCTACCACCGTCAGACGGGCACCGACGAGTACGCCCGCCAGGCTATGGTCGCCCCCATCACCGTCAAGGTCAAGGAAGGCAAGGGCGGTTGGGTGGATATCTCCGAGGGTGAATACAACTCCGAGGGCTTTGCCCTCAACGGCCTCGATCCCTTCGAGCGCCACTCCGCAGGTATCGCCTGCTGGCTCACAGGTCCCAAGCCCTCCATCCACGAGTGGCCCAACAACACCTTCTTTGGTTCCTATGTCGAGGCCAGCTACGGCGGTGAGGAAGGTATGACGAAAGAAGAAGCCATCGCCTCTAAGGCGAAGTACGACGCTCCCTACGACCTGCGCTACAACACCAATCGCGTCGTCAACAATACCGACGGTTCGATTGTGGGCTACAAGTACTTCAACTTCGATGAAGACGCCTTGGACGAGGATGAAAACCTGATGCTCGTCGTGAACCTCATTCCCGAGGGCATCGACGGCACCATCGAGGTCTGGATGGATCGTCCCTGGGAGTCGCAGGGCGGCAAGCAGATCGGCAAGACAGAGCTAAAAGCCGACATGGACAAGACCGTCTGGAAGGCCGCCATCGGCATCTCCAAAGAGGCCCAGGAAAACTGGCTCGCCGGCAAGCACGCCATATTCTTCGTCTTCAAGTCCGACACAAAGGACAAATCCCTCTGCACCCTCTTAGACCTCGTCTTCACCTTCGACGAATAAATTAATAAGGTGTATTATATTAATAAGGTATAGGACCATTAAGCATAAAAAAGCCCCGTCTCTGGGGCTTTTTTATATTTTAAGGATAAAACTTGTCTTTCTCCGATTATCCTTTGGCCTCACCGCAAAGTGTAACCAGATGGCGCCATGGCTGGGGATGTTGTATATCCCCTCATGTCTGCTCTTAGTTACCTCCCCGAGCGTCATGTGCTCGAAGAGGTGCATCGTTTCATTGATTTCCACTTTTCCCATTGAAATTGTTAAAATGTTAATTTGTTAATTGTTAAGCCATCAGTTTCATCAGTTTTCTGAACTTCCCCTTATGCTCTCCGTCTTCTATTCTCTCTATCAGACGGTCTTCTGAGAAACGTTTGATCTTCATGGCGACATACGCACTTCCGTTATTACCAAAGCACCTTTTGATATCCTCCTTATCAAACACTTCAGGCAAGCGGTTATAACCGTCAACGGACTTCTGATAATGTCTCTTCCCAGTAATCTGCACGTCGTTGTTCATGTCGTCGAAATACTTCTCTGCCATCACACCGAAGAAATGCTGCTGCGTGGCATATTGGATGCGGGCGATGAGTTCGCAGAGTTTCCAGTCGAGTTCGTCGACCTCGTAGGTGCCTTCCCAATACTTGCCCTCCAGATGAAGATGATCAAAGTGTCGCATGTCGATGAAGGGAGCGGCATAGTTCAGCGCATGATACGGCACGCGCTTCAACATCAGTTCGTTGGCTTCGGAACCGTCCTCGGCGCAGTCCTCCATGCGGTTCTTCACCCAGTCGTAGATCCGCTTGACCAATGGCCAGAAGGGCAGTTCTCCATAGCGGGTGTCGAGCTTGTAGGCCCAGGTCTTCATACGTTCGATACGCTGCCAGTCGATGGTCTTCACATCCTCCATCGCCATCATCTCAAAGTTGGTCTTCGGCATGGGAATCACGGCCAATCGCGTGGAGAGGCCACTGCCGAAATTCCTCTCATTCACCTTCTTCTTCAAGGCGATGGGCGTACCCGTATAGATGAAATTCCACGTCACGTTGAACTCATCGACGGGCGAATCGGAGTTCTGATACATCTGACCGTCTTCCTCGTTGTGAAAGGCCTTCAGTTCCATGCTCTGCTTATTGATCCACGAGCCGCCGCTCTGCAAAGTGATGCTATTGTCCAACTCTGTGTCGAACGTCAGCATGTGCAGCTGAATCTCCTTGCCCTCCACGATATCCTTGGCGTTGAGCATATCCTGAATCAGCTGGCCATTACTCGTTCTTGCAGGATGGATCCGGATCAGTGCCTGTGGCTTGTCCTTACCTTCCTTATTCGCTGCCTTCTTCTTCGTGTCCTGTTTGTAACGGTTAAGAGCCGCCTTACCAGCCTTGTCCGCAGCCGCAATAGGCGAAGAAAGAATCTTGTAGATATCGTCTGCCATCGACTTATTCGATGCCGGATGGCCAATGATATACAGCGAACAGTTCAATCGCCTTTCCTGCTGGGGTCTGTGATAGAACCTGTACCAGCATCTGGTCATCAGTGTCATCATTGTGCCTCCTGCTACAAACACCGCCGCCGGATACTGACTCCTCTTCAACCCGCTACATACATCCTTCAGCAGCGGGAACACCCCGAACATCTCCTCTATCTCCGCTCCCCACTGATCCAACAAGGTATTTATTTCCCCTCCTGAGTAGGAGGGGCCAGGGGTGGTCTGAACCGCCTCCTTCACTACCTCCCGATAGTCCTTCCCTGTGAACTTTTTCACCGCCTCGAGCATGGCCTTGGATGGCAGCGAGCTTGCATACTTCTTTTCCTTCTCCGCGACGCACCCCGCTGCACTCTCCACGGTCTGCTCGACATTCTCATCTCTTTCCTCAATGATCTCCTGCACCCAGGACTGTTCCTCGACGATACGCAGTACTTTCTGCTTATCGCCGTCGAGCATAAGGAGTAAGTCTGTAGCGAGTTTAAGGCTCTCCTTGTGTCTGTTACTATCCTCTGCGCATGGCAGCTTATCAGCATAGCGCTGATCAATAATAGCTTGAATATCATAGCCTCTCCATTTTATTGACGACAAATCAGAGATTTTATTTGACGACAACATGGACAACTTAGACAACTCTTTTTCAGGCAGAACTTCTGCCTGAGGCGACATGTTGTCGCCATTAA
>JAEEPF010000072.1 GCA_016284635.1 Prevotella sp.
TTAAAATAACAAAAACAAATATAATGGAACTAAAAGAAGGTCTGCTTTTTGCAGACAGATATAAACTAATCAGACAATTGGGCAGAGGCGGATTCGCAGAAGTCTGGCTTGCCGAAGACGACTTGACTGGCGTCCAGGTCGCAGTGAAAATCTATGCCCCAGGAACAGGACTCGATGACAACGGCATCAAGATCTTCAAGGATGAGTTCGCGATGGTGTTTGACATGAACCACACCAACCTCTTGCGCCCCACTCATTTTGACTGTTGTGACCGTATGCCCTACCTTATTATGCCCCTCATCAAGAACGGCTCTGCCTTTAAGTATATCGTTGAAGGCCAGAACATTCCAGAGGAGGAAGCCTGGAAGATGCTTCACGACGTGGCAGCCGGACTGGCCTATCTGCATGAGAAGACACCTCCCCTGATCCATCAGGATATCAAGCCCGACAACATTATGATTGGTGACGAGGGACAGTATCTGATTACCGACTTTGGCATCAGTGCCCGTGTGCGCAGCACCATCCGTGGAGCCAAGGCCCAGGAACAGAGTGGCGGTACACTGGCCTATATGGGACCGGAGCGCTTCAGCACCAATCCCAGACCCATCATGGCCAGCGATATCTGGTCACTTGGTGCGATGATGTATGAGTTGATGACAGGCCTTCCTCCCTTCGGCAATCATGGCGGTATGCTCCAGAAAAACGGTGCAGACATCCCCATCATTGAGGGCGAATATTCGCAGGAACTAAAGGATATCGTGACCATGTGTCTGGCCAAAGAGACTTGGGACCGTCCGTCTGCCAGCAAGATTGAGAAGATGACCTACAATCACATACACGGCATAACGACCCCCGTACAGACGCCTGTAGAGACACCCGTTCAGGCACCCATACCTGAACCAGAACCTGTTGCCCCTGCTATGCCCAAAGAGGAACCGGTGGTTAAGGACACTGCCCAGCCTCAAGCACCCATCGTACAGCCGAATCCTATCAAAAAGAGCAAACCCATCCAGAAGGGTCCAAACAAGAATGTCATCATCGGTGCCATCATCGGTGCCGTCGTGCTGATAGGCATCTTAGTGGCCGTCTTCTCCGGTGGTGGTGAAGAGGAACAGCCTGTGGTGGAAGTAGCTCCACGTGTGAACTACGACTCTATTGCACAGGTGAAGATCCAGGAAGCATTATTGATCAAGGAAGGTGCCGATACCATCATCCAGAACCATCACGATGAATATACAGACGCTTCTATATATAATAATGTGGAAGATATCTACATGAAGGCACTCGTCAAATTGGACGAGGCGATGGCTGATCAAGACTCGCTTGATGCCGGCGTGATCAGCTCTGCCCAGCAACAGCAGACAGCTATAAAGACGGCTCTTCTTGGCATCTATAAGGATCTGGATGCCGGTGCTGAATACGTTAAGGAATTCCGTATAAGGGCAGACGCTATCAAACCGCTCATAGAAGACTTACTAAACAACCAAGATAACAAAACAGACAATGACAATGATGAAGAAGACGATTAGTAAACTGATGATGATCATTGGGCTGCTGTGCTTTGCTCCTATCGTCAGCTATGCCCAGAGTGCCAGTGAATCCTACAATAATGGTGTCGCCCTGATGAACAAGGGCGACTACCAGGAAGCCATCGCCAGCTTTAAGGCATCAATGGCCATCAACAAGAGTGCAGCCAACGTGAAGAAGTGCAAGGCACAGATTGCCAAGTGTAACCGTCTCGCGAAGAAAAAGAAGAGCGGTGGCGATGGTGAGAAGAAAGAGGCAGCACCACAGAAGCAGTTGACTCTCAGTGCGTACACTTTGGCTTTTGATGCGGGCGAGGAGACAAAATACGTGGGTATCGAGACGTTGCCGGAGAGCAGTGACTGGATGGCCAACGTGGCCTCAGAACATGAGAGCTGGTGCAAACTGGGAAAGTCAATGGACGGCAAGAACCTCCAGGTGACCTGTCTGGCCAGCAGCAGTACACTGAGTCGTCAGACGGGCATCACAGTGATCTACGACCAGGTGACGCGCTTCATCAAACTGACTCAGAAAGGCAACAAGCCCCGTATCGACGCGACAAAGGCTGATGTGAAGATCAACAAGCGCAAAGGCGGTACCCAGAAGGTCGGTATCAGCTGTAACAGCGATACGCTGTACGCCGACAATAAGAACTGGGAACTCACCAAGACCCCCGAATGGTGCGAGGTGACTGCGACCAGCGGCAATGAGATTACCATCAAGGCTGATGCTATGGCGAAGAACGATCCGGATTTCAAGAGCGGACGTACCGGGTATATCCGGATTGAGAGTCAGAACGAAGAGTTTATCATCCGTGTTGATCAGAAATAACTTATATTATACCATAACTAAAATGAAAAAGTATGAGATGTAACAATTGTGGCTGGGACAATGCTCCCGGTAGTAGTGTATGCGTCAAATGCGGACATCCGCTTCAAGCAGGAGGAGCCCAATACCAGGATCCTTATCAGGGTGTCAATGTGCCGAATTATCAAGGTGGTGAAGCGATGCCACGGCCAACGGTCGTCAATGTCCAGCAGGCCGAACCAGCACCCAGACCTACCAGAATCGTCAGCAGTGCCGAACTACAGAACGCGGCAGGGCTTCATGCAACGGTTTCACAGACGCCAAAGAGTTGTCCACATTGCGGTTATCCCGTTGTAGGTGATTTTACGAGTTGCCCGAATTGTGGCACAAGCTTGGCTCCGGCTCCAACAGCCATCCAGCAGCCTATCCAGCAGCCTGTGCAACAGCCCGTCCAACAGCCAGTTCAACAGCCTGTACAAAAGGTGGCAGAAGATCTTGGGCTGGATATTGAAGAAGAAGTGAAATGCGAGAAGTGTGGCACGATGGTGTCCATTGATTTCTGCTTCTGTCCCAAATGCGGTGAGCGTATCCATCTCCCGACGGTTCGCGCCATCAAGCACAAGCCTGTCGCGCCACCAGAGCCCCCGAAGCCGAAGTGTTGTTTGACCATCATCCCCGAAGAGGGCGAGACGACGGAGGCCATCAGGAACGACTACGAGGGAGACTCCATCATACTGAACAGAGAGAACACCGAGAAGGACAACCGCACCATCACCTCCAAGGAACAGGCAGAATTGATCTGTGAGGATGGCAAGTGGTATGTGTTGAATCATAGTGAACTGGGCTCTACCTATCTTGAGGCAAACCGTAAACTGGCGATTGAGCCGGGAGATGTGATTGTCTTGGGAGACAGGAGATTCAGGTTTGAGCCACAGAATGAAACGGATTGACACAGAAGAGAAGACTAACAGAGATTAAACGTGAGTACGACCTATCAAGTTGTAGACAGATGTGACTTCCAGCCTGGAAATGTCATCGACGGCAGATACAGCGTCAGGAAATCCCTCGGTGAGGGTTCTTTCGGCGCAGTCTATCTGGTTGAAGACGGCCGGGGTGAGAAGTATGCCCTGAAACTCCTGAGGCTGTGGGAGGTACCGGCTGAGATACGCCAGCCACTCATGGACCGCTTTGAGATGGAGTTCAAGACGGGGCAGATAGACTGTGACAACTTGGTACGTTCCTTGAGTTACGGCATCGTTGGCGGCAATCCATATATCGTGATGGAGTACTGTCCGGGTGGAGACCTGGAGCCCTTGCTCGGCAAGCCCGACAGCAGAACCCCACAGATCTGTCAGGATATACTGATCGGTCTCAATGCCCTACACGATAGAGGAAAGGTACACCGTGACCTCAAGCCCGAGAATGTCTTGTTCAAGCAGAACGGCAAGGCTGCCCTGACTGATTTCGGAATCTCCGGAGACCGTACGCACCGTATGACACAGCGCAACATCTTCGGCAAACCCAACCAGATCTTCGGCACCTATGCCTATATGCCTCCTGAACAGGTGACACGGGCCAGAGGTGGTGCGACGGTACTGCCCACAACGGATATCTTCTCTTTCGGTGTGCTCGTGTTCCAGCTTCTGACAGGACAGTTGCCTTTCGGCACATTGGAAAGTCACAATGATCTGGCGGAATATCAGAAGCGCGGCAAGGATGGCATCTGGAACCGCGGCCTGTTGCAGAATGTACCTAACGGTCAGCAATGGACACGAATGATCGAAGGTTGTCTGACACCTGACTTTAAAGAGAGGCTGCAATCGGTACAGGAGGTCTCCCGACTGGTTCCTCAGACCACCCCACCCTACGGGCACCCCTCCTACTCAGGAGGGGAAGGTAATACCCCAAGGGCTGTCAGGATGGTGCAGTCATATGCGCCCCAGCAGCAGACACGGGGATTCCAGTTAAGGATATTGCAGGGAGAAGAATACGGCAAGACCTATAATCTGAGTCAGATGGCTGATGCAGGACGTAGGATCCTCACCGTAGGCAGGCAGGCGGGAAATGCGATTACGGTCAAGTCTGACTTCAGCGACTTCATGTCACGCTTCCACTGCACCATCGAACGGGACGGAGGACACTGGGTGATCCGTGACGGTCAGTGGCGGAAAGAGCTACGCCAGTGGGTGAACTCCACCAACGGCACTTACGTGAATGCCAAGCCTGTCACGCAGAATGGCTTCTATCTGAAAACTGGTGACATCATCGCCATTGGCGACGTCACCATGAGATTTGAAAATTTTTAGTAACCCTATTAATTATAAATTTATGGAAACTCAAAACAGTTACAAACGCACAGTAGCCGGCTCAGTAGGAGCAGGCATGGGTGCCATCTTCAATGGATCAGGACGTACTTATTACATCCTGGAGCACAAGACCAGCAGTAAGTATCACAGTGCTGGTGAGTCACAGAAAATCATCATCGACCAGATTGAGATCGGTCGTGATGCCTCTTGTCAGGTTCGTTACGACGAATCGTTCGACACCGTCAGCCGCAAGCACGCTGCCATCGTCCGCGACGGCAACAACTGGCAGCTGGTCCATTTGTCTCAGTCGAATCCGACACTGGTGAACGGCCGTCCGATTCAGGGAACGTACTATCTGCAGTCTGGTGATGAGATCCAGCTCTCCGTGAACGGTCCGCGTCTCGGCTTCATCCAGCCGCAGGGTAAGCAGGGACTCACCTCAAGCATTAAGCTCACCGAGCGTATGAACCTGTTCCGCCAGCAGGCACTCCGTCCCTATCGCCGTGCTATCTGGGCTCTCTCGGCATTGCTGATCCTGGCTATTGTCGGCTTCGGTGCATGGAACTACAAGCTCAGCCTCGACAACAAGGCGCTCCGTCAGGAGATGGCGATGTATCAGGTGAAACTCGACTCACTGGCAACGGTGAAGCAGAACCTGATGCAGGAAGAGCAGCAGCTGAACGAACAACTGGCTACGGCTCCTAAGGCCCAGCAGGAGGAGATCAAACAGAGGATCGTGTATGTGAGAAGTCAGTTGTCGAGCGTGGCCAATGAAGCCAGCCGCTATCAGACACAGTTGGCACAGACCCGTCAGAAGGCCATCGCCAGCGGTGCTTTCGATGATGATGATCCGTACGATGACGGCAGCGAACTGAGTAGGAACAACTCTACAGGCGGTATGATCAATCCTTCGGAAGAAGGAGAGTCGTCTGCTACGATTGCCTCCATCGGTGATCCAGACATCAACCATAATGTGGTAGGCCCGAGCACGGATGTTGCCGGTGAGGCTGCTGCACATGAAGGTGCATACAACGCCAATCCTACTGCCCACGGTGATGCCAGCGGTACCATCCGTGACTACTACAACCACATTTATACGCTGAAGATCCGCCGTATCACCTGCGAACGTGACGGACGTTCCTTCGACCCGGGTATTTCGCTGACAGACGTAATCTGCGGTACCGGCTTCGTACTGAGCAACGGAACCTTCGTTACTGCCCGACAGAACATCCAGCCGTGGATCTTCTTCAGAGAGCTCGGTGGCAGATGGCGTGAGCTGATGGCTAACTATGTGGCCCTGGGATTCAAGGTCATTATCGAATACGATGCCTACAGCACCAAGGGAACTGCCCACAAGCTGTCGTTCAACAACCTCGACTTCCTGGTTGATGAAAGCGGTGATGTGACAGAGGAGACCATCGACATTCTGAAAGATGTCCGTGTACGCATCAAGGACAACGGTATCGATATCCGTAGCAGTGAGCTGAAGCGCAGGACCATCCGCGTATGGACACCACGTTCACAGTGTTTCGCCCTGCTGCCTGGCAAGGGGGGTGCCGGTATTCCTTACGATGCAGGAGCATCTCTCGCCAGCGATGGTGGTACCGAGGTTCAGGTTGCCGGATTCAAGGATAATCCCAACATCCACGACTTGTCGAATTACATCAGCTATTTCAAGTCAAGCACTTCACGCACAGACACTTATGGTGGTACCATCGTGCTTCAGGATGCTAACCGCAACCCAGGATTCCTTGGATCACCTGCATTCCTGAAAGAGAAAGACGGTTCTTACCGTGTCATCGGTGTGATGGTAGGAAGACTTCGCGGTGAAGACAAGCTCGTTCCCATCGCAAAATGTAACAAATAATAACGTATTATGTCAGATATTAAATTCAAGTTGGCTGCGGGGACAAATGTCGGACTCATCCGACAGAACAACGAGGATAACTTCGTTGTATGCAGCAACCTCATGACCTCAGACTGGATGATTCCCCAAACCAGTGAATTTACTGAGCTTGGTGAGTATGGTGTACTGTTGGTAGTTGCCGACGGTATGGGTGGAGCAAATGCCGGCGAGGTGGCTTCGGCCATTGCCGTGGAGACCATCCAGAAGCTGTTCGTTCCGGAACAGTTAGCGGCAGCTGTCGTTTCAGACAAATCCATCCAAGAGTTTATGAAGGCTGTGGTAAAGACTGCCGACTTGAATATTCTTCACCGAAGCCAGGAAGACAGCAGTACCCGCGGTATGGGTACTACTGCCGTCTTGGCTTGGATTCTCAATGACAAGGCGTATGTCTGTTGGTGTGGTGACAGTCGGTGCTACGTCCTCAACAAGCAAAAGGGACTCATCCAATTGTCGAAAGACCATTCCTATGTCCAGGAACTTGTCGACAAGGGAGAGCTGAATCCAGAGCTGATGCACGACCATCCGTTGTCGAACGTTATCACCCGCTGTCTGGGTGACATGGAGAAACGTGCAGAACCCGAGACACGCATCTACCAGTTGCACAACGGCGACATCATCATGCTCTGCAGTGACGGTCTCTGTGGCCTCTGCCACGACGATGTGATCCTCGACACCATGATCAAGTATCACCAGGATCCAATGGACTGTAAGAACGAGTTGATCTCTGCCGCACTCTCCGCCGGTGGATATGACAACGTGACTATCGCCCTCTGCAACATTGAGATGGAAGGAGATGAAGATACCAGTGCGGCTGAAGAGGAACAGGATTCATCAGAAGAATCACAAGAAGAGACTGATGGTGAAACTGATACTCAGGAATCGGAAGAGCTCTCCAGTACTGTCCGTTCGGAGAAGATCCGCCCCAGGAGAAAGTTCAAATGGCTCATTTGCCTGCTCATCCTGTTTATAGCCGCTGGGGTATACGTCTATTTTGCCAAGGAATGTGAGCCTATCCGCAACACCATCGTTGGAAAAATCAGTGACTTGATATCAAATATTAAACAATTTAAAAGCTAAACAATAATGAAAAAGATTCTTTTATCACTCGTAGCAATCGTCATGATCGGACTCGCTTCCGTATCATGTGCAAGTCATAGTCATACGACATACCGTTCTTATTCGGAGGGTGCTCCCCTTGAGAGTCAGGGCGCCTGGAAGCGTTGTGCTGTCTGCGACGGCAAGGGTTCTTGTAAGTCATGCAAGGGAACAGGCCGTATCAGTGGCGACAACTGCCGCAGCTGTAAGGGTTCGGGTAAGTGCCCCACCTGCAAAGGCAATGGCGGTTATGAATTGTCAGATTAAATGAACCATTAGGAGTGATGACAGGCTGTCAAAAGTCTTGTCGTCACTCTTCACCTGATCATCAAGACGAATGAAGTTAGTTGAAGGAAGCATCATCGCGGAGCACTATCAGCTGCTGAGACAACTCGGAAGCGGCAGTTTCGGTGACGTATGGCTGGCACACAATATGCTGGCAGACATCGACGTGGCCATCAAGTTCTACGGTACCCTCGATGAGAAAGGCATTGAGGATTTCCGCAATGAATTCAAGATTGCCTACCGTCTGCGTCATCCGAACCTCTTGAACATCAATCACTTTGATGTCTACGAGAACTGCCCTTATCTGGTGATGCCCTATTGTGCCCACGGCTCCGTCAACCGTCAGATCGGAAAGATGCCAGAACAGGAGATCTGGAAGTTTGTGCTCGACGTGTCTGGCGGACTGGCTTTCCTTCACAGTCAACAGCCTCCCGTCGTCCATCAGGACATCAAGCCCGACAACATCCTCGTCACTAGCGACGGCCGCTATGTCATCTCTGATTTCGGCATCAGCCGCACCTTCCGCACGAAGATGAGCCGCACCAACAACAGCAGCAGCTCGGGCACCATCGCCTATATGGGTCCGGAACGATTCTCAGAGAAGCCGATGATCGTGCTGGCCAGCGACATCTGGGCCTTCGGTATGACGCTCTACGAGGTGATGACGGGCGACGTGTTGTGGGAAGGTATGGGTGGCTGCGTGCAGCTCAACGGTGCCCGCATTCCGTCCATCAGCAGAAGATTCTCACCCGAACTGGCCAACCTCGTCACCAGCTGTCTGGCAGCAGAGACCTGGAACCGACCTACGGCCACCCAGATCAATGAGTATGCTACGGCAATGCTCCAGCACAAGCCCGTGCCCCAGCTCCCCCTTCAGGACATCACGCCAGAACCGGCTCCCACACCTATCCCCACTCCTATCCCCACTCCTATCCCCGAACCCATTCCTGAGCCTCAGGAGATGGTTCGCAAAGAAACACCTGTCTCCCACTCCGACATAGCTGCAAACCGCAGAAATGCCATCAACAGCCGCATCAATAAGAGCAAGTCCTACACGCCTCAGACTGGTGCCGGCGACAATTCCCTCCTCAAGCGAGGACTGCTGATAGCCGCTGCCGTCATCTTCGGCATCCTGCTGATTACAGGCGGCACCATGTTTATCAGCGAGATTAACGAACAGCAAGACTATCTCTCTTGCAAGACCATACAGGACTACGAGCAGTTCATCAAGGATCACCCCAACTCTTCGTATGTAAAGGAAGCCAGACAGCATATCGCCTCGATGACAGGCAATCCGGCTCCCCAGCCCTTGATGGAAGACACTCATCCTGACAACCCCAAACCGGCAGAAAATGCCAAGAACGCTTCGCAACCGAAGACCACCATATATGTCACCGAGAACAATGAGCCGAAACAGCCTGAGCCAGAGAAGGTCGAAGAGCCGGAACCCGCTCCTGCTCCAGTTCCAGCTCCGGCTCCCAAACGCCCGAAGGTATCCCCTGACGACCAGGACTTCTATAAGTGTGTGACGGCCCGTGACTATGACAGCTATCTGCGCAAATATCCACAAGGTAAGCACCGTGCAGAGGCAGCCGAGGCTTTGGCAGGCCTCGTCAAGCAGGTGAATCACGCACCCCAGGGACAAGTCTTGGAAGAGATCACTCCCGGGACATCAGGCCCGCCACCTATGGTAGATGGTTCTGATCTCAATATGAGGAATACCGGCACCTCCATCAATTTGCATCTTGGCGGTGGTGGCGGTGGATTCAGCCGAGTCTCTTCAGGCGGCCCTGCCCGTGGCGGCGGTGGTCCCCGGGGCGGCGGAATGCAAAGCGGCGGCAGTTCACGTGGCGGCGGTATGCACAGCGGAGGCAGTTCGCGCAGTGGTGGCAGTACCCGCAGCAGTGGCTCTCGCGGCGGCGGCTCACAAAGCGGCGGCGGTGGAACACGCGGCAGACTTTCAAGATAAATTAACAGACAAAAGATATGAAGACAATCAGACTTACAGCAGTAGTATTCCTACTCACGATGTGTCAGGCTTCGTTCGCACAGTACGATGACGACGGGTACTATCATCCCGGATACGATGCCTCGCATTCGTCAACGCGGTACTCCAGTTACCAATCCACCAATTATCTCGATACCTATGAGTATGGGTGGTGTAACTTCTATGGCGAGTATTCTCCCCTGAAGAATTTCACGACTGCCCCTGGCGATGATGACTTGCTTTTCCATACCGCCACCATCGGCTTCAGCTACAACTACGTCATCTACCCGACACCTGTCACTTTTGAGTTGGGCTTCGAGGCTTCCGGTTCATGGTACTCGGAACGCAATAAGAACGGAACGAAGGATGGCCTGGACTTTTACTCTGCCAGGATCCCCCTCAACATCGGCTTCCGCTTACCTGTTGCCGAAGGCTTCTGGATTCTCCCATACGGCGGCATCAACGTGAAGTGGAATATTTATGGTGAGCAGCGTGTCACGGATGCGAATGGACGCACAGAAAGGTGGAAGATCTTCTCCCAGTACGATATGTACAATAGCGACTACAATCGCTGGCAGCTGGGCTATCAGGCAGGCGTGAAGTTTATTGTTGGCAACTGCGTCTCCATCGGTGCTGCCTGGAAGTCCGACATCACCTCATTCTGCACCTATTGGGATAAGACAAGAAGCCAGGAAGAGAAAGAACGCTTCCGTGGTTTCGCCTTTTCACTCGGTTACATCTTTTAATATATAACAATGGCAATATTTGACGAACGATACGAACAAGAAGAACTACTCGGGCGAGGCGCCTTCTCTGAGGTCTGGAAAGTCAAGGACATCCAGACGGGAGTGACCCTTGCCCTGAAAATCTATAATCCGACAACCGGCATCGACGAGGACGGTAAGGACATGCTGACCCATGAGTTCGCGCTCATGGTGAATGCTAACCACAAGAACCTGCTGCGCCCGCTGTTCTTTGCCATCAGTGGCGACCGTCCCTACCTCATACTCCCTTTCTGCGAACAGGGAAACATCGGTAAGATGGTCGGCAAGATGGATGAGGAAGAGGCGTGGAAGCTTCTGCGCGACTGCGCGAGCGCCCTCTCCTATCTTCACGGCATGAATCCTCCGGTGCTCCATCAGGACATCAAGCCCGCCAACATCCTGCTCAACGACAACGGCGACTACATGCTCACCGACTTCGGTGTCAGCACCCAGGTCAAGCAGTCGCTCAGCCGTGTGTCGCATCAGGACATGGCCCTGCTCTCTGCAGGCACGATCTCCTATATGGCGCCAGAGCGGTTCTCCCGCAATAATTTGCCCGTGATGGCCAACGACATCTATTCGCTTGGCTCCACCGTCTACGAGCTGACCACCGGCTCGCTGCCCTTCGGTGTCGACGGCGGCCTGCTGCAGCGTAAGGGCGCAGAGATCCCCGAACTGCCGGGCAATTTCTCTCCCCTGCTGAAGAAGACGCTCGACAACTGCCTGCAGGAAGAACCCTGGCAGCGTCCGACGGCCGAGCAGTTGGAAGAGACTGCAACGCGCGCCATCCGCCATCCCGAACTGCGCAACGCCGTTCCCAATACGGAACCTGCAGCAAAGGCAACGACCATGCAACTGCCGGAAGAATATCTGCAACCCGCAGGCAGACCGGCCAGCAGCATAGGCGAGACCGTCGCCAGTCCGGCCGAGAGTCCTGCTGACAGTCCCGTCAAAGGCACTGTCGTAGGCTCCTACCCTCCTGGTGTCTATCCTACAGAACCGAAGAAATCCAGCAAGACGCTCTATATCATCATTGCCGTTGTCGTCATCGCGGCCTTGGCCGCCGGTGGATACTTCCTGCTCGGCAATGACCAGCGTTCGGCAGCAGTAGAGGAAACACCCGCCATCAGTGCCGACTCGCTGAAACGACTCGCAGAGGCACAGGAGTTTGAAGCCTGCATGGCTATGTTCAATCAGGACAGTCCCGACAGCATCCAGAACGCCATCGGCCGTATGGCGGCACTCGCACAGGAAGGCAACAAGGACGCCATTCACGAGATGGCCTACACCTACGCCTGGATTCCCAACGATACGGAGTCTGACCGCCGCAAGCGTCTGCTCGGACTTGAGATCAACAGCAACGGCATCCCCTCGACGGAGATCAACCAAGTGGCCATCCAGTGGCTGGAGAAATCCATCGCCGTGTCCGACTCTGCCGACTACAAGTCGCTCTACTGGCTAGCGTTCTACTATCTGAACAGCATCGTGGTCAATCAGAATTTCGACAAGGCCAGCCAGTTGCTCCAGGCTGCCAGCCGTCAGGCCGAACAGAGCCAGGACTTCGTGTTCAAGGAAAAAATCGATGAGACCATCAAGCAGATCAACAGCTTGTAAAAGGGAAAAAAAGTAAAAAGGTAAAAAAGTAAAAAATAGTACATAGATGAGAAAGTTCATTTTCACTCTTTCATTCCTTAACCTCTTCACCTTCACGGCCGCCACAGCGCAAGTAGCCAAGTGGGTGATCCATCCGTCGTACGACCATATCCGTATGCTCGGCGACGGCTACTACATCGTGTCACAGAACGACAAATACGGCATCCTCGACGCCACGGAAAAAGAGATCGTGCCGCTGCAATACGACAGCATCTCCCCATTCAACTCGCACATGGGCCTGCTCTTCAATGACGGTAAGTGCATCGGCTATACGAGCGACAAGGGCGAGGTTCACGACTTCTCCGCCCATCAGTTCAAGCTCGGCAGCATGAGCCGCTTCTCTGATGGCTACCTGGCTGTGTATAACCCAACCGGCTACTGGTATGTACGCGCCGAGGACGGCAGCGCCCTTGGCCCCTTCGCCTACGCCTCGCCCTTCTGTGAGGGCTATGCATGGGTGCGCGCCCCCAAGTCGATGAAGCATGTCCTCGACGGCGGCTTCACCTATGATGTCATCGACGCCAAGACCAGCCAGCCCGCAGAACTGAACCTGGGCGAGGAGTACGACCGCGAGGACATCGACTTCGTCTCTGCGTGCAGCAACGGCAAGAGCATCATCGTGCTGAAGAAGCGCTTCTACGAATACGAATACAAGACAGGCAAGCTGACACCCATGTCGACCGACGGCGATCCTGAGAACAAGAAAAGCCGCGTCACCGCCAACGAGCGCCCCGTGAGAGTGAATACCGAGGCGAAGGGCTACAGCATCACGTTCAAGCAGGGCACGATGACCTTTGACCACCTGATGCGCCTGACGGGCATCGGCTACACTGGCCAGCCCTCTCGGACGATCAGGGTGCCGCAGGAGACTGTCCCCGAACCGCAAAGCACCATCAAGGCCATCGTCTATAACGGCACACAGCTGCTCGGACTGCAATGTGAGGGCAAGGAAGTGCTGCCCGCCCAGTTCGACGACGTGACGAAGGTTTGGGGCAATGAGGCGCTGGTCTCGCAGAAGGGTAAATTCGGCGTCGTCGCCATCGACCCCAAGGCATCGTGCCGCTTCGTGCTCAACGAGGGCCTCGACATCGGCTTCGAGCACAAGACGGCCAAGAGCAACATCAAGGTGGTCTGCCCGCCCTACATGACACTCTCGCTGATGACGCTGACGAGCGCCGACGACAACTGCCGCATCAACATCGACACGCGCCGTGAGAATGTCAACGTCGAGACTGCCGTGCTCAGCTATGAGACCACGCTCAACATTCCCGAGGAGATCGGCCTGGAGCGCACACCCTCGACGGTGAAGTTCTCGCTGAACTACGACGGCCTGAAGTTCTCACCCGCCATCATCCCCTATAACAAATGGTATATCAACAACTACGCCGTGGAGATGCTCTCGCACCAGATGACCGGCTCCGTGCTCACCGCTGAGATCAGCATCCGCAACACCGGCAAGCGCGACGGCATGAACTATTTCCGCGATGTGAACATCGAGGCCGAAGACTCCGTCGTCTGCTCCTTCAGCAAGATGACCGAGGAGATCTACACCGCCCGCATGTTCGGCTGGACGCATCCCACCGTGCGCTTCAATGTCGATATCACCGAAGACGGCTGCCCCACTATCTCCTACCCCTTCGAGGTCAATGTGCGCGGCGGCGGTCAGGCTGCTGCCAAGGAGAGCGACGGCGGCGAGAGCAAGAAGCCAGCCATCGTCAACGGCAAGGGTAAGGTGAAGAAGACCACCAAGAGCAGCAAGCCGCAGCCGAAGAAGGACGAGAAGAAGGTGCTCTTCGTGCCGAAATGACACTGACCGAATGAGAATAGACATCATCACCGTACTGCCGGAGATGCTCGAGGGCTTCGTCCACGAGTCCATCCTCGCGCGGGCAGAGAAGAAGGGACTGGCGGAGATCCGCCTGCACAACCTGCGGGACTACACGCTCGACAAGTGGCGTCGTGTGGACGACTACCCATATGGCGGCTCTGCGGGCATGGTGATGCAGTGCGAACCCATCGACCGTTGCATCTCAGCCCTGAAGGCCGAGCGCGACTACGACGAGGTCATCTTCACCTCGCCCGACGGGGAGCGCTTCGACCAGCACATCGCCAACGAGCTCTCGCTGAAGGGCAACCTGATCATCCTCGCCGGCCACTACAAGGGCATCGACCAGCGCATCCGTGACCATCTCATCACCCGCGAGATTTCCATCGGCGACTTTGTGCTCACCGGCGGCGAACTCGTGGCAGCGATGATCGCAGATGCCGTCATTCGCGTCGTCCCCGGTGTCATCGGCGACGAACAGTCTGCCCTCTCCGACTGCTTCCAGGACGATATCCTCGCCGCTCCCATCTACACGCGCCCTGCCGACTACAAAGGCTGGAAGGTTCCCGATATCCTATTGAGCGGCAACGAGGCCAAGATCCGCGAGTGGGAACTCGACCAGGCTATGGAGCGCACCCGCCGCCTCCGGCCAGACCTGCTGAAAGACTGATAGGCTTGTCCTTATTCTAATATCATCAAAATACCGCACCTTTGTAGCGTTTCATGGTAAATAAATGTGGTAAGGAATTAAGAATAATGGAAAATGATTTTAAGTAGTGAAGGATGGTACAACACTCATCATCACATTGGGTGCAGAACTCTCGGCGGCCAATGGCCCTGCGTTGAAAGACGAGTTGTCAAAGTACAGCGGCCAAGGTGTTGAGAAGATTGTTTTTGATGCCTCCGGGCTGACCTACCTCTCAAGTGGTGGCCTCCAGGCAATCATCTATGCCGATCATAGATTTAGCAGTAAGAAAGAACTCGTCATTGTGAATTGTGCCAAGGAGATTTGCGAGGTGCTCAATCATGTGGGCCTTACAAAGTTCATCAAGTTCGAGGAGAATCTGGAAATGAAGAAGGGGTTTCAACAGAGGATGGAAACCATCTTTGATGAAGAGGAACTCAACCAGAAAGTCAGTGAGCGGAACCAGTCTCTCGATAATTACGCCGCGCATAATGACTTGGTTTGTTACAGTATGAAGTTAGGACAGGAGGATTAGCCATCGTCTGCAATGACCCGTTTACACTTCCAACCCATTCAGGGTAAGACCTTCGCTATCATCGATGCCATCCTTCGTACCGAGGAGGTGGCTTCTGGAGGCGAGATGCCGGATGGTATCCATCTGGTGGTTGAGGAAGTGGTGGTCAATATTGCGGAGCATACCTGTCTTGACGATACCAACGGCAGCCTCGATGTGGAGATTGAGCGCCAGGATGAGCGCATTATGCTCTGTTTCAGGGATGGCGGTATACCATTTAATCCACTTGAGCAGGATCCTCCCGACACCTCGTTGCCGATGAGTCAGCGGCCCATGGGTGGCTTAGGCATTTTTCTGGCCATCAAGTATGTGGATACTATTGCCTACGAATATACCAACAATAAGAATGTACTTACCGTCTCTCTAAAGACAAATCAATCCGCAAGATGACAAACAGAGTATTCCAATCCTTCTCCAAACGACTGTCGAGACGACTCTTGATTGTCTTCGTCCTGACCATAACGGTTATCTCCGCACTGGTCGTCACGCTTGCTACCTTTGGGATGAAAACGATGACCGACGCCTACTTCTACTCACAGTTGGAGGAAATCAACGAGATGGTAAGTACGGTGCAGGCCATGGGTGAAAGTAACGACCAGATCTATGACCGGATGAAGAGAGCAGACATCAGGATCAATAAGTTTTACCCCATCGTCCCAGAGATCAGACTTTCGCCTGGTTGGCCTATCTGCTCTGGTTCCTGCTGGTACTGGTGTTGTCGATATGCTGGTGCCTGTTTCCGCTACAGGCTATGTGGCGGAGGATGCTGTGGCCCGTCAGTGTGGCAATGCTCGTAGGCAGCATCGTGGTGGGAGGCAGTGCGATGCTGATGCTGCCCATCAGTGTCTTCCTGTCGATCTATTCGGTGCTGATGGCCTGTATGACGGCTTCGCTCATGCAGACCATGATGAGCTTCCAGCGCAACCAGCAAAAGCCTGAGGCTCTGCGTGAGGACATGTTTCATCAGGTAAGGAATCTGGCCCAGCCATTGGTGATGGTCATACCGATGCTCTATGCCGGTATGCTGCAGGGAGGTGTCCCCGCCTTTGACGGGCTGCTCGTTACGCTGCTGCTCATCGCTGCTTCCTTTGTCGCCAATATATTGGCAGGCGTGATAGCGTTGGGAATGATTAAGAAGAATAGCAAGGCGTAAAAAACCAGACAACTATGGAGGCTCCTCGTCTTAATTGTTTCAAAGGCATACTCGTGCTATTGCTGTTGCTGCAGGCAGCGGGAGGGGCTATGGCTCAAAATGGGTCGCAAAACAGGTCGCAAAACAGGTCACAAAGTGGGTCACAAGACAAGTCACAAAACAGACTTCAAAACAGAGCTCAAAACAAAACTCAAAACAAGCCTCTCATTGAGACACCTGTTTTAGACAAATGGACGGGGAGCGTGGAGTTGATATCCGGCCTGGGCATCAGCCATCTCTCAAACGATGCCGATAACTCCGATCCGAAGACCCATCTCCTAGAACAGGTCAAACTCATATTAAGTCGCGCTGCACCAACGTTTTCCTTCAACGCAGAAGCTCAATCTCCTCCGCCGTCAGCTCGCGGTTGTATATCGACTCAATGCCGTCCCTGTAGCGGTAGTAATGCTTGCGCCCGCGCTGCTCGCTGACGATGCCATACATCTGATAGACGCGATAGAACTTCTCGTTCATTTCGCCGATATCCTGAAGGATGGTGCCTTTCGACCGCACAGGCAGCATGCCGCGCGACTCGAGGCCTT
>JAEEPF010000073.1 GCA_016284635.1 Prevotella sp.
TATTTCTTCTTCACGGTGTGGTCCGTAAACTGCTTTTGCAGTGACTGATAGACCTCGTTGGTCTTAGCAATGAGGATGATGCCCGAAGTCCACATGTCTAAGCGGTGTACGGGCTGTGAGCCTGGCCAGCGTTCTTGGGCCCAGGTGGCGATGGAGTAGTCTTCCGTGCGTCCGGGGATGCTCAGCATGCCGGAGGGTTTGTTCAGCACGGCCATCGACTCATCTTCCCAGACCACTTCGACATTAAAATGTGGGAAACCTGCTTCGTCTGGGCTGGGGTCAACATCGAGTCCTTGCAGCATCCATGTCAGTACAGGTTTGCATTTCCCACGACAGGCGGGATAGAACTGTCCGTGATGACGGATCTCGCTCTTGGGTGATGGCCCCCACCAGAACTCAGCCATGCAAAGGGGCTTCAGACCGTTCTGATATGCGTATTGCAGAAGCTTTGGGGCACAACAGTCGCCCGTGCCACCAGGGGGGAGGGGGTATTTGTTGCGAATACGAGGCGAACAGTGGTAGTCCTGCCACACATCTACTAGGTCTTTCGTCTCGCCTCTGGCATTTAGGAACTGGTATTGGTGGAAGAGCCACAATTGCAAATCCTGTGACATCTTTTTAGAGGTAAGTGGAGAGTGGTGAGAGGCAAGAGAAATCTCACGTTCGCGGGTTTTGAAATAGCCGTCGGGTTGTTGGGCATCGTAGACGGGTGGCACGAAATAAGGCCAGTCGTTGCGGCCTTCAAGGAGGCCGGAGTAGGCGGCGAGAAAGCCCTGTTTCACAACGAGAACCCCGAACATCTTGCCTTCGGAAGGGTTGATACGCTCGATTTCCCGCTTCACTTCTTCTGCTGCTAGGACGCATAGTGGATGAGGCTCGTAGCAGAAGGGGTAGGTGAACCGCTCCGGAGGGACGATGTCAGAAGAAAGATGATGCAATCTCATTTGTAATCTCTTACCTCTTACCTCTCACTTCTATCCTCCAATATATCTAGGCATTGCTCCACAGGGATACCCTTGTTCTTGTCGGGTGTGTCCTTATAGCGGTCGATCATACGGAATACGGTGTCCATCGCCGTGCGGGTAGAACTCTTGAGTGTCTCGCCATTGAGCAGGTGGCCGATGAGTACGGCAGAGAAGATGTCGCCCGTGCCGTGGAACAGGCCTGGAATCTCGTGGTACTCTAAGTGGAAGTAGCTGTTGTCATAATGGTTGTAGCCAGCCACAGCGTTCTGGCCGTCAATCTTACAGCTCGTGATGAGTACCGACTTGCAGCCTATCTGGCGCAGTTTGTCGAGCAGTGTCTTCGTATCTTCCCACGTGATTCCCTCCATGTGGATGGGGGTGTTGGTCAGATAACAGGCCTCCGTATAGTTGGGGAAGGTGAGATGGGCTACGCTGACCATCTCACGCATAAGTTCTACCTGACGCTCGGTCATGCCGTTATAGAGCCTTCCGCCGTCGCCGAGGATGGGATCCACAAACACAGTAGTGCCTAATGCTCCCTGTTCCTTGCAGTAGCCTGCCACCAACCGTGCCTGTTCGTCGCTGAACATCAGGCCTGTGCAGACGGCATCGAACGAGAAGCCGAGTTCTTTCCATACCGGCAGTGTTCCGCGGATATAGTCCGTCGTGTCCTGGATGTTGAACTTCCCGTAGTCGAGCGTGTTCGACACGAGTGCCGTGGGCAGGCTGTAGGTGGGGATGCCTAAATACGACAAAATAGGCAGCATAGCCACCATACCGACCTTGCTATAACCTACGACGTCGTTGATTAACAGTATCTGTTTCATGCTTCTCCTTTCATTGGGTTTCTTCGGTGGTCGTCTCTTCATGCTGGAACAGCTTCCGCAGAAGGTTGACCTTGGTGACGATGACATAATAGCCGTTGACATACAGTCCCAGCTCTTTCAGCTTGGCGATGTCGTTGGCTGTGAGTGCGATCCTGTAAGAGGTGGCATCCCTGCCCACGGCAGCACTGCCCCACTTGTTCAGTTCGTTATAGTTGCCTTCCAGCGTCATCTCGGTAGTAGCGTAGATGGTCTTGAACTGCCAGTAAGTACGGCCGAAATCGGTTCTGTCGGTAGTGAAGATAAATTCCAGTTTGTCGCCTTCCGTGAGATTCGCGAAGTGTTCCGGCGGGAGGTAGATACCGTTTTCCCAGTTGTCGAAGTGACATTCATCCTCCCAGATGGTCCGGGAATCCCAGTTGCTGGCAATGGGTGTCAGACGGACGCTCTTGATGGTGATGGTGGTGGAGTCGGTAGCCTGAAAGAGTACCTCACTGACATTCCTGACATCGAGGCCGTCGAAGAAACAGGTCAAAGAGGAAATGCCGGCACGACCCCACGTCTTCACCTTCTCGGAAATGAGGACCTGCGTCTCTATCTTTGTCGGTTCTGCGAACTCGAAAGTGATCGACTCGTAGGGTGTCCAGTCAACGGGCAAGTTGCGCTCCTTCATGACACCCACCAGCCCGCCCCAGGCGGCGGCATGGTAGGTGATGCTGCCATCATCGTTGTTCTCGAAGCTCTCATATATATTATAGGTGACGTTGAACTTCGAGGTGATATTGTATTTATCCTCTTGGACGTCCTGCCTGCATGCCGTCAGGATAACGGTAGCCAGTGCCATCAATAGAATCTTTTTCATCGTTCTGTCATTTGTCGCTGCAAAGATAATTATTTTTTTAGACATAAGAACAAAAGAAACAAAAAATAATATGTACTTGTGTTCTTATGTCTAAAAATATGTATAACTTTGCACCCAATTATGACAACATCGCTACAGGCACTCCAGCAACAGCGGCTGCTACTCCAGATGGAGTATGCCGCCGAGAAGGACGCCTTCCGCAAACAGACCGAGGAGATGGGGCTGATGCGGAAGGTGAAGCGTGGTGATGCCTGGTACCCCCTGAAGATGGGCAAGAGTTACTATAACTCCCTCAACCAACTCGTGGTCGAGGTGTTCCGTCAGGGCGACGACGAGATAGAGCATAATTTTGAGTTTGGGCGTCCTGTCTGCTTCTTCCGCGTAGATTCTGGACGGTCCGGAATGTCCGGGAAATCCGGAGAAGCCATCCGCTACTTTAATTTCACGGGCACCGTCAGCTATGTTGATGGCGACAGGATGGTGGTCGCTGTGCCTGACAATGGCCAGCTCATCGATGTGCAGGGGGCGGAGAATGTGGGCATCCAGTTGTTCTTCGACGAGACGAGCTATAAGATGATGTTTGAGGCCCTCGACCGTGTGATGCGGGCGAAGGGGAGGTTGGGGTATCTCCGTGATCTGTTCTACACCCCCTCCATTTCCCCCTCACAAGGGGAAAATCGTGGGGGAAGAATGAAGGCTGAGACCTTCAGCTTCGCGCCGATGCACTTCAGTTATCTGAACCGTACGCAGGAGGATGCCGTCAATAAAGTGCTGCAGGCGAAGGATGTGGCCATCGTCCACGGCCCTCCTGGCACGGGCAAGACCACCACTCTCGTCGAGGCTATCTATGAGACACTACGGCGAGAGAATCAGGTGCTGGTCTGTGCACAGAGCAATATGGCTGTTGACTGGATCTCCGAGAAACTTGTGGATCGTGGTATCAATGTCCTGCGCATCGGTAATCCGACGCGTGTCAATGACAAGATGCTCTCCTTCACCTACGAACGGCGCTTCGAGGCCCATCCCGACTATGAGTTGCTTTGGGCCATCCGCAAGGCTATCCGGGATCTCCGTGCCCATCGCAAACGGGGCGACGACAAATACCACCAGAAACTCGAACGCCTGAAGGAGCGTGCCGTAGAACTTGAGATACGCATCAACGCCCAACTCTTTGGGGAGGCCCGTGTTATCGCCTCTACGCTTGTAGGCTCTGCCAACCGTCTGTTGGAAGGCCAGAAGTTCGGTACCTTATTTATAGATGAGGCGGCACAGGCTCTTGAGGCAGCCTGTTGGATTCCTATCCGTCGGGTGTCGCGTGTCATCTTCGCTGGCGACCACTGTCAGTTGCCACCCACGGTGAAGAGTTTTGCCGCGATGAAGGCAGGACTTGGAAAGACATTGATGGAGCGCATCGTCGACAACCACCCCGAGACCGTTACGCTGTTGAAGATGCAATACCGTATGAACGAGGAGATTATGCGCTTCTCGTCTGATTGGTTCTATGGTAATCAGGTGGAGTCAGCCCCCGAGGTGAAATACCGTAGCATCCTTGACCTCGATATTCCAATGAGTTGGATAGATACATCGGAATTCAGAGGTGAGAGGTTAGAGGTAAGAGGTGAGAGAATACCTCAAGCCGAGGATCTGCCGCAGTACATATCTCTTACCTCTCACCTCTCACCACTTACTTCTTTCTCAGAGGAATTCGTGGGCGAGAGCTTCGGGCGTATCAATAAGGCGGAGGCAGAACTGACGTTGTTGGTTCTTGAGCAGTATTTCCAGAAGATCGGAAAGCAGCGCATCCTTGACGAACGGCTCGATGTGGGCGTCATATCACCTTACCGTGCTCAGGTGCAGTATCTGAGGCGATTGCTCAAAAAGAAGGAGTTCTTCAAACCATACCGCAGTCTCATCAGCGTCAATACCGTTGACGGCTTCCAAGGACAGGAGCGTGACATCATTCTAATTTCCTTGGTCCGGGCTAATGACGAAGGACAGATTGGCTTCCTCCGGGACCTACGACGGATGAATGTCGCTATTACCCGTGCCCGAATGAAACTCATCATCCTCGGTGATGCCTCTACGATGACACGACACCCCTTTTACAAACGCCTTTATGACTATATTGAGGCCCTCTGATGGTGTCATGGCGACTATTTAACTCCTTTTAACGCCTATCACACTCTAAACTCCACAAAACTTTGTATCTTTGCAGCGGTTTACATTTCGAAACAATGGTTGAGATTAAAAAAGTAACCACGAAAAAGGAACTCAGTGCGTTCGTGCAATTCTACTACGATCTTTATCGCGGCAATGATTGTGCTGTGCCATTTCTCTATTTTGACGAGATGGACACGCTCAACAGTCAGAAGAATCCTTCGTTTGATTATTGTGAGGCCGATTACTTCCTGGCCTACAAAGACGGGAAGGTGGTGGGGCGTGTTGCCGCCATCATCAATCGTCACGCCAATGAGCGGTGGAATACCAGTCAGGTGCGCTTCGGATGGTTTGACATCATCGATGATGCCGAAGTGTCCGCTGCCTTGCTGAAGACCGTTGAGGACTGGGGGCGTGAGCGTGGCATGACGGAAATGATAGGTCCAATGGGTTTTATCGACACCGATCGCGAAGGTATGCTCGTAGAGGGTTTCGACCAGCTCGCAACCATGTATATCAACTACAACTATCCCTATTACCCCCAGCATGTCGAGCGCTTGGGAGGCTTTGAGAAAGCCAACGACTGGGTGGAATGTAGGGCGAAAGTACCTGAGGTCGTGCCCGAAAAGTTTTCTAAGATCACGGAGATGGTGCGTCGCCGCTATAACCTCCGTGCCCATAAGTTTACCCGTCATGAGCTGATGAAGGAAGGCAAGGCACGCGAAATCTTCGAACTTCTCAATACCACCTATAAGGACCTCTATGGCTTCTGCCAGCTCTCTGACCGCCAGATTGACAAGCTTGTGGGTGATTATATCAAGATCGCAGATTTAAACCTCGTCGCGGGTATCGTCGATGGCAATGAGAATGACAAGCTTGTGGGATTCGGCATTACCTTCCCTTCGTTCTCGCGTGCCCTGCAAAAGACTCGCGACGGACGGCTATTCCCATTTGGCTGGTGGCATCTGCTGAAGATCCTCAAGTGGCATAAGACAGATACCGTCGATCTTCTATTGATTGGTGTGTTGCCCGAATACCGTGCCAAGGGCGCCAACGGACTTATCTTCGATGATCTTATCCGTCAATACCAGGCTTATGGTTTCTCGTATGCTGAGACAGGGCCGATGATGGAGACCAACGAAGGTGTGCTATCGCATTGGCAGTATCTCGATTCTGTCATCCACCGTCGTCACCGTTGTTTCAAGAAAAAATTGTAATATGATGGATAGTATGACTTGGGAGTTTATACTCCGCATCTTTGTTGCTGCCCTCTTGGGTGGTGCTATTGGCCTGGAACGAGAATACAGGGCTAAGGAGGCTGGTTTCCGTACTCATTTCCTTGTCGCTCTCGGCTCGGCCCTGTTTATGATAGTGTCAGCTTACGGCTTTGATGGTGCGATGTATACGCCGGAGCATCGTTGGGATGTGTCACGTGTTGCTGCCCAAGTCGTATCGGGTATCGGTTTCATTGGTGCCGGTACCATCATCTTCCAGAAGAATGAGAATGCCGTGCGTGGACTGACGACGGCTGCAGGTTTATGGGTGACTGCCGCCATCGGTCTTGCCTGTGGTGGTGGCTTGTATGTCCTTGCTGCTGCAGCCACGTTCCTTGTGCTTGTCGGACTTGAAGCATTCAACTTTATCCTTCATAAGTTCGACAAACACCGTGGGGTGTAACAATTTTTATGTTTATGCACCGTGAACTTATGTTCGCCGTCCGCGAATATGTGTTCGTGCGCCATGAACTTATGTTCACCGCCCGCGAATATAACTTTTTACACTGCGAAGATACATCTTTCTGCTGAATTCAACAAATAATACCGTTCAATTCGTGCTATCAAGCCGCGTCATTCCGATGCGGCTTCTTTGCGTACGCCAAAATCCTTGCGGTATTCATCATTGATGATACGGCTGGCCTCACGACCGTTGAAGCGTGTGGGGCCGATGACGAAATCTGGTACGTTGAAGGAGAAGAAGCGGTCCCGATAGAAACGGCGCGGATTCCGCTGCGGCAGCATGAAGGCCTTGCTGACATGCCCACCGGTATCGACGTGGCAGAAATAAGGCCTGGTGTAAAGGCCATCATCCCGGCGGGAACTCAGCACGAGCCAGCGCGAGTTGGTGCTCCAGTTGTGGAACGACTCCGTATCCTCGGAATTGGCTCCTTCCATGATGCGGCTCTCTCCTGTAGCGAGGTCAAGCAAATAGAGATCTGCCTCATGATGCCAGATGCTGAACTGCCCGTAGTCTGAGAGCGTATAGCAGAGGAACCGCCCGTCGTAGGAGGGACGGGGGAAGGACACCGACTTGTGCCGTGCCACGGCATCGACGATGGTGTCTATACGTTCGCCGAAGCTGCCCGTAGCAAGGTCGAAACCGATGCGGCAGAGATTATAGCGGATGGAGTCGATCTGATTGCTGCTCCGGGCCGCACAGAAAAAGAGCGAACGGCCGTCGGCGGAGAAGACGGGATAGGTCTCAAAGACAGAGTCCCGTTTGAGCAGGGGCGAGAGCAGCAGTTCGTTCTTATCGACATCGTACACCTGGAGGTCGGAGGCTTCGTCGAAGACCTCGACGCGGTTGCGGCCGGCACTGTGGAACAGCTGTCTCGTGGTGTTGGTGGAATAGGCGATGTAGCGGCCCGAGGGATGCCAATAGGGATAGACACAGAGGCCGAGCGTCTGGTCGGTCTTGGTATTGTAGGCGGTAAAGGACCCGCCATCCTTGCGCAACAGCGTGGCGCCATGCGGGCCACGGATATGAAGGCTCATGTCTGCTGGGTTACCGCGGTTGAAACTGTGGCAGTTGACGCAGCCCTCGAACTGTGTGTTCTCTATCAGCGCACGCTCATCAAACGAGGAGAGGTCGCGCTCGTAGATGCCCATCTTGCTCCACACCTCATAGCCCGGCTCTATCAGACGGTAGCAGATGCCGTAGTCGATACTGTCAGCACTGACGTAGATAGAAAAAGGGCTGTAGGAATGCCAGCCGTCTTCATACCTGGCTGATACGGTGACGCTGAGCGAGTCCCCGCTGTTCCGGCCGATCAGCGCGTGCCAATCATCAATATCAAAATCCAATGACTCCTCACCCTGACAATGCAGGCTGTTCCCGTGGCCGTCAGTGATGACGGCGTCAATGCACAACGCCTTCTCGTCGGCCATGCAGAAGTTGAGGGGAGCTATATTCACGGGTATGGTAACACCGAGGTAGTCGGGATAGATTCGGGGCTGTACTGCCTCCTGTTTGGCATTGCTGACGGTCTCCGTGCAAGCGGAAAACAACAAACAATATACAATAAGCTGTAAACTGTAAACCGTAAACTGCAGACAATAGACAATCTTTCTCATCGCTCTCTGGACATGAACTGGTTATATCTTTCGCGGTCGCCCGTCAGCATGTAGTAGGCCAGGAGATACTGGTAGGCCAGGCGGTTGTCCGTGTTGGCGTAGTAGAGGCTTTCGAGCATCTCCGGGGTCACGTGGTCGCTGAAATAGAAGTCGTCCTTGTAGGCCATCTGTCGCAGGCGTCCGTATTCGGGATGCCTGGCTATGGCTTCCTCATTGCCCAGCAGCGGCAGCGTCTCGTTGGCCCAGCCACGGTAGAAGAGGGTCTTCTGCAGGGCCGAGAGGTACTTGCGGGCCACCCCGTACTGGCCGTTGATGAGGTTGGTCTGTGCCAGGCGCTTGTAGCACCGCCCGCTCTTCTGGAAGTCGAGGATGGCCTCCTGGGCCTCGAAGACCGTCCGCTGGGCGACATTGACCATGCCCAGCTGGTAGAATGCCTCGGCGGTGGGTATGGGACTGGTCGCATCTTCCTTCACATCGGGCAGCAGGCCGGCGATGCCGTTCTGGTTGTATTCGAACATATGGTCCAGGAGCATGCCGTGCATCGCCAGGGCAAGGTTCTGCACCGTGACGCCGATCTGGTTGTTGGGCTTTTCCCTGCTGACGGCCTCCAGTATGCGGTTCCACTGCTGGTGGGTGGCCATGAAGTCGTACTGCATCACCTTCTCTGCCTTGAGGTTGGCGTTCTTCCAGACGAGGCTGCCCATGACAGCTGCAACCAGCGCAAAGGAGAGGTAAGAGGTAAGAGGTGAGAGGTAAGAGATATGCTTCAGGCGATGACGGATCAGGAGAACCAGCCCCGCGATCACGAAGACAGACAAAGATGCAGCCCACAGCAGCCAAGGGAATACCGTCGGGTAGCGGTAGTAATGGGCACCCAGCCACAGACTATCGACAGGTATCGGGAAGCAGACAGGACCCGCCAGCCAGTAGAGCACTGGAATGGCGATAGTCAGCAGGACGTATCGCATCCGGCCATTTGTCAATTTGACAATGACGCAAGCTGTGAGCAGAGTGAGCAGGACAGCCCAGACGCCACCCAGCAGGGCGTTCTCGTCAAGCAGGAAGAGCCAGAGCAGGAACGACGGCACGAAACTCAGACCGTATGAACTATGAACTATGAACTGTGAACTATGAACTTTAAAAAGCCGGAGCGTCAGGATCTGCACTGCCGAGAGCATGAACGCAATGATAAAGGCCCCCACCCATGCATAGAGGAAGAACTGCGTGCAGAAGCGTCCCAGCAGGTCTGCCATGCCACCCGGCTGCCTGATGATCTCCCACGCGTAGGTGCCGTCGAAGAGGAAGAGCTGGTACTGCTCTTGATAATGCAGATGGTGCGGATATGCCAGTCCGAAGAAGAGCAGGACCGCCACACCGAACAAACTATTTATCAAACACTTTACTGAACTCATCGACACTTATTTTAACCGGTTCCACCATGAACTCCGGACGGTTATAGCTCTTCAGGAGGCTGACATGCAGCTCGGGGTCTTCCTGCGGCAGGAGGAAGGCCTTTCCCACTTTCCCGTTGTCGAAATAGGCAAAGTAGACACGGCTGTAGTTGTCGTCGTCGCGGCGGCTGGCCAGCATGATCCAGTGCCCGTTGCTCGACCACGAGGGATAGCTGTCGGAATAGTCCTTGCTGTTAACGGCGGTGAGGTCGAGGGGCGAAGAGGTCTCCCAGGTGAGGGCCGTGCCGTCATACCGGTCCATCGGGATACAGACGATGTCCGCATCATGATGCCTGCTGTGGAAACAGCCGTACTGCCCCAGGGCAAACAGCAGATAGCGCCCGTCGGGGCTGATGCGGGGCAGGGTGACGCTCTTGTCGGCTGATGCGGCGTCATACACCAGCTCCTCTTCGCCGAAACCGTGTGTAGCCAGATCAAACGAGCGGCGGTAGAGGTTGTACTGTATCTTCGCGTAGGTCGTCCTGATATCCTTGTCGCGCATCTCCTCTGGCAGCGGGACGGACTTGCAGTAATAGAGCCATCTGCCGTCGGGCGACCAGGTGGGGTACACCTCCAGGAGGTCAGGGTCCTCGGAAACGACGCTCACCGAGTCGGTCCCCACGTCGTAGAGGATCATGTCGCTGGCCAGGTCGTAGACCTCGATCTTGTTGGGATGTGCCGTATGGAATGCCTGCCGTGTCTTGTTGGTCGAGAAGGCTACCAGCTTGGCGGTGGGATGCCATGACGGATAGACACCCCCGGAGATGGTATAGTCGCGCTTCATATTAACCCTTGATACCTTGCCGTCGTTGACAATGACGGTACCGGCATTAGACAGACGCACATGGAAGAGCATGTTGTCGGTCTTGTAGTTCTGATAGCTGTGACAGTTGATGCACTGGCCGATCTTCCTGTTGTTCATGGTGATCTCGTTGTTGAATATCTGCGACTCCTCGAACGTGGTGATGTTGCGCTGGGCAATCTCCATATAGGTCCATGCGACATACGACGGCTCGATGAGGCGGTACGACAGGTACTCGTCGATAGGCGCCTCGGCCACATGTATCTCAAACGGGTTGAACGCCAGCCATTCCCCCTCCTTCTGTCCCCAGACCTCCACCTTGATGCTCTTGCCTTTCGAGGCATCGAGCATATCGTGCCATTCCGACTCAGGTATCTGCACCTTTACCCCTTGGCCATAGGTCTGCTGCCTACCGTCGGGTGTGGTGAGACGTGCCACACACGCCTCATACTGATCAATCGGGAGCATGAAGTTGAGTGGCGCAATGTTACAGGGTATGGTGACATCGCAATAATCTGGGAAGATGGCAGGCAGGCTCTTGGCCTCCCTGGATGAGGAAGGCACGTCGGGGTGGCCTGCACACGATGACAGGAGCAGCACGGCTACAGCCAGGAGCTGGAAATAGGGGAGGATATATCTTTTCATTGTTTTCTTATGATTGAACTTCATGACCAATATTGCCGGTTATATTAATAAATTTCCTTCCGAAGATGTTATACCACCAATAGGTATCTCCAAATTCCTCACGCATCTCTTCGCCGACCTTATCAATGGTCTTACCTGGCTTTGCCAGAGTTTCCAGGGTACTCCAAAACTTTTTGTAACGCTCAAAGACGGACTGCTTGACAGGGAGCATCATGCGCTTTTCCTCCGGGGCCTTGTCTATAAACAAGATATAAGCCTCCTGCGCATGTAAGGGACATTCCTCGTCGAGGTGCAGCTTCACATAGTTACGCATCGCTAGCCAGAAACGGCGTGAGTCGCAACGCAGCATGGCATAGAGCAAGGCCTGTTCCGAAGCCACCTTACTGTCGGATTCGTACCAGAGGCTGATGCCGTTAACAAGATAACTCTCGCTGTTTTCAACGCCAGTGAGCTCATCGGGATAGCACTTCTCCAGAGCCTTTATCTTATCTGTGACAGGAGCCGGCTGCCAGTCGCCGTAGAACGGCTGATGATGCAGGATGGTGGTATAGCGCTCCACCAGTTTCTCATCTCCCACGGCTAAGGCACAGCGGCAAAGCATCTTCAGGTAGAAGGGCGAGAAGCCTGCCTGGATGGCATTCTCGAAATTCAGGCGGATGGCTTCATTCATCATGCCGTAGTTGTAATAGACCAGAGGCGAGGCAATGTCTAAAAGGGTGACGTGGAGCGAATCGGGGTTGTTGAGATCTACAGCGCTATTGCCCAATTTAAATGAACGGTCGAACAGTCCGCCTTCGTTCATCAGGGCGACATTCTTGATGAACACCATCGTGCTGGTAGACTGCTTGTTCTCTTCTGCGATTTGAAGCACCTCCTGCCAGTTGTCGTCTTCGGCATAGCGTACCATACGCATCTCGTCGATGTAGTTCTTATCATAGTACATTTGCGTCGTGGTATAGACGATGCCTGCAATGGCACACAATGCCGGCACAAACCACTTGGCCAGATAACGGTAACACACAGGAATGAGCATAGACACGATTCCAAGTATCCAGAACGGTATGGAGAGACGCTCGCTTGAGTCCATCGGGAGCTCGAAACGCGGCATACCCGCCAGTACGACATCGTCGAATCTCAGATTCGAGTAGAACTGCGTATGCCAGATGGCGGCAGTAAAGAGGAGCAAGACAAAACCCAAATACTCAGGCCAGGCCAGTTTTTCGGTAAGTGCCAGGCAGAGTATAAACACCAAGGCATACCATCCCAGAACGGGATAGATGCAGAACCCTATCAGATACCACGCAAGATGCCATTTGCGTGGGGTGCAGCGTGCTGCCCACAGGAGGAGCAGCATCATCAAATAGGCTACCGACTGTGAGAACCAATAGCCTCTGATGGTTGAGACATAGATCCAATATCCCAAATCAACCACAGAGACAAGCAGGCAGGCAACAGGCAAGAGCATCACTGCGGAGGCACTTCCCTGTAGCCGGAATGCTTTGGTACCCACCAGGAAGATGAGTGCCCAGATGGCCATCAGCACACCTGTACCTATAGCGGGCTGACAGAAGAACTGCGTAAGCCAGGCTCCTGCATACCGCATCAGGCCGAAAGGCTTTGATAGGAGAGCATGGAAGAAGGGGGCTCCGAAAATGAACTCGGAACGGTCGTATGCCGTATAAAACACCTCTTGATTGATGTATAGGATAAATACGACAAATGCTATGAAAACCAGCAGGCTTCCATAAAGGATGATATGAGAGACTGTGTTCTTATTAATCATTTTTTATTGCTATAAAAGGCTGACCCAATCAAATGGGTCAGCCTTATTAATTATACTTTGAAGGAATGATTATTCCTCATAGTAAACAGCGTTGAGCGTCATAGTACCGCCGTAGAGCATCAGGTCGAGGTCACGACCTTCACCACCCTTAGCGCACTCATTAGCCATGGTCTCGGTGATCTGGAGTTCATTCGGACCATCTGTCCATACCACATGATCGTAATAGGTATTACTCCACCAACCGTTCATGACCTTCATGTCAACACCATCAGCGTCTGAAATGTCGAAGATCAGAGTCTTCAGACCGAAGTAGACATCATCAGGAATAGTGGGCAGGTGTGCACCTTCCGTTGAGCTGAAACGCATGGCTGCAGCATCCCAAGCACCGGGCTGGAATGGCGGCTCTGCTGCAGGATCTCCACCATAGATGTAGAATCTCTCCAGAGCGTTGGTGATTTCCTGGCAGCTGATGGGGAAATCTGCGGTGAGCACGGTTCCGTCTGCACAAAGAGCTGTCATCTTGACTGTATAGTCGCCAAGCTTCATCTTCTTCCATGCATAGTTACCGACATATTCCTTTCCACCGATATCCCACTTTGCATTGACGGCAGCAGAGGTCGAACAGGTAACGACATTACCATTAGCGCCACTGGGAGCCTTGTCAACAGTTACACTGGTCTTAGCCTTGAGCTCGTCTACAGAGATATGACCGGCATTGCCGATATCCTCATGACCAGGATCGCAAGCTGCATAGGCGCATATTGCGACAAACATCAAAATTATTTTTTTCATATTGAATGCTTATAAAATATTAATATATAACTTTATATGTGTACTCAGCAGCAGGTGTATTTGTATCCCATCCTGGGTTCTGAGTCATCTTACCAGCCATCAAAGTAATCTGGGACTCGGGCTTAGGCAGGAAGCCTTTGGTATCAGCGTAACGCTTAGACCATGAACAGGTCATGTGCTCCAAAGAACGCTTGTTGGCCTTCTGACCAAGGCATACAATCTGCTTACCCTTCTGGGCCTGCAGAGCCTTAGCTGCGTAACAACTTTCGCTGTGACCTTCGGCACCAGACCAACGGCGCATATCGTTGAAGCGGATTCCCTCCATAGCGAACTCCCAGCGGCGCTCGTTCTGAACATTTGTCAGAGAGTATGCTGTCTGAGGAACACCTGCACGAGCTTGTACCTCGTTCATGTAAGAAGCATCGCCTGTGAGCTCTGTCAGCATCAGCAGCACGTCAGCATAACGCATCAAATAGAAATCCTCAAAGTGGTCACCCTGCTGCTCATTGTCAAGTGAGCTGCCAGTATAACCAGGAGCCTGCTTCCACCATGAATCATTATCCTTCGGGTTAGCATCCAGGTTTACATCGGCGTACTTCTTACAAGCATAGCCAGACTCCTCATTGTCATCCTTCTCGTAGGTATAAGACTCAAGCTCATTTTCGAGATCGATCAAGGAACCGAGCTTACGAATGTCCGTATAACCACCAGTTCTCTCAGCGTCTGTCCAGTCATCCCAGATATTGCATGAAGGAGTACCCTGACCCCAGCCCTGGTTGAACGGATAAGTCTTGTCGCGCTTACCATTATCATTGGTAGCACCGTTACGAAGACCCCAGAAGCAAGACAGATAGTTTGAATACATACGGGGGTTGCAATAGGTTCCACCGATGGCCCACTTAGAGGCATTCAGGAACTGAATCTGGAAGATCTCCTCAAAGTTGCCGTTACCATTGCCGTCCCTGTCGAAGCAGTCTGCAGGATCCATATCCTTGATGAATGCATAGCTATGGTCTTTTTCATCGAGTGCCTCTGCCAGAAGCAGGCTGTTTGAGTACTGCCAGAGTGAACGGAAGTCCTTCAGGAGCCTGTAACGGCCACTGTTAACGACTTCCTTCAGATAGTTGATGACATCAGACTTAGAAACAGAAGACTTGTCGCAACCCTCCTGAGCAATAGCTTCACCATTGCGGTCATTCAGAGCTATCGTAGCATCACCCGTAGCGAGCTCGCCGACACCTTTATAGAAGCCAGCCCAGAACATGTAGGCGCGAGCCAGCATAGACTCGGCAGCATACTTGTTGGCATGACCATCACCTCTTAAACCATAACCTGATTGTTCGTTCATGAGGTTCAAACCAGATACGAAGTCAGCGATAATCTGTGGGTAAATCACTTCCTCAGCGCTCACCTGCTGCTGCAACTCGTCAGTAATAACGGTTGATGTAATCAGAGGTATGTCGCCGAACAACTGGGTCAGCAAAAGATTATAGAAACCGCGCATGAAGAAAGCCTCACCAAGAAGCTGGTTACGCATGGGCTTCTGTGCATCGGTCCATTCCACATTGTCAATGGTCTCAATCTGGTTGTTGGCACGAGAGACACCACCATAGATAATGGTGAATTCTGCCTCATACTGGTTGGCACTAGCCGTTGTGAAATGATGCAGTGACTTATTAACATTATCCTGCAGACCACCACTGCCGTAGCAGTTGTCTGACATCATTTCCCACCAGTAGTAAGGATTATTACATATACCACTATTATCACCGCCACCCAGCGTACTCATGATACTATAGGTAGCTGCATTCAGAGCATCAACATCTCCAGGCTTACCGGGGAATGTAGCGGCAGTCAACTCTGTAACACGCGGATCGGTGTCCAGCATGTCGTTACAGGATGTAAACGCAGTTACTGACAAAACAGCTGCTGCTGATAAAATATATTTCTTCATAACTTATTATATCGAATTAGAATTTAATACTTGCACCAACCAGATATGTACGAGATGGCGGGTAAAGACCCAGGTCAATACCTGAAGCCCAGCCATTACCACCGGCAGAGTTACCAACCTCAGGATCGAGGCCTGTGTAACCGGTGAAGGTAACGAGGTTCTGAGCCTGAACATAGAAGCGGAGCTGCTGCAGCGGGCAGGTCTTCCAGATCTTCTTGAAGTCGTAACCGAGTGTGATGGTCTTGATCTTGAAGTAGTCGGCATTCTCCATGTAACGGGTAGATACCCAGTTCGTGTTAGCGTGACCAGTACTTGAAATACGTGGCTGGCTGTTTGAGGTGCCCTCACCATACCAACGGTTGAAGATGGTGGTGTCGTAGTTCTGATAAGGAGCATCACTGAATGAGCGGTAAGAACGCATGATCTGCTGACCGAATGCACCGGCACCGTTTACAGCGAAGTCAAAGCCCTTGTACTGTACACCGAGATTGATACCCAGCATGATGTCGGGGTTAGGATTACCAATCTCATGACGGTCGCAAGTCTCACCTTCTGCATAGGTGATCACGCCATCACCGTTCCAGTCGTCCCAGATGCAGTCACCAGGCATTGCATCGTCAAGAACGGCCTTGCCAGACTGACGTGCAGCCTCAATCTGCTCATAATTCTGCCAGATGCCGCTGTAAGACATACCGTAGAAGTAACCGATGGGCTTGCCTTCCTCAGCACGGTAGATATACTCAGTACCTTGTGAGAGCACGCCGCTCGGACCATTGATATAGTGGTTGTCGTTAGCGATACGGGTTACCTCGTTCGTGTTGGTAGCAAAGTTAATGCTTGCATTGTAGCTGAAGTCCTTGTTGACTCTGTCGTTCCAAGAGAGTGAAATCTCAACACCAGTGTTCTTCACGTCACCACCATTGATGGCAGCAGGGTTAGTACCGTAGATGGCTACGTTCTGGCCTGCGATCAGCCAGTCCTTCGTGGTCTTCTTATACCAGTCGAAGGTCAAGCCCAGACGGCTGTTGAGGAAGCGTGCATCGAGACCGAAGTCGAGCTGCTCAGAGGTTTCCCAAGTCAGGTCAGGATTCGGAACGATGTTTGCGTAAGCACCAGTGTTTGGAGTACCGGATGTAGAAGTCTCGATGGAAGAACCGAACTTGTAACCGCTGTCGCCAGCTTCGCCAGACAGAGCGATTGTTGCCAGATACTGGTACTTGGAGATGTCCTTGTTACCATTCTGACCCCAGCTTGCACGGATCTTCAAGAAGTCGAGCCAGCTCTTGGTCTTCTCCATGAATTTCTCATTAGAAACTACCCAACCTGCAGATACAGAGGGGAAGAAACCCCAGCGCTTGCCGTCGGTGAAGATACTTGAACCATCATAACGCATGGTAACGGTAGCCATATAGGTCTCGTTCCAGTCCCAAGTCAAACGACCGAACCAAGAAGCGAGATACTCTTCATC
>JAEEPF010000246.1 GCA_016284635.1 Prevotella sp.
TCAACCTATCTTCCAAAGGTATATCCCAGCTCCAACCGTTTTGGAATTTTGAAGAAGAGGAGGATAACAAAGCCTTAATAGATGACGACGACCCACCATCTTTTTTACTGCTACTGGATTCCGGGTCATGCCCGGAATGACGACTGCTGCTCAGAATGACAGAAGACGAGGATGAAGCAATCTTTTGACTGGAACTAGACTCGGCCTTTTTGCTAGAGCTAGAAGCCTTAGACCCATTCGACTCCACTGACGTTCCGCTCAGGGTGACACTACTTGAATACGACACATTATCGTCATTCGCGGATGTACCGCTGTCGCCGCCGCAGGCGGCAAGGGCTATGGAAAGAAGAAATGTAAGGAAAAATCGTATGGATCCCCTACGCTTCGCTTCGAGGATGACTGGTCGAGAAAGACATTTCGCCTTTGCATCAGATTTTCTCATTCTTTACTCCTTTCCATCCATATATCCAATATAAATTACTTGCGTAAAATATATAAAAATCCCGGACATCGCTGCTCGGGATAATTTTTCAATGAGTGCGTAAACTGCGAACAACCTCACACTTCAAAGGCACGAAGTGCCGCGTTTCTCTCGTCTTTCGTCTGTAGGCCCGTAGGGCCGTTCTCTCATCTTACTTAAACAGATTCTTCATCTTCTCAAGGAAACTTTCTTCTTGAGCGGTTTCCTTGTCCTTGCGAAGTTCGGCGAGCTTCTGGTAAAGCTCCTTCTCTTCGCGAGAGATATCCTTCGGAATATCCACGCCAATTTGTACGTAGAGGCTTCCGCGGTCGCCCTGTTTTTTGAGCGGCCACAAGCCCTGATCGCGCAGACGGAGAACGCTACCGGCTTGAGTGCCGGCGGCAATCTTAATCTGGATTTCGTCACCGCTGATGGTCGGGATGCGTTGTGTTCCGCCAAGCACAAGCTTATGTACCGGCACCTTGACTTCGCAATGCAAATCGTCGCCTTCGCGGCTGAAGAAGTCGTCCGGTTTTTCGGCAATCACCACAAGCAAGTCGCCACAAGCACCGCCGCGCGGACCGCAGTTGCCTTCGCCACGGAGGTTCAGGTACTGGCCTTCGCTCACGCCTGCCGGAATTTTGATGGAAATTTCTTCGCTCTCCTGGATGCGACCTTCACCGTGGCAGTGAGAGCACGGATTGGCAATCACCTCGCCAGTGCCGCCGCAAGTGGGGCAGGCACTTTCGGAAACCATCTGGAAAAATCCGCCCGACACGCGACGCACGCGACCCGTGCCATGGCAGGTGCTACATTCCTTGACGTTCGTACCGCCCTTGCCGTTACATTCCGTACACGGTGTATAGCGTTTTAAACGAACCTTCTTGGTGCAGCCTTCGAAAATTTCCTTGTAGCTGAGTGCCACCTTGATCTGCAAGTCGTTACCACGCGGAGGTCCTGCCTTGCGAGAACTTCTGCGGCCACCACCACCAAAGCCGAATCCGCCACCGAAAATATCGCCAAACTGGCTGAAGATATCGTTGAGGTCGAAGCCTGCGCCGCCGAATCCGCCACCGCCAAAACCGCCACCAGGAGCGTTAAAGCCGAACTGGTCGTAGTTCTTGCGCTTTTCAGGATTAGAGAGCACGTCGTAAGCTTCGGCAGCTTCCTTGAACTTTTCTTCAGCTTCCTTGTCGCCCGGATTCTTGTCCGGATGGTACTTGATAGCAAGCTTCTTATAAGCGTGCTTGATTTCATCAGCACTTGCGTCCTTGCCGACGCCCAAAACTTCGTAATAATCTCTTTTTTCAGCCATAATATGCCTTCGGCATTTAGTAGACAGTAGGAAGTAGACAGTAGACAGGGAAAAGCTTTGTTGTCCTTTAGTAACTGCAAACGTCCTAATTCATACTAATAAACAGATACCCTTATTTACACAAAAAGGATTGCTCCCTAAAAGAGAGCGAATCCTATTTTGTAAGTTGCAGATGGAGGATGTATAAATTAATGTTTTTAGATCCTTCGCCCTTCGGCAGGCTCAGGGACCTTATTAAAGGTTGGTGAGCTTGTCGAACCACGCTCAGGATGACACTTCCTACTTCCTACCGTCTACTTCCTACTAATTAGTCAACCACTTCCGCGTCGACGACTTCCGGACCATCGCCCTTCTTGTCGTTCTTCGGCTGTTCAGAAGCACCCGGCTGCGGACCCGGCTGAGCCTGGTTTGCACCAGCAGCCTGAGCCATGGAGCTGATCATGCCCTGGAGCTTGTCCATAGCGGCCTTGATTTCTTCCTTAGTGCCGTTGTCCTTCTTGGCCTTGATGTCATCGATAGCAGCCTGGAGCTGGCTCTTGGTGTCGGCCGGGAGCTTGTCGCCAAATTCCTTGAGCTGACCTTCTGCCTGGTATGCCATCTGTTCGGCCTGGTTCTTGATGTCCACAAGTTCGCGCTGTTCCTTGTCCTTGGCGGCGTTAGCTTCGGCATCCTTGACCATCTTGTTGATTTCGTCTTCAGACAAACCGCTAGAAGAAGTAATCTTGATGGACTGTTCCTTACCGGTTTCCTTGTCCTTAGCAGACACATGCACAATGCCGTTTGCGTCGATGTCGAAGGTCACTTCGATCTGCGGCACGCCACGCGGCTTCTTCGGGAGGTCGGTCAAGTCAAACTTGCCGAGCGTACGGTTGTCGCGAGCAAATTCGCGTTCGCCCTGGAGCACGTGAATCGTCACAGCCGGCTGGTTGTCTTCGGCTGTGGAGAACACCTGGCTCTTCTTGGTCGGAATCGTGGTGTTACGGTCGATGAGCTTGGTCATCACGCCACCGAGAGTTTCGATACCGAGAGAAAGCGGGGTCACGTCGAGGAGGAGCACGTCCTTCACGGAGGAATCACCGCTCAAAACAGCGCCCTGAACTGCAGCACCGATAGCCACAACTTCGTCCGGGTTCACAGTCTTGTTCGGTTCCTTACCGAAGAACTTGCGAACAGCTTCCTGAACGGCCGGGATACGGGTAGAACCACCGACGAGAATCACTTCGTCAATTTCGCTCAAAGAAAGACCGGAGTCCTTGATAGCCTTGCGGCACGGTTCCATAGAACGTTCCACGAGGTGAGCGGTGAGCTGGTCGAACTTTGCACGGCTGAGGGTGAGGTCGAGGTGTTTCGGACCAGAAGCGTCAGCTGTGATGAACGGAAGGTTGATGTTCGTAGAAGTCGTAGCAGAAAGGTCAATCTTAGCCTTTTCAGCAGCGTCCTTCAAACGCTGGAGAGCCATCTTGTCCTTCTTCAGG
>JAEEPF010000247.1 GCA_016284635.1 Prevotella sp.
GTTATTGCGGCGGGGTCCCACCTCTTCCCATTCCGAACAGAGAAGTTAAGCCCGCCTGCGCCGATGGTACTGCAATGCAATGCGGGAGAGTAGGAGGCCGCCACTTTTCAAAGAGAGAAGCCCTGAGTCAGCAATGACCCGGGGCTTCTTTTGTTGTATTATAGGTTCAATAAATTCTCAATGTCGTTGAACTTGTCTGTCTGAAGGAATGGTGACAGAGCATCACCTGTATTTGTGCCGGAGTCGTAGGGTACGTCGATATTTGGCGATCCACTGAGTAATGTGACGTGTGAAATATTGACGACGTGACAGACTGGTGATATGTATGTTTTCTTTCTCATAATTGTAGTCTTTTACTAGATGATTACCTTTTTGCCATTCACGATATACATAATCCCCTTCCGCATGGACGATGGGTCAATGCGGATGCCCTGCATAGTGTAAACTCGTATTTCGTCTGTGAGTGACGACTTGACGGTATAGGGATTGATTTTGGTGGTTCCGTCACCGAAGTTGGCGAACAGGCGGGCTTCTGCAGGAAGATCGCTGCTGGCAATCCATGCGATGTATGATGGCAGGACTTTGTTCTTGGGGTGATACAAATAGAACCCCAGATTGTCGTAGGTGTTATCGCCATTGGGACGTCCTAACGTGAGGAAGTTGCTCATCATCTCGGAGTCGGTCATGGTATGTCCTCCCGGGTCTACACTACCTTTGAAGAGGTTGTTCTCGTAGTCGGTGGCGGCACCGTAGTTGTCGCCAGTATATCGGGAAAGGTATAGGGGGCCTGTTTCTTTGTATGTAAGTAGAACGGGGGTAAATGGAGGAACAATCTGTGTGCCAAGTTTTTCTAGGGTGACGTTGTTATCGCCGAGTGATTGCGCCCACCAAGCCGTCACACCCTCGGGCAGTTCTACTGGATAGCCGAGTATCAGCGTGGACATACCGCCAGGATTGCGGTTGACGGGGAAGTATGTAAACATGTGGTTGGGGACGTCCTGATAGTCGGAGTAGAACAGGTTCCAATAGTCGGCATTGCTGTAGCCGTAGCCGCCGGAGGCCTGATAACCGAGGAAGAGTTGGTTGGTGGTGCCATCCTTGATGAAGACGTTGAGGTCTGCCGGACAGCCATCGAATGCATGTTCGCCCTTCAGCTCAAAGACTGGCGGGCGGTTCTCGCCGTCGTCCACTTCGCGACCGGCTTCCACCCAAGTGTCCACATAGAGCGTCTTCAAATCCTTCATATTCTCGAAGGCATAGTCGGCAATGCTGTCGGCATACTCCTGATGAATGGTGAGTGTGGTGGGCGACTTGATCGCCGTGAGCAGTAAGCGGCGATTCATGTCGTAGAGGGCATCGTCCTTCACGGCGCATCCAGAGCGGTCGCCGCTGAGCACAATGGCCTGCTGCACGTTGTGGCGCTGGGGATAGGCGATGCTGTCGATTGTTTCAGGAAGCGATACTCCATTCACTGCTCTAAGTTTCTCGAAAGCGTTGGCGCCGAGAGCGGTGTTGGTGAGCGGAATAGGGCTGAAATAGGATTGCTGGTCGCTGTTGACGATAAAGTCGTCGTAGGCCGCAGCACCGATGACTTTCTCTAGGACTACGTTGGCAGAGGTGACTTCCGTCCAATTGATAATATCTCCTTCCACATTCTTCATCCTCTCCACCTCCGTCTTGCTTCTCACACTGAGGTAGCCGGGGAGGGAGATGGCCTCGTAATTGTCTATGTGGCCCACATCCGTCGTGTAGAACGTGTCGCCTGGATTATAGCGCAGGAACACCTTCAGCTCGGGATAACCGTTAATAGGATAGACCCACTCGGCATCGTTTTCGCCGAAGAGCATGGGCGCTTTCAGCTCCTCCTCCGTGCATGCCGTGCCGCCGCCACCATCGACGCCGTCGTCGTGATTCAAATAGAAGCAATTCGCCACCTTTTGTCCGTTAATCTCGCCGACAATGTAGCGGTAGTCTTCGTCGTGACCGATGACCTTACCGTTGAAGTAGCAGTGTTGCACACTGGAGCCGTTGCCGCCGCCCTCTATCTTGCCGACGATGCCGCCTACCTGACTTCTACCCTCGACGGTGGCGTCGCTGTAGCAATATAAGATGTCGTTACTGTTATTCTTCATATAGCCGCAGATGGCACCTATCTCATCACCGTGGTTGACATTCGTCACCTTCACCGTGCAGTTGACCACCGCACAGTGGGAGATGGTGCTGTGGTTCTCCATCCTGCCGCAGAGGCCGCCCACATGCTCGTTGCCGCCGTCGCCGGCAACGATGGTGACATTCTCCAGCCTGAGGTTTTCTATCCTGCCGTTGTCAATCCATCCGAAGAGTGCACGGTCGTCCTCCTTGCCGCCGATATAGATGTTCTTGATAGTGTGGCCCTGCCCGTCGAAGTTACCGGCAAAGCGGTGACCGTCGTACCAGCCGATGGTCAGGGGCTGTATGTTGTAGTTGTTCAGGTCGATGTCGTTCATCAGGTAGATGGTCCAGCCCTTGTAGCCCTGGTCGTCGTCACCGTCCCTGTAATCCTCCCACTTGTCGTGGAGGGCAATAAACTCGCCGGGCGTGTAGATGTATATGGTCTTGGTGTCCTTATACGCATATATCTTATCCGCTATCTTGCCGTCCCAGATATACTTGGGATCGGTGATGTCCACCGCTCCGACCGACACAAACGCCAAAGCGGTCATTAAAAATGTCAATATAATCTTTTTCATAATCATCAGTCTTTAATCATTAATCATTAACCATGAACCCTGAACTATTAGTACGCAAACTTCACCGTCTCGTCGCCGGAGGATATCAGTCCTACGCCGCTGAGCTGCATCAAGGGGAAGAAGGCCCTGCCGTCGCTGCCTGCCGTCTTGCGGGCCAGCACGGTGCCGTTGGCCTGATAGAGGCGCACCTGCTCACCGGCCTTCACGCCGCTCACCACCAGTTGGTTGCCCGAGCGGTTCACATGCATCCGGGAGTCCTTGTCGGTGTTGCTGAAGACGTGCTTCACAGCTGCCACCTCTGACGAAGGATAGAGCGTCACCACGCCGCTGTTGTCGCTGCCGCAGAAGGTGCCTCCCCTGAGTCCCACATATACGTCTATGAGAGGGACTTTGTAGGCCAGTGTGGCACCGACATACATCTTCTCCTTCTCGGTGACACCGGGCACCTTGAGCGTGACGTAACCAGCACGGTAGCTGCCGCAGTCGAACATGTAGCCGTCGCACTTGTTGTCGT
>JAEEPF010000074.1 GCA_016284635.1 Prevotella sp.
CTCAATATATTCGGTCAGCGAGTGCTGCATATTCTCGAAGGAGTCACGCAACTGGCATATCTCATCCCGATGCTTGACAGTCGGCAGCAGGGTGTCAAACTCTCCCTGAGCCACCTTGTCGGCTGTGTCTGCCAGAAGTTTCAGGGGCATTGTAGTGCGCTTGATGGTGAGGAAGCACACGAAGAAGGTGACCATCAGCACGACGATGATGACAGACAAGGTGATGATGCCAACCACCACGGCAAAAAAGTCTATTCCGAACTTTGAAACAGTCAACATTAGCATCCAGTCGGTGCCAGTGACAGGTGAATAGAACAAATACGACTCTTTCCTGTTCACCATCACCATATGCTCTGTCTCGTCATCACTCTTCTTGCACTCCTTGATCTCATTGATAAGCTTCTCAGCCACACCCGCCTCGTCGGCATCCTTCACATGTATGAAAAAGTTGCCCTTCTGTATGCGCCGGTGGTCAGGATGGGTGATGTACATACCGTTGCGCGACAGCACAAAACTTTGTAGCAGTCCGGGAATCGCCCAGTTTTCCTTTTCGATGATGCTGTCCTGCTCCTGTATAATCTGCGTCATGAAGTCGAGCGAGAAGTCAGCACTCAAGACAGCCACGACACCACCTTGCGCATCATGGATGGGATGCAGATAGGCCACCAGTGACGTCTTGGCATCCTGACCGTCGAAGAAGGGTTCCGACCAGAAGGCAGAATCTCTGGCGGTGGCATCCTTAAACCATCCGGTATTCTGATAGTCGTAATTAGCGCCACCGAGTTGTTTGGCCTCTACCTGCATACTGTCGTTGCGCCAGGCATACGGACGGAACCAGCGCCCCTTTTGGGGGTAGTAGTTCTCAACAAAACTGATACCGCAACTGCGTATACGAGGGTTCTGTGTGACGATACGCTCCACGATGGCCTGCATCTGGTCAGGCTCTTTCAGGTGGCGTTCAATATCAAAGAGGTTGTTCTTGACGGCTACAGACACATCCGACATCACATTGTTGATGGCTCTGTCCGACGACCTCATACCAACATGGAAGCTGTTGGCACTGGTTTCTACCAAGGCACTCTCGATAAGCTCGTAGAGCAGGACTGACATTCCACCCATCATGATGAGCAGTACCAATATCACCCATCGCGACAGCCTTGTGGCAAACGAACGATTATATTCTCTTTCTTTCATTTGTTAGTTGTGGCTGCAAAGGTACAATTTATTTATGAAAGTGTATGAATTACGATTGATTATTTTCAATTTCCATCCTAATAAACTGCACAAATCGGCCGAAATGTGCAAAAATGTATTGATTTTGTGCCATTTATGTGGCTGTATGGGTAAAATTGAGTATCTTTGTACCCGTTAATTCTAACCAGAACCGAAATGAGAAAGATTTTTTTATCCATCATCGTGCTGCTTTCAGCCATCAGTATGAGTGCCAAGACAATCCTGATAAACTCGGATATCGACAGCCTGTGGCGACAGACGACCATCAGCGTCAAGAACGGTGGTCAGGCTCCCGACGTGATGACACTGCTCCGCGCCTTCCATCAGGCACTGCCCACATGGGTGGTGGGCGAGGTGCTGGATCAGCAGAAGAAACCCATCCCAGGTACCAAGCGCAACGGCACGACGCTGCTGTATGAGAACAACGAGGAGGATGAACTCCGCATCCTCATCGACCCAAAGAACGGCTTTGCCTGCTACGAGTCGCTGACGGACATCGATCAGATGTCATGTTGTGTCTGGCGACGCACCAACGGCCACCGCCTCTTCGCCATCAGCCTCTACGAACAGCACGTGATGCCGCAGAACCTGCTCTGCTGGTACGACTACGACCCTGAGACGCAGACGATGAAGCCCGAGCGCAGTCCGCTCGACGACTATCAGAAGCCATCCCCCCTCGTAGACGTAGGCTGGACACTGCCTGAGAAAGGCACCGACTTCATCATCAGCGAATACTCACCCTTCTATCCCACCCTCTGTCGCATCTACACATGGGACGGCATGAATCCTCAATTCTCAAAGATTCAGTTGGAGGACTTTGAGTATCAGGAGTTTGGCGACGGCGAGTGGACGAAGGCCAGTGGTGAGGGTTTCAAGGAGGTGGCTTTCGTGGATCTGGACGGCAAGGGCTATCCCCTGCTCTGTCTGAGGAAGGCGGAGGGTTCTGAGGATCAGGAGCGCGATGATATGCTGATCCTGGCAGAGTTCAAGGGCAAGATGCAGACGGTGGCCATCAGCGACATGTTCCACCGCATCCGGGGATTCTTCCACGTGAAGCCCGAGGAGGATGCCCCCTGGACTGGACAGGAGGTCGTGGCCTATACCAGCGACTTTATGCACGTCAGCTATTACGTCGTGATAAAAGACGGCTTCATCAGGTATTTCGTGACGGATTCGCCATTGACTGACGAGGATGGCGAAGAGATAGGATGGGAGCCGCAGATCATCGGCTATGGTTCGAAGGAAGAGAGCATCCACATCATCCATGCCAGCGTGGCAGACCATGTCGAGGTGGATCCGCAATGGATGCCGTTCGAATTCCGTGGCAAAAAAGAGTGAAATGAATTGATTATTATCAATTTCCCTCCAAATTAATTGCACAAATCGGCCAAAGTGTGCACAAATCGGCTGATTTTGTGCAATTTATTTGGCTGTGTGCGCAAAAAGCAGTACCTTTGCAGCCGATTTTTGAGCCCCTCGGTTTTCTCCCCCTTCGCAAGGGGGAGTTTGAGGGGGTAAGAATATACATTTTTAATAATATATTTATGGCTTTAAAGATTGTTGTTCTGGCCAAGCAAGTGCCAGACACCCGTAACGTGGGTAAGGATGCAATGACTGCCGAAGGAACGGTGAACCGCGCTGCCCTACCCGCCATCTTCAATCCAGAAGATTTGAACGCCCTGGAACAGGCCCTTCGCCTGAAGGAGCAGAATCCGGGCTCAACAGTAGGAATCCTCACGATGGGTCCTCCACGTGCAGGTGAGATTATCCGTCAGGGACTTTATCGTGGCGCTGATACTGGTTGGTTGTTGACTGACCGTCTCTTCGCTGGTGCTGATACCCTCGCTACTTCTTATGCGCTGGCTACTGCCATCAAGAAGATTGGCGATGTAGACATCGTGATCGGTGGCCGCCAGGCTATCGACGGCGATACCGCTCAGGTAGGTCCTCAGGTGGCTCAGAAGTTGGGTCTTAACCAGGTGACTTATGCTGAGGAGGTGCTCTCAGTAAAAGATGGCAAGGCTACCGTGAAGCGCGTGATCGACGGCGGCGTGGAGACCGTAGAGGCTCCCCTGCCCGTGGTGATTACCGTGAATGGTTCTGCTGCTCCCTGCCGCCCCCAGAATGCTAAGCTGGTGATGAAGTACAAGCGCGCCACCTGTCCTATGGAGCGTCCTGCCGAAGGTACAGCTTACGACTATCTCTATGAGGAGCGTCCCTACCTGACACTGAACCAGTGGAGCGTGGCCGACGTCGATGGCGACGTGCAGCAGTGTGGTCTCAGTGGTTCTCCCACCAAGGTGAAGGCCATCAAGAACATCGTGTTCCAGGCTAAGGAAAGTAAGACCCTCACTGCCTCTGATGCTGACATTGAAGGAATGATCAAGGAGTTACTGGAAGAGAAAATAATTGGCTAATGAATATTTAGAAACAAATTGCCATAATTGACCATAATTGCCCATAATAATTATGGATAATTACGAATAATTACGGGAATTTGTTTCCATAAAACAGATAAGATTATGAACAATGTATTTGTATATTGCGAAATAGAAGGCACATTAGTGCAAGAAGTTTCCCAGGAACTCCTGACAAAAGGCCGTAAGTTGGCCAATACACTGGGTGTTGAGCTCCACGCCATTGTTGCCGGCACAGGCATCAAGGGCAAGGTCGAGGACCAGATTCTCCCCTATGGTGTCGACAAGCTCTTTGTCTTCGACGCCAAGGATCTGTTCCCCTACACCTCTGCTCCCCACACCGATATCCTCGTGAACCTCTTCAAGGAGGAGCAGCCGCAGATCTGTCTGATGGGTGCCACCGTCATCGGCCGCGACCTCGGTCCCCGCGTGTCGTCTTCTCTGACCTCTGGTCTGACAGCTGACTGTACAGAGCTCGAGATTGGTCCGTACGACGATGCCAAGAGCGGCAAGCACTACGACAACCTGCTCTATCAGATCCGTCCCGCCTTCGGTGGTAACATCGTGGCAACCATCGTCAACCCCGACCATCGTCCCCAGATGGCTACCGTCCGCTCTGGCGTGATGCAGAAGGCAATCTACGACGGTGCCTGCAAGAAGGAGGTTGTTTATCCTGAGGTCAGCAAATATGTCTCTCCCGAGGCCTTCGTTGTGAAGGTGCTCGACCACCACGTGGAGGCTGCCAAGCACAACCTGAAAGGTGCGCCCATCGTTGTAGCCGGTGGTTACGGTATGGGTTCGAAGGAGAACTTCGATATGCTGTTCCAGTTGGCAAAGGTGCTGCATGGTGAGGTTGGTGGTTCTCGTGCCGCTGTAGATGCTGGCTGGTTGGATCACGACCGTCAGATTGGTCAGACAGGTGTGACCGTTCACCCCAAAGTGTACATCGCCTGTGGTATCTCTGGACAGATTCAGCACATCGCTGGTATGCAGGACTCTGGTATCATCATCTCCATCAACTCTGATCCCGATGCCCCCATCAACCGCATCGCCGACTACGTCATCAATGGCACCGTCGAAGAGGTCGTTCCGAAATTAATTAAGTATTATAAACAGAATTCGAAGTAAAATATGAAGGAAATAAATGGATTTTTATGAAACGAATGTGAATAATATACATAATTTAATCCACTAATAAGAACAAATAAATATTAATTAGAATTATTATTATTCATATTCGTGAACAGAATTATTCACATTATGCATATTCGTTTCCAATAAAAAGAAGTTCGTTTCCAAAAAATAAAAGAACTATGGCAAATTACTTTTCCGACCACCCGGAGATTGGTTTCTATCTGAACCATCCCCTTATGGCTCGTATTGTTGAGCTGAAAGAAAAGGGTTTCGCTGATGCGAAAGAATACGACTATGCCCCCGTTGACCTGGGCGATGCCATCGAGAACTACAAGCAGATTCTCGACATCACTGGCGACGTGGCTGCCAATATCATCGAGCCAAACTCTGAGAGCGTCGACCTCGAAGGTCCACACCTCGAGAACGGCCGTATGATCTACGCCTCTAAGACTTACGAGAACCTCGACGCCACCCGTAAGGCTGGTCTGTGGGGTGTAAGTATGCCTCGCCGTTACGGCGGTCTGAACCTGCCCAACGCAGTGTTCTCTATGCTGTCTGAGATGATTTCGGCTGCTGATGCCGGTTTCCAGAACATCTGGAGCCTGCAGAGCTGTATCGACACGCTGTACGAGTTCGGTAGCGAGGAGCAGCGCCAGAAGTACATCCCCCGCGTTTGCGCTGGCGAGGGTATGAGTATGGACCTGACTGAGCCAGATGCTGGTTCCGACCTGCAGCGCGTCATGCTGAAGGCCACCTTCGACGAGAAGGAGAACTGCTGGCGCCTGAATGGTGTGAAACGTTTCATCACCAACGGTGATAGCGACATCCATCTCGTGCTGGCTCGTTCTGAGGAGGGCACCAAGGACGGACGTGGTCTTTCCATGTTCATCTACGACAAGCGTCAGGGCGGTGTCGACGTACGTCACATCGAGCACAAACTGGGTATCCACGGCTCACCTACCTGTGAGCTCACCTATAAGAACGCAAAGGCCGAGCTCTGCGGTAGCACTCGTCTGGGTCTGATCAAGTACGTGATGGCTCTGATGAACGGCGCCCGTCTGGGTATCGCCGCACAGTCAGTAGGTGTTGAGCAAGAGGCTTACAACGAGGGTCTGGCTTACGCTAAGGAGCGTCAGCAGTTCGGTGATAAGATCATCAACTTCCCCGCTGTTTACGATATGCTTTCTCGCATGAAGGCTAAGCTCGATGCTGGTCGTTCACTGCTGTACGAAACAGCCGCTTACGTTGACATTTACAAGTGCTTGGAGGATATCGAGCGCGACCGCAAACTGACACCCGAGGAGAAGCAGGAACTGAAGAAGTACCAGCGCCTCGCCGATGCCTTCACACCACTGGCCAAGGGTATGAACTCAGAGTACGCCAACCAGAACGCCTACGATGCCATCTCGATCCACGGTGGTTCAGGTTTCATCATGGAGTACAAGAGCCAGCGTCTGTTCCGCGACGCACGTATCTTCTCTATCTACGAGGGTACCACTCAGCTGCAGGTCGTCGCTGCTATCCGCTACATCACCAACGGCACCATGCTCAACAATATCAAGGACATGCATGAGAATCTGCAGGTGAGCGAGGGTTTGCAGAGCATCAAGAATCATGTGACTGCCCTCATCAAGGTCTATGAGGAAGCACTGGCCAACGTGAAGGCTCTCGAGAATCAGGAAGCACAAGACTTCCTCGCCCGTCGTCTCTACGACATGACGGCCGAGCTCGTGATGTCGCTCCTCATCCTCCGCGATGCCACCAAGGCCCCCGAACTCTTCGAGAAGAGCGCCAACGTATATGTTCGTATGGCAGAAGAAGACATCTTCGGCAAGGCTGCCTACATCAAGATGTTCAAGGCTGAAGACCTTAAGAACTTCCGCGCTGCAGAACCCGAGGCTTAATTTAAACAAAAATCCCCAACCATTTCTATTGGCTGGGGATTTCTGTTTTCTGTATCGTTCTTATTGCTGACTTACTTTCACATCAGAAACGGTGATAGAACCGCCGTAGTTATTGATGCTCCAGCAATTTTTCTGGATACCATAGATGCGTTGAGTGTAAGCACATACATCGTTGATATACATAGTAAGAACTGAATTATCAGTGTAGATGTCAATGTTATAGACATTGTCGACAGGGCGCTGGAATACATAGCCATCTGCAGCTTCGATAAAACCTTTACCATCTTCGCCCTCCTGTTCGAAGTTCACCTTGCGGCCATCCTCCCATTCAGGATTCACCACCATGGTGTAGTACTTCTTCGAGTCGGTACCGCGAACAAACGAAACGCCAAATTTATCCCAGTTGTTAGATGTCTTCACAGTGAACGAGATGTGGTTGGCAGCATAAAGACGATTGTAGAGCACATAAGCGCCGTCACCGCTCAGCGTACCATTGCTGTAGCCGTTAGAATCCATTACCTTTGCATCGACAACATTCTTATACTTCTCTGCCAGTGCAGGCACTGCACCAAGCGTGAGTGTGCCGTCGGCGTGCTGGATAATCTTGTGGCATACCAAAGCACCACTCCAGTTGGGCTCGTTGCCGTCGCCGGCACCTACATTGGTATTCTTCTCATGGATATCAGCACCTGAACGGAACGGGCACCAGCCCCAGATGTAACGGTCTGTACCATTAGAGGCAGTCTTGGCAGCATAAAGCGATCGACTATCGAGGATGCCCTCATGACCATCAGGTGCCCACTTCGGTCCGTCATTCAGACAGTTCTTCAGTTCCTCGTAGGTAGGAGCCACCATATACTTCACCTTACGGCTCCAGCTGGCGCGATAGCTCTCACTGAATACGATGTACCAGTAGTTGCCCATCTTGAAGATGTCGGGACACTCCAGCATGCGGTCCCAGATCATCTTGATACGGCCTACGTGTTCCCAGTTCTTCAGATCGTTTGACTTGAACTCAGCAAACACAGGATCGCCACCGTGTTCAGGATAAGTAGAGATGACCATGTGGTACATTTTGTCGTCGGCCACGAAGATCTGCGGATCGCGGAAGTCGTTGGCAGAATAGCCAAAGTCGGTGCCGTAGAGTGTCCACAGTTCATCCTTGGTCCAATTCTTAAAGTCGGTCGATGTAGCGCGCATCACCACCTCACGGTTCTTGCAGTTGCCATTATGACCTGTATAATAGATATAGTATGTGCCATCTTTCTCATAAGCACAGCCAGTACCTAGCGCAGCATCCTGCTCAAAATCGTTACCACCAAAAGGCAGCAGCTCGCCGAGCGACTCGTAGTTGGCACAGTCCTTTGTTGAGACAGCCCAAATGGGATGGAAACGGAAGGGCATGTTATTGATGTACTCTTGGAGGTAAAGCACTTTGAATGTGCCATCCTTCTGATCGTAGTAAGGCATGGGGTCTCCAACGCGTCCTACATAAGGCATATAATACGTGCCGAAATCCGGTGCATCTGTAGAAGCGAAGAAGGTGGTAGTGCCGTCCCAGTCCTTAGAGGGATCTCCGCTGAACTTTTCGTCGCTGCATGCCGTCAGCGCAGAAGCTGACAGCATGAATGCGAATACTGAATATATCATTGTCTTCATAATTATCTGTTCTTTAATTCGTGAAAATCGTATAATTCGTTGTTTACTTCGTCAGGTAATCGAATGCATTGAGCAGGATGGATCCCATGTTGTCGTGGTAGTTCGACACGTATGGTGTAGGCGAGTTCCAGTCGAAGAGTCCTGAGCCGAGGCAGATGATACCACCCTTACCGAACTCACCGTTAGCGCCCTTCAGCTCCCATGACGATACGCTGTTGTCGCCACCCAGCGCACGACCACCAGTCTTAGCCTCAACGGCATCCTTACCATCCTGATAGGTATCCCAGAATCCATACTGCGACGTCGTGTTACAGATTGTATAATCCTTATCGAGCGTATAGACAGCGTTATCAGCTGCGCCAGCATAGGTCTTGAGGTTCTTCCACAACGGGTGTGTGATGTCGTAAGCATAGAAGTGCCAAGGATCATCGCCCATCAGATCGGAGCCTTCGCCACCTCCGCCACCCCACACATTGTTGGGATAGGCATCCTCAGGCATGGCACCCAGAGCGATAGCATAGTTCACAGCCGAACGTCCCAGTACGAAACCTACGCCACGCTGCCAGAGTTCCTTCATCTTCGGTAGAGCCGTCATGGCACCGCTCTCAGCCTCTGCAAAGCCGTTGTAGTTGCCGTATGAAGAGCAGTGACGGTGGAAGAATACGAGTTTACATTCATCGAGTGAGATATTTCCGCTGGCTATATCGTCCCAAGAAGCGTATGCAGCACTGGCTATGTTTCCGGTGAGCCATTTGGCGGCAGCTTTCTCCTCGTCATTCAACAGTTCAATGTTCTCAGCCTCGCCAACGAAGATGGCTACAGGGTTGGCAATCAGTGTCACATTGACAGTATAGACAGAAGTGGCAGTATTGTCGTTCAGTGTTATCTGGAACGGCTCAGTAAAGTTTGCCTTCGTGCCACTGGCAGGACTGCAAATAGCATCCTCGCTGCACTCAACCTCAAAGGTGGCATTGCTCAAATCAATACCGCTGTTGGCCATCACACTTACCGTGATAGTCTTATCCTGCTGGTTGATAGCACCTTTCACACCTTCTAGGATGAAGAGTGACATCAGTGCTTCATCATTACGTACACTTACTTGATAGTCCATCACGAGGTCGCCATTGGAGATGTGCAGTGTACGGTCTCCGTCGAAGTTAATGTGGTCACCCACCTTCATATTAGTCTGAGCACCAGGCGAAACGGTCAGGCTGGTGATTTCCATGTTACCCTTCTGGTCGAAGTCAGAGGGAACCTTCACCTTTACCAGTCGCTTCTCTGTGTTGATGATGCCTTCATACTGTCCGTTCAGCACGAACTTCTCCACGAGGCATGAACCGCCCACGTTGATGCTGCCTGTATGATTATCGCTGCAGGAGGAGAGAAGCCCCACTCCAACTCCCCCAAGGGGGAGAGCAGTTACCAGATAAACTGCAAGTTTTATGATATTCTGTTTCATATTTATTTTCTTTTTTATAATGATTTTCTTGTATTCATTCCCTTCCCTCATAGGGGAGGGTTAGGGTGAGGTCTTACCACTGTCCGCAGTTCTGCGTGTAGTGTCCGTTTGATGCAGCCATCTGCTCCCAGGGAACAGGCAGATACTCGTTCTTATTGGCAGTAAACAGTGAGCCACTCAGGAAGTTCATCTTCTCACTCTCACTGGTATAGTACTTGTTGAGCACAGTAGCAGCATCGCCCCAGCGTACGAGATCGAAGAAACGCTCACTCTCCATAGCCAACTCCAGCCGGCGCTCCATTTTGACAATCTTCATGGCGTCTTCCTTAGAATACGAGCCACTATATTTGCCCACTGCATAGTGGATACCGTATTTAGTGGGATAGTTAGATACGATGCTGTTGCTTGCCATACCGGCAGCACGTTCGCGTACTTGATTGACCAAAGTTATAGCCTCTGAAGTCTGATTCAGCTGAGCCAGTGCCTCGGCACGCATCAACAGTACATCGGCATAGCGGAAGACGATACGGTTCATTGAGCTGGCCCACTGTGAGTCACACAGGAACAGATAGATATCTGTGAGTGCGGGGTCTATATTTTGCTTCAGCGATACGAAGTATCCAAAGGTACCACCAGAACGGCTCCAGGCGTTAGTCTCTGCCATCATGAAACTGGTGTTGAACATATAGGGAGTGCCAGGCACGCCAACTGTGACGAACAAGCGTGGGTCTACAGTCTGATTGGAACCGACGGTATAATCGGCATCGGCAAAGTTATCGAGCATCGGCAGACCGTCGCTGTTGGTACGATAGGCATTTACCAGATTGTGAGATGGCTTGTAAAAATCACAACCAGAATCGTGAACCTTAGGAATACATGGAACAATCAGACGGTTAGAGAAATTCAAGTTACCGTATACGGTACCATCGTTCTTGGAGTACTGGATAGCCCAGAGACTCTCTTTGCCATTCTCATACTGTTCCTCAGGACGGAAGTTGTTGTGCAAGTCAGACTCCAGACCGTAGCCAGCGTAGAAAGACGGGCTTGTATATTCCACGACCTTCTGCAGGTCAGCCTCGTTGATGCCTGTTACCTGATTCGTGTTGGCATCGTCTTGACGGTAGGCTTTATAGAGGTACACCTTTGCCAGGAATGCAGCACATGCGGCCTTTGTAGGACGTCCTTTGTCGGCCTGCACGACAGGAAGAACGGCGTAGGCGTCTTCAAGGTCATTGATGATCTGCTGCCAGCCCTCATCGTTGGTATATTCTGTGTTTGAGAGGTTGTTATAGTCCTCTTCATCCATGTTGGGCTTGTTCACGAATGGAATTTTCTTGAACAGGCGCTTCAACTGGAAGTGTCCGTAGGCACGCAGGAACTTCATCTCGGCAGTACGCTGCTGAATGGTTGCGTTATTCTGGTCAGCACTGGTCAGGATGTCGAGCGACAGGTTAATACGTGAGAGGTAGTTATACATCTTAGTCCAGATAGAGCTAAAAGGCCAGTCGGTAGTCATCACGCCAGTGCTCTTTTCCAGTCTGTGGAAAGGCTCACCATCAGAGAAGTCAGAACCGCCTACATAGGCATCGTCTGAACGGGTATCGTAGTTCCAGAGTGAGAACGAAGCGTTCATGTCCTCAATAGAAACCAGTCCGGCGTATGCAGAGATTAGCACATTGTCAATATACTCTGGGCTTTTCACCTCGTCCTGCGTCAGCGTTGCCTGTGGCACTTGTTCCTCAAGGAAATTCGAGCAGGCAGTAAGACCGCAGATCACGCAGATTGTGCAGATCAAATTATATATCGTTTTCATAATCGTTGCTATTTTTTAGAATGAAACATTGAGTCCGAAAGTAAGATTGAGTGGGATAGGATAGTTGAATCCAGGGTTCTCGGGATCGGCGCCAGTGAATTTGCCGCTCTTGATGGTCATCAGGTTCTGGGCAGAAGCGTAGAGGCGGATACGGTCTATGCGCAACTTGTCAGTCACCTGTTTCGGCATGTTATAGCCTAATTGTATAGTGCGCAGTTTTGCGTATGAACCGTTTTCAATATAATAAGAAGATACACGACCCTCGTTGTTGGTGTCCGAAGTGGTAAGTGCAGGGATATTGCTGTCTGGGTTGGCAGGACTCCAAGCATCAAGTGCACGGATACCCTTGTTCAGATAAGGTACGTTGATGGCAGAGTTGGCCCAGAAGTCGGTCTGAGACTTGTATCCTCTACAATCTACGTCTACCCCCTGCACACCTTGCCAGAACATGGTCAGATCCCAGTTCTTGTACTGCAGATAGATGTTCAGACCCCAGGTGAAGGCAGGTGTGGGATCATAGATCCAGTCCTGGTCTTCCTCTGTGATGAAGCCGTCGCCATTCAGGTCCTTATAGCGGATGCGGCCCAGTCCGGCACCTTCCTGAATTGCATGGTTGTCGATCTCCTCCTGACTCTTGAAGATACCGTCGTAGATATAGCCCACCTGCGAGAACATGGCGTGACCAACAACGCTCTTCACTCCGTTACCACCATATTTACCGTTGGCAGCCACTGTCTCAGGCAACTTGGTGATCTCGTTCGTATACTTACTGATGTTTCCGCTGATGTCCCAGGAGAAATCGTTAGGCAGACGATGGCGATAGCCCACTGTCAGTTCCCAACCGTTGTTCTTCACCTCGCCAGCGTTGATCCACTGTCCGGCTCCCTCACCCATAGCGGCGATACCTTCCATGAAGAGCAGAATGTCGGTGGTCTTCTTATCATACCAGTCGAAGCTTCCGTAGATTTCGTTTCTCAGGATGGCGAAGTCGAGACCGATGTTATGCTGTGTGGTGGTCTCCCACTTGATATCGTCGTTGCCGCGCTGGTTGCGGACATAGCCGTTGGGCAGGTCATAACCGCCGTTCGTACCTGTGATATCGTATGATGAACCGGCCTGACCGCTACCCCAAAGACCTGTAGAGACTACAGATTTATATAGGGTATAACGCGCTGTGTTAGAGATTTCCTGGTTACCGGTCTGTCCCCAAGAGTAGCGCAATTTCAAGTTGTCGAGCCAGTTCTTGGTGCCCTCCATGAACTTCTCCTGAGAAATACGCCAACCAGCACTGACAGACGGGAATGTACCATATTGGTTGCTGGAACCGAAGCGGCTTGAACCGTCACGACGGATGGTGAACGAAGCCAGATACTTGTCGTCGTATGTATAGTTGACCTTACCAAAGAACGATACGAGTGAGAATCCCTCACCGAAACCTTCAGCCAACTGACGGCCAGCGCCTGCTGAAGGCCACATGTAGTCAGTGTTCAGGATAGCCAGCTCATAGCGCTTGGCGCTGTTCATCTTGTAGTCCTGACGGTTCACCTCAGTACCGATCATGGCATCACCGCGATGCTTGCCGATCTCCAGATTATAGGTAGCAATGGCGTTCCACATCCAGCGCATAGTGTGTTCCTGCTTGCCTTCGACGGCAGAATCGGTACGCATCACCTTACCGTTTGCGATAGGGTAGGTGAAAAAGCGCTGTTCCTTCTGCGTATAGTCCATACCAAAGGTGGTGCGAACCATGAAGTTCTTGAACGGAGTCACACTCAGGTGAACATCGCCGAACATACGCCACTGGGTGTATTCGTTGTCTTTGGCATTGTCGATCATGCTCAGCGGATTCTCACGTTCCGAGTAGGCGCCAAGAGCCTGAGCATATTTGCCGTTTTCGGCGTAAATGGGGAAGTTGGGATTGAACTCCAGAGCGTGCTCTAGCACACCGCCAGGTGCATCAGCGCCTCTTGTGCGGTTGATGGTGAAGTTCTCGCCGAGAACCACGTTGCCGTCGAAAAGCTTGTAGTCTGCATTGGCACGAGCGGAGAGGCGGTTGAAATAGCTGTCCTTGATCGTACCCTTGTTGTCGTAGTAGCCAAAAGAGAAGAACGAGCTTCCTTTCTCAGAGCCGTTGCTGACAGATACATTGTACTGCTGAACGACACCCGTACGGGTAATCTCTTTGAACCAGTCGGTGTCGCCGGCGCGTACTGTACCGTTTTCATCGAGGAACATGTTCATCGTCATATTGTTCAGCACGGGGTTGCCGTTATTGTCGTAACTCCAGTCATAGTTATAACCCAGATTGTTGTTGCTGGGATTCAGTCCATCGTTGACACTTGCCTGCCAATAAGCTCTGCCCCACTCGCTGGCATTCATCGTCTCAATCTTATTGGTATAGAAAGAGGCGGCAACGCTTCCGTCGAAGTTGACCTTTATCTTACCGTCCTTACCTTTCTTTGTGGTGATAATGATCACACCATTAGCAGCCCGTGAGCCGTAGATGCTGGCCGAAGCGGCATCTTTCAGTACCTGGATGCTCTCGATATCGTTTCCGTTCAGCTCGTGCATGCCGGCTTTAGTAGGCACACCGTCGATGATGTAAAGAGGATCGTTATCGTTCAAGGTTCCGACACCACGGATGCGGACTGTTGCTGCACCAGAGGGGTTACCGTCGGCAGTAATGTTCATGCCTGGCACACGTCCCTGCAGAGCTTTCATCGGGTTGTTTTCGTTCTGCTTAGCCATCTCGTCAACGCTGACTGTTGAGATAGCACCCGTCAGATCGGCCTTGCGCTGGGTGGTATAACCAGTCACCACCACTTCCTGCAACACCTCGGCATCGTCCTTCAGAGTCACCTTCATGCCCTGCTGGGCTGGCAACTCCTGAGTCTGGTAGCCGATGTAAGAGATTACGAGGATTGCACCCTCGTTTACTTTAATCGTGAAGTTTCCGTCGAAATCGGTAATCGTACCGTTCGAGGTTCCCTTCTCCATTACTGTGGCACCGATGACCGTCTCACCAGAAGCATCGACGACGGTACCACTAATCTCACTTTGCGCGTACATTATAGTACACGTCAAGAGAGCCAACAAACTTAGAAAAAGTTTCTTTAGTTGTTCCATTGTTGAACTTTTAAATTGATTAGTACTTTTGTGAATTGAATCTGCTGCAAAAGTACAATAATAATACGTGCGGATATAGCAAATATCGTTCAGCGACTAGCAAAAATGTTTCATGTAACAATCGTTGACTATTATGTCAAAAATGTCAAATGCTGATTTTTTTTTGTTTATAGTTTATTGTTTATGGTTTATAGATGATTACTTCTATAGTCTTCAGATCATCATGTTCAGATCATTAGGAAGGGATTGCAAATCATTATTGACTTACAAACCATTTTGGGCTTACCTTGCCAAGTAATCATCTATAAACTATAAACAATAAACTGTAAACCGTAAACAAAAAAACTATTCCGCTCTTAGCTCTGTCGGATACTTACCAAACTGTTTTTTAAAGCAAGTTGAAAAATATCCAGGGGTGCCAAAGCCCACCTCATACGCTATCTCGCCTACAGTCTTCGTGGTCGATGTCAGCAATGCATAAGCTTGTTGCAGTCTCATTTGCCGTAACAGTTCCACAGGCGTCTGTCCTGTTATGGCCTTTACTTTCCTGTAGAGCTGTACACGGCTCAGTCCCATCTCCTCGCCAAGATTATCCATCTTGAGGTTGGGATTCGACATGTTTTTACGGATAGCCTCATTCAGTTGTTCTGCAAACAACATGTCCTGACTCTTGGGGACAGGCATCTCTTCTGTAGACGTAACGAATATCTCATGAAGGCGCCGATTGCTGGCATCGGTATAGAACAACGTCTGCTCCACATTCATGCTCTGACGTTTACGTATATTCTTTTTCGTCAACCACAATGCAAATAGTATCATGATAATTGCCAAGAGCAGAACAGCAATAGTCACAAAACTACCCACAAGTACCTTGTGCTGTGTATTGTAAAGCACCATTGAGTTCTCCAGTTTGTCGTGAATGGTCACCAAATCATCATTCTGCTTCATCAGTTCTGAAGCCTCGGTCATGACCAAGTCTACATTGTCAGGCGTGACGACAAAACCCAGTAACGGATTTTCGCGTTCATAAGGCCTGCCCGTCAAAATATCAAGTGCAAGCCTGATAATCTTTTCGCCATGAGTAGGATAATAATAGGTACCTATCTGATGCCCCAGTTTTACATAATCCAACCCCTCGCCAGGCATACCGTCAATTCCAAGGATCTTAATACGGCCCTCGATGTCCTGCTCTACCACAGCTTTATATACCCCCGTTGCCATACCGTCGTTGTGACAGAACACAAAGGTGTTATCCAGTTGACTGATGTCAGACTGTCGGAGTGAATCAATCAATTGGGTAACAATGTTGCAGGATGCGTCACTCGACCAGTCGCTTATCCGACAGACATACTCCACCTCTGGTAAGGCTTTCATGGCTGATTCAAAACCGCGATGACGCTCAAGGGCTGGTGTGCTACTCAACAAACCTGTAATCTCTACCACCAGAGGCTTCCTGCCCTTCGGTTGATTTTTGCTTCTGACCATCGAGGCAATATACTGGCCCACGATATATCCTGCCTCGACGTTATTGCCACCAATAAAGGCCGTATAGTCTGCACTGGTCTTGCGGTCAAAACTGACAACAGGGATACCAGCCTTTAGGACCCGGGCTATGGCATCATTGATAATCTGAATATCTTCATAGGGAGCAACCACCATCAGGTCAATGTCCGTCTGAGCCAGACTATCTATCAGATGAGCCTGCAATTCAGGGTCATCAACCGAATTGGCGATGCTGACCTTGACATCGTGCTCGTATAAATGCTGGGCTGCAAGCATTTCTTGGTTCACTTTCTCGCGCCAAGGCCCTTTTGAGCACTGTGCCACCCCAATCTTATATACCTTCTCTTCGGTACATGAAGCCAAAAACGTTGCAACTATTAAATAAAATAAGGTACGCAGGAATATCTTATGCATATGCTTAATTCTTTATCCGGCTGCAAAAATAAATAAAAAACGGGAAAAATCCAAAAAACGACTCACAAAAATCCTATTATCTTTGGCTGATTCGGAAAAAGTACTTATCTTCGCATCAAAAAACAGAGAAGATGGCTGCACACAACGACACAGGGAAATGGGGTGAAGACCTGGCTGTGGCGTATCTGGAGAAGAAGGGATACACCATTGTGGAGCGCGACTGGAAGTCGGGCAGAAGGGACATCGACATCAT
>JAEEPF010000075.1 GCA_016284635.1 Prevotella sp.
TCCTGACATCACGACTGGTGGACCGTGTGCTCCGTCCCCTGTTCCCAAGTAACTATCACGCAGAAGTATTCGTCAATGTCATGCTGCTCAGCGCCGACGGTGTTGACCAGCCCGATGCCCTTGCCGGTTTTGCTGCATCAGCAGCACTGGCTTGCTCGGATATACCCTTCGAGTGCCCCATCTCCGAAGTCCGCGTGGCCCGCGTCAACGGTGAGTATGTGATCGACCCGACCTTCGAGCAGATGAAGGAGGCCGACATGGACATCATGGTCGGTGCCTCTGCCGAGAACATCATGATGGTGGAAGGTGAGATGAAGGAGGTCAGCGAGCAGGACCTGCTGGGAGCCCTCAAGGCCGCCATGGACGCCATCAAGCCAATGTGCGAACTGCAGGCCGAACTCTCGAAGGAACTGGGCAAGGACGTGAAGCGCGAGTACAACCATGAGGTGAACGACGAGGCCCTGCGCGAGCAGATGAACAAGGAGTGCTACCAGCCCGCCTACGACGTGACGAAGCAGGCCCTGGAGAAGCAGGAGCGCGCCGACGCCTTCGAGAAGATCCTCGAGGACTTCAAGGAGAAATACTTCGAGGCCCATCCTGAGATCACCGCCGACTCGGAAATCTCGAAGGATGAGTACGAGGCTATGATGGAGCGCTACTACCACGACGTGGAGCGCGACGCCATGCGCCGATGCATCCTCGACGAGGGTATCCGTCTCGATGGCCGTAAGACCACCGACATCCGTCCCATCTGGTGCGAGGTCTCTCCCCTGCCCATGCCTCACGGAAGTGCTATCTTCACCCGTGGTGAGACACAGTCGCTGAGCACCTGTACCCTCGGCACGAAACTCGACGAGAAACTCGTCGACGATGTGCTGGAGCATGGCTACATGCGTTTCCTGTTGCACTATAACTTCCCCCCGTTCTGTACTGGTGAGGCCAAAGCCCAGCGCGGTGTAGGCCGTCGTGAGATCGGTCACGGCCATCTGGCATGGCGCGGTCTGAAGGGTCAGATTCCCGAGGACTTCCCCTACACGGTTCGTCTCGTCAGCCAGATCCTCGAGTCCAACGGTTCTTCATCCATGGCTACTGTCTGTGCCGGTACCCTCGCCCTGATGGACGCTGGTGTGCCCATGAAGAAACCCGTCTCGGGTATCGCCATGGGTCTGATCAAGAACCCCGGAGAAGAGAAATACGCCGTGCTCAGCGATATCCTCGGCGATGAGGACCACCTGGGCGATATGGACTTCAAGACCACCGGTACGAAGGACGGTCTGACAGCCACCCAGATGGATATCAAGTGCGACGGCCTGTCGTTTGAGATCCTCGAGAAAGCCCTCATGCAGGCCAAGGCCGGTCGTGAGTATATCCTCGGCAAACTGACTGAGACCATCGCCGAGCCACGTGCCGAACTGAAGCCCCAGGTGCCCCGCATCGAGGCCTTCGATATTCCCAAGGAGTTTATCGGTGCCGTCATTGGCCCGGGCGGAAAGATTATCCAGCAGATGCAGGAAGACACCGGCGCTACCATCACCATCGACGAGGCCGACGGTGTGGGTCATGTGCAGGTCAGCGCTCCCGATAAGGCCAGCATCGACGCCGCTATCGCCAAGATCAAGGCTATCGTGGCCATCCCCGAGGTGGGTGAGGTCTACGAGGGTACCGTCCGCTCGATCATGCCTTACGGTTGCTTCGTGGAGATCATGCCTGGCAAGGACGGTCTGTTACACATCTCCGAGATTGACTGGAAGCGCCTCGAGACCGTCGAGGAGGCCGGCATCAAGGAGGGTGACAAGATCAAGGTGAAACTGCTGGAGATCGACCCGAAGACCGGCAAGTACAAACTCTCGCACCGTGTGCTGATCGAGAAGCCCGAGGGTTATGTAGAGCGCCCTGCCCGTGAGCGTGGTGAGCGCCGTGAGCGCCCCGAGCGTGGTGAGCGTCGCGACCGTCGTCCAGACCGTGGTGACCGTCGCAATGGCGACCGCCGTGAGCGTCCAGAGCGTCATGACCACCATGAGGAGGCACCGCGCGAGAACGCCGTTCCAAAGGACTTCAGCGACTCGCTCGACGACATGGACTTTTAATAAATGAAGAGTGAAAAGTGAAGAATTTGCTTCCGCTCAAATAGAACTGTGTAAGAGCACAAAGGGTTTAGCCCCTTGTGCTCTTTACTGATAAAACAAAGGTATGACAATATGAAGGTTAGTCTGATAGAGTTATTTGAGGAGACGGTCGGGAAGTATCCTGAGAAGACCGCCGTCATCGACAAGGACAGGGAGATAACTTTCTCCGCCCTTCACCAGCATTCTCTGCGCCTGGCCTCAACGCTTATCACGATGGGCATCGCCCAGAACAAGCCCATCGGCGTGTTCCTCGACAAGTCTGTGGAGAGCGTCTATGCTGACCTGGGCATCCTCTATGCCGGGGACTTCTACATGAACCTCGACATTAAGACCCCGGCAGAGCGCATCAGGAATATCATCCAGTTGGTGGAGCCTGCCGCCATCATCTCTACCACCCGCCAGATCAAGCCGATTGAAGGAATCATCCCCTTAACGATAAAGGTCATCCTGCTTGACGAGGCCTACGAGACGGCAGAGGTAGACGGGACAGCCATCAGCAGGCGTCTGTCGACGATCATCGATACCGACCCTTCGTGTATCATCAACACGTCAGGGTCGACGGGAACGCCTAAGGGGGTGGTGCTGAACCATAAAAGTTTCTTCGACTTCATCGACTGGGCTCTCGACACCTTCCATTTCGGTGACGACCTTGTAATGGGTTCGCTCTCACCCATCGTGTTCGACATCTACAGTTTCGAACTCTGCATGCTCATGGCCAAGGCCAGTACGCTCGTGGTGCTGCCAGCCCATCTCGCTGCCTTCCCGGCTAAGATCCTGGAGGTGCTCGAGCAACACAAGGTGAACTTCCTCTTCTGGGTGCCGACGATCATGGTGAATATCGCGAACATGGACCTGCTCTCAGCCTTCAGACTCGAGAGCCTGCGCACGGTATGGTTCGCCGGCGAGGTGTTCCCCACAAAGCAATACAACTACTGGCACCATCATCTGCCCCAGACTACCTTCGCCAATCTTTACGGTCCTATCGAGATTACCCTCGACTGCACCTATTTTATTATTAATAAGGAGATTCCCGACGAGGAACCCCTGCCCATCGGCTACCCCTGCCACAACACGGACATCATCATCCTCGACGATGAAGACAAGGCCGTCAGTGAGCCAGGGATCGAAGGCGAACTCTGCGTCAGAGGTACTTCCCTGGCAATGGGTTACTACAACAACCCCGAAAAGACGGCTGCAGCATTTGTGCAGAATCCGCTGAATAAAGCCTATCCGGAACTCATCTACCGTACGGGCGACATCGTCTGTCTGAATGACGAGGGCCTCATCATGTTCAAGGGCCGCAAGGACAACATCGTAAAGCACATGGGCTACCGCACCGACCTAGGCGAGATCGAGCACGTAATCATCAATACGCTGAAACTCGTGAAGAACGGCTGTATCGTCTACAACCAGGCCGAAAAACAGATCACCCTCTTCTACGAGGCTCCCGAGGAGATTCCCGTGCCACAGTTCCGCATGGAGATAGGCAAGGTGCTACCAAAATACATGATCCCCACGGTCTACCACCGTCTGGAGCAGTTACAGCGTAACACCAACGGGAAAATCGACAGGCTGTTTTATAAGAAAGAAGTGAAGAAATGATTTGTTTACAGTTCACGGTTTACAGTTAATTACCAGGCAAAGCCACCCACTGACTGGAGAAGGACTAGGCAAAGCCATTCTATCCTCCGATGAAATCATCTGTAAACTGTAAACCGTAAACTGTAAACTTAAATAATAAAAGGATGAAAGAAAAAATAATTGAGATCTTAAGGACCATCCGCCCAGAGTACGACTTCAGTGGCGATGAGGACTTCATCGAGGCAGGCATGCTCGACTCGTACGACATCGTGACGCTCGTCACCAACATGGAGATTACCTTCAACTTCCGCATCGACGGCACCGACGTCGTTCCTGAGAACTTCGGCTCCGTCGACAGCATCGCAGCCCTCCTGGAGAAGTATGGCGTACATTAGTTATCTGGAACTCCCCCAGCACTGGGGTCTGGAGAAGGGCGACAGCATGCTGCTCTCGTCGGACATCATGCAACTCACCTTCACCAGTATGCGCAACGGGGAGCGTTTCGACCGAGACAAGTTCCTCGACGCCATCCTCGACACTATCGGTCCAGAGGGCACCCTGCTCATCCCTACGTTCAACTGGGACTTCTGTCATGGTGTCGCCTTCGACTATCACAAGACCCCTTGCAAGACGGGGTCTCTTGGTACCGTTGCCCTGCGACATCCCGCTTTCCGACGCACCCAGCATCCACTCTACTCCTTCGCCGTGGCAGGTAAGGACCAGCAACTGCTCTGCGACATGCAGAACCAGAGTTCCTTCGGCAACGACTCTCCTTTCGGATATCTGGAGCGCCAGCACGGCAAGAACGTGCTCATCAACCTGCACTATACCGACTGCTTCACCTTCGTCCACCATTGCGAGGAAGTGTGTGGCGTCGACACCTACCGCTTCCAGAAGACTTTCACAGGCCAGTATATTGATGCCGACGGCAACGAATCCACCCGCAACTACTCGATGCTGGTACGCTCTTACGAACTATACGAAGAGACCGACCTCACGCTGATCGGCGAGAAACTGGAAAACCCTTGGACGCCAGAAGGCTCATCGGAAGCACTGCCCCCTGCCGCCCGACTCATCACACTCAACGACCTGCCCTACCGCATCGTAGACCTGGCTGCTGCCGCTCCTGTCATCAAGGACGACATCCTGCACAACGCCAGCCGCGGACTCTGCAAGCATAAACTGCAGGGGTAACTGTTAAATAGATATAATTCTTGGCGAAAACTTAGTACTTTGTATTGCAAGGTACCAAGTTTTTACCTATCTTTGCACTCGAAATCATATAACTCCATTAGATATGAACATCGAGAATGCAAAGTCACAGATGAGGAAAGGGATGCTGGAGTACTGCGTGTTGCTGCTCCTAAAGCATCGGCCCTCGTATGCAAGTGACATTATCCAACAACTGAAACAGGCTGAACTGCTCGTGGTAGAGGGAACACTCTACCCCCTACTGACCCGCCTGAAGAATGACGGTCTGCTGCGCTACGAATGGCAGGAGTCCACGCAAGGTCCTCCCCGCAAGTACTATGCCCTCAGCGAAGAGGGAGAACGTTTCCTCGAAGGCCTCGACGGGGCCTGGACGGAACTCTCTAACACCATTAATTATCTCAAGAACATCCACCCTAAACTATTAGAAACAACATGAAGAAGAACATCACCATCAACCTTTGCGGGCGCCTCTTCCAGATTGACGAGGATGCCTATGAGTTGCTACAGCAATACATCGAGTCGCTCCGCAGTTACTTCGGGCGTCAGGAGGGTGGCGACGAAATCGTTGACGACATTGAGGCCCGTATCGCAGAACTGTTTGACGAACTCCGTCAGCAGGGCATCGAGGCTATCACCATCGACCACGTGAAGGACATCATCTCCCGTATCGGCGAGCCAGAGCAGATGGCAGGTGAAGACGATGGCGAGCACCAAACGTCAGAGTCAAAGGATGGTCCAAAGGAGGGCCACCGTTATGACTCCGTACACTCGGCAGCCCAAGACATATATAATAATGTACGCGAAAGGACGGCAGGCAAGAAACTCTACCGCAATCCTAAGGACAAGATGCTGGCAGGTGTGCTCTCGGGCTTTGCCACCTACACCAACACCGACCCCGTGATTTGGCGGCTGGCCATCGTCGTGTTCACGGCTTTCTACGGCATTGGCCTGATAGTCTATCTCGTGTTGGCCATCGTACTGCCAGAGGCCAAGACCCCAGAGCAGTTACTACAGATGGAGGGTAAGGAAGTGACTCCTCAGAACTTGGCTGACATCGTGGTGGAGAAAGACGAGACTGCCACTCAGAGTCCCAACCTGCTACGCTCACTCTTCTCCCTACTGCTGAAACTATTCTTTGGACTTTTCGTGGGCGTGGCTCTCATTGTGTGTTTGTTTCTCTGCGTATGTGCTCTGGTTGCTCTTGTAATGGTGGTTTGCGCCCTCGTCCTACCTATCTCCAGCAGCATGCCCTGGAGTCTGGAATCGTTAGGCCTGGCGGGGCTCTATCAGTCTAATCCTATGGTGATTGTGCTTTTCACCTTCACGCTGTTCATGTTGCTTCTGATACCCATCTACGCCATCATCCACATGGTGCTCTCGCTGACGGGCAAGACACAGCCGATGGGCACCGGGCAGCGTGTCACGCTGATTCTACTCTGGATTGCGGCCCTCTGCTGCGTAGTCCCCTGCAGCATCATCATGAATCAATATAGTGAGGAATACTTTGACCAAAAGTATGATCATCATGTGGGTTATAGATATCAGGGTGTAAAGATGAGCGAAGAGGACAGAGACTTCCTGCGAAAAGGCGGATGGAACCTGCTGACAGCCGGCAAATGCGCCCACTATACCTGGAGTGGGCAATATCCCAGTGGAGACCCTGATATCCGTTATCTCGACACCTACAACGATAACTGTGAGGCCGTGCTTCGCGTGGAGCGCAACCAAGAGGTCGAGCCTGGTGTCTATCGGATGGACTGCCTGGTGCGTGCCGAAGGGCCTGGGGCATACGTCTATGCAATGGCTACGGACAGTACCTACCTCATGGAGATCCCTGCATACGAGGACAAGCCTGCCGGACTCTATGAGTTGCTGCAGCAGGAACTGGAGTATGGGCGGGACAAGGTAGCCAGTCTGAAGTATCTCAACCTAAACATAGACTCGGCAGATGTGCGTAATCACGCTGAACACCTCAACAGTTGGTCAGTGGTTACCATCGACAGCATCGTCTCCACCGACGGCACCATAGCCTACGGGATGACAAGCGACAGAACCATCACCAACCGAGATTGCCGCGCCAAGTGGTTCTCTGCCACCGACTTCACCCTGACCCGTATTGGCGATCTGCCAAAGAAATAAAACAAAGATGAGTGTTTACGAAAAAAAGTTTGTGAAAGTGCGAGATATTTCACAAACTTTGTCGTATAACAAGTAGAAGTGAGACAACTGACAGAACAGCAGATTGTGGAAGCCGTCCGGCGAGGACGGCGCGAGGGGCAGGACGCAATGGTCTGTCGCTATGCTGAGCGAGTGTTCGCCATGATCGTCCGCCAGGTTTCTGACGTGATGGATGCCGAGGAACTGGCACAAGACACCTTCATCCGAGCCTTCAGTCACATAGACCATTACGACCCGCAGAAAGCCTCGCTCTCCACCTGGCTCTGCCGTATCGCCTACCGCCTGACGCTCGACTTCCTGAAACGCCGTCGGCCGCTCATCGTCCCCATCGAGGACAGCGAGGTATGGCAGACAGACATCAGCGACGAGCAGTTGGAGTCGGAACTCTCCACAGGTCGCGAAGAGCGCATCCAGCGACTGCAGGAGACCATCGACGAACTGCCAGACGAAGAGAGGCTGCTGCTGACGCTCTACTACTTCGAGGACCGTCCGCTGACGGAGATCGCCTACATCACCGGCATCGAGCCCGGCGTCCTGGCCAACCGCCTCTATCGGACACGAAAGAAACTCCTTAGGAGATTGAAAATTGAAAATTGATGATTGAAGATATGGACAAGAGATATAAGGACACGGATTTGCGCGAGGCCTTGCAACGCAAGTATGCCGAGACGCCCGGACTGCCAGCCGACTTCATGACGAAGATGCGGCAGCAGACGGAGACGGAGCCCGCCCGAAAGGTAATGCTTTGGCGCTGGATAGCCGCAGCAGCCTGCCTTATTATTATAATAGGTATAGGCTTGACGATGGCCCCCTTCGGCAGCCAAACAAAGGATGAAAGCCTGATGGCGAAGCAGGCAGAGACGGAGCCGACAGGCAGTCCGACGACGGTTCAGACTAAGGAAACAGTCAGTTCGCCCCGTCTGAACAACCAGTTCATCCAGCCTGAACTGTCAGTCCAGACGGTCAGAACTATCGCAAACTCCCCCACCAAGTCCGGACAAGGCCAGACGAAAGCCCCAGCGCAGCCTGTCTCCGAGTCTGTCACAAAGGATGAACCCTCGACTGAACCGCTGCGCCCCACAGAGAACCTGCACTATGCCTCCTATAACCCAGCGGCAGACACCCTCTATCAGGCCCCCAGCCGCATGGATGAGTTCATAGTCAAGATGGCAGGCTATAACAAGGTGAAGGCAGTAGCCCTCGACTGCGCGTCCGGCTCAGCCGACAGCACGATTGTCAGCACCGCCTACGTCTTCGCCGACAAGGAAGACTTCGACCTCTTCGCCCGACTGCTGCAGGCCGCCTGCTGGTACGACTCGAAGACCCCGGGCTACCTGCTGAACTTCTCCCACCAGCAGTTCTTCTTCACCCTGAAGGACCTCCGCAAGGGCGAGAAATACCTCTGGATAGCAGAGCGCCTCATGGACGGGCGCATCCTGCTCTTCAGCACCCACTCGCCGATAGAGACAGAAGTCTCTGCGGCCTGTTATCAGACATATCGCGAACAGCTGACGCATACCAACCCAAGTACATTACACTTTTAAAACGAAGCCGTATGAAGAAAATCTTTATCACAAGCCTCCTGGCGATGATAAGCCTCGCCCTGCAGGCACAACCAAACGAAGTGAAACTGACCTACTCACAGCAGGCAGACAAGTCTGGCGTGAAGGAGTATGCAAAGAGCGTGGGCATGTTCGTCGCCCGTCCAGAAGTGAAGACCGTCAAGGGCCGTTCCACCGCCGTGTGGCATATGACCAACATGGACTGGATCAAGGACTATTGCGAGGCCAAGGGCGTCACCATCGAGAAAGACTACCAGCGGATATTCCCTGAGATGGCCAACATGCCGCTCGGCGACCAACCCATAACCCCTATGAGTTGGCGGCTGACGGAGGAGAACAGCGAGACGGTGCTGCATTGTTACTTCCGCATGCCTGCCGACGAAGTGACCAACCTGTGGCTGACCTCCGAGGAGACGAGTCTCGTGGATCAGGAGACAGGCATACAATACCGCATCCGTCGTACAGAGCCAGATACCTATCGCAAGCACTTCACCGTCAAGGCGAAGAAGGGCGATGTGATTGACCTGAAAATCTTCTTCGCACCATTGCCTGAGACGACCAAGGACATCAGAATCTACGGCATCCCCAACTGGGGCATGATGGGTATGCCCGTCACCATCCGCCAGCAATACCACGGAACGGCCCAGTATTATGATACTATCCCGCAGTTCCACAAGCCCCGTCTACTCAAGGAGCACATGAGCGAGAACAAGCCCTACGACCGCCAGAACTGGAACACCTGGAAGGTGATGACAGACGCCCATCTGATCAAGCCGTTGGCAGACGGTACGATGGCCCTGTGGCGCACTCCCGAGGCTACCTATCTGGCCATCGGCTACGAGCAGAACTGGACCACCGAGTACTGGAGTTTCGAGTACGACACCAAACTGATTGACGAGACTGGCCACCAGTACAGACTCCGTGAGGTGCTGGGGCTTCCTCTGGACGAACTGTTCTTCATGGAGGGTATGGCCGGCGACTATGTGGCCCACGTGCTGGTCTTCGACCCGCTACCCCTTGAACTCACGAAGTTCACCTATATCGCACCAGCCGGCGAACCCTTCAATGCCTGGGGTGCCAACTGGTCTGGCTGTGTGCTCCCGCTCGACGTCCAGACGCTCCGCCAGAACCAGAAACGGTTCGAATACCACCCAAGAGTCATCGTGAAATAAAAATGATTTTGATTCAATAAGAAAGGCCAACCCGGGTCCTGTGTGGCGCGTCGCGACGACGCGCTACACTTTAAGAAAAGAGATTTAACCATTAATACAAATAAAAGAAATGATCATCTACGAAAAGAAGTATCCGAAAAAAGCGCATCTGTTGACATTGATGCTGTTGATCCTCATCATCTCATTAGCGATTCTTAGCGTGGTAATAGCCAGAGCAGACTATATGCCAGCCGTTTGGAGAGTCGTACTGTTCGTCAGCAACACATTATGTCTGCTTACCATGTTGTTTACTTTCTGGTATAGGGCGAAGCGTTATATCGACCTCCGCGTCAAGGGTATGCCAGCCGTTGCCATTACTGACAGCGAACTGGAAATCTATAACGTCTTCGGCGAGAACACCATCATCCCCTGGGACGAGATTGCCGACTTCGAGCGCAACCGTTCCAAAGAATGGAAGACCTGCCGTCCTGTCTATAAGAACGAGCAGAAGAACAAACGTCGTTACTTCAAGAGAGCCTACAAGGACCTCATCGTCATGGACTATCTCGACGTCTCCGAGAAGGAATTGCTCGAAGAACTCTGGAAGCATCTCTGATTATGAACATAAAACTATCACGATGAAAAATAGAGAATGTCCATATTGCCATCAGACTGTATCGCTGAAGCAGTGCCTCAAATATCTGCTGAGAGGTACAGACTATTCGACGGTCTGCGATCATTGTGGCAGAAGCATCAGATTGGCGAAAGAGCCGACACCGGGTTTCAAATACAGTTTCATTGTCGGGCTCCTGAGTATTTATCTGCCGATGCAAGTATGCTTATACGTCTTCCACACAACGTTCCTGCAGGCTTTGCTTTACAGCCTGCCAGTGGTCGCCGTGTCTTTGGTGGTGGTTGCCTATCTGACGCTTCGCAGTCTCTTCTTCGGCCTCTGACAAGTTAAAAAACATAAAGTGTTCGTATCATTCATATAAAAGACGTATCTTTGCATAACCAACTCAATCATACTCATTTCTATTAATGGTACAACAATGAAGAAACTGTTTATTCTGACCCTAAGGACGAACCCTTCCCCGACACGTATTTCACCTTCCCCGTCAGACAATTGACAAATGAGCAAGGATTTTGTGTTAAATAATCATAAAACACTTACCCGTTGAACATAAAACAGAGGCAGGTACGGAAAAATGTTCGTACCTTTGCAGTCCGATTATTGGGGAGAGACTTAGAATCCCCGGGATTGAAGTGTGAATAGCGGCGTCTTTGGCCGGGCGCAGCGGTTCGTGAATCGACAGTCCATACAACCTGGAGGGGCGAGGCCCTGAAAGGAACGTTCGTTAGACTTGCAGCCGGGCTTTAGACTCCTGGATGTAGGTTTATGTGCGTTCAAAAATTAAGTAAAACTGTTTTTTAGTAGTAAAATTAGAAGAAATGAACACTTTAAGTTACAAGACTATTTCCGTGAATAAGGAAACAGCAAAGAAGGAGTGGGTGGTAATCGATGCCACAGACCAGGTCGTTGGTCGTCTCGCTTCTAAAGTAGCCAAGTTGATCCGCGGAAAGTACAAGCCAACTTTCACCCCGCACGTTGACTGCGGTGACAACGTCATCCTTATCAATGCCGATAAGGTGGTATTCACTGGTAAGAAAGAGACCGACAAGGTCTACACCCGCTACACGGGCTATCCCGGCGGCCAGCGTTTCCAGACACCTGCCGAACTGCGCAAGCGCAACGGTGGTGTGGAGAAGTTCCTCCGTCATGCCGTAAAGGGTATGTTGCCCAAGGGTCCCCTCGGACGCAGCCTGCTGAACAACCTCTATATCTACGAGGGTACCGAGCATCCCCATGCCGCTCAGCAGCCGAAGACGATTGACATCAACCAGTACAAGTAATGGTTTATAGTTTAAAGTTTAAAGTTTATAGACAATGGAAGTAATCAACGCAATAGGTCGTCGCAAGAGCTCTGTAGCCCGTGTTTATGTTTCTGAGGGTACAGGCAAGATCACGATCAACAAGAAGGAATTAGAGACTTATTTCCCCTCAGCCATCCTGCAGTATGTGGTGAAGCAGCCGCTGAACCTGCTGTCTGTCGCTGAGAAGTACGACATCAAGGCCAACCTCGACGGTGGTGGCTTCACTGGTCAGAGCCAGGCTCTGCGCCTCGCCATTGCCCGCGCCCTGGTGAAGATCAATGAGGAAGACAAGAAGCAGCTGAAGGACGCCGGATTCCTGACACGCGACAGCCGTGAGGTAGAGCGTAAGAAGCCGGGACAGCCGAAGGCACGTCGTCGCTTCCAGTTCAGTAAGCGTTAATCCTACTGAAATTAGTAATTAGGAATTAGAAATTAGAAATTGTGATTTCTTTTGCTATTCCAAAAGCTAATCAAAGGAAACTGAACAGAGTTTAGCATCTAAACCGGCTGGATTCAAAGGAACTTATTTTGGGATTGAGGTAATCATAATTACTAATTCCTAATTACTAATTCCTAATTCCGACTACCAGTCGGCTGAATTAAAAAGAAAGTAAACAACAAAAAAGAATTAAGAAAATGTCAAGAACAAATTTTGATCAGTTGCTGCAGGCTGGCTGTCATTTCGGTCACCTGAAGCGTAAGTGGAACCCCGCCATGGCTCCCTACATCTACACCGAGCGCAATGGTATCCACATCATCGACCTGCACAAGACGGCTGCCAAGATCGACGAGGCTGCCGACGCCCTGAAGCAGATTGCCAAGAGTGGCAAGAAAGTGCTGTTCGTCGCTACTAAGAAACAGACCAAGGAAGTGATCGCCGAGAAGGCCACCAGCGTAGGCATGCCTTACGTCATCGAGCGCTGGCCCGGTGGTATGCTCACCAACTTCCCCACCATCCGTAAAGCCGTGAAGAAGATGGCCAACATCGACCGTCTGATGGCTGATGGTACCTACTCAAACCTCTCAAAGCGCGAGTTGCTGCAGATCACTCGTCAGCGCGCCAAGCTCGAGAAGAACCTCGGTTCTATCGCCGACCTGACCCGTCTGCCCAGCGCACTCTTCGTTGTTGACGTGCTGAAGGAGCAGATTGCCGTCCGTGAGGCTAACCGTCTGGGTATCCCCGTGTTCGGTATCGTTGACACCAACTCAGACCCCAACAACATCGACTTCGTCATTCCCGCCAACGACGACGCCAAGGACAGCGTAGAGATCATCCTCAACGCCTGCTGCGCCGCTATCGCCGAGGGTGTGGAGGAGCGCAAGGCTGAAAAGGCCGACGAGAAGGCTGCCGACGCTCAGGCTGACGTGGAGAGTGCTGAGGACGTAAAGCCCAAGCGCGCTGCCCGCAAGCCCCGCAAGGCTGCTGAGACTCCCGCTGCAGAGGAGGCTGCTGCCCCCGCTGCTGAGGAAGAGGCTCCCGCTGCAGAGTAATCATAAAGTTTAAAGTTCAAAGATTAAAGTTCAAAGTAAATATGGCAATTTCAATTGACGATATTAAGAAGCTTCGCGCTATGACTGGCGCAGGTCTGGCTGACGTGAAGAAGGCTCTGACCGAGGCCGAGGGCGACTTCGACAAAGCCAAGGAACTGCTCCGTGAGCGTGGCCTGGCTATCGCTGCCAAGCGTAGCGACCGTGAGACTTCCAATGGTTGTGTGCTCGTAAAGGCTGTTGACGGCTTTGCCGCCATGCTCGCCCTGAAGTGCGAGACTGACTTCGTGGCCAACGGTGCCGACTTCATCGCTCTGACTCAGACGATCCTCGACGCTGCCATCGCCACCAAGGCTGCTGACCTCGAGGCTGTGAAGGCTCTCGACATCAACGGTCAGAGTGCCCAGGAGGCTGTGACACAGCGTTCTGGTATCACCGGTGAGAAGATGGAGCTCGACGGCTACCTGACACTCGAGGGTGACAACATCGAGGTGTACGACCACATGGGCAAGCACACCCTTTGCACCATGGTTCAGACCAACAAGCCCGCTGCTGAGCAGGGTCACCTCGTGGCCATGCAGGTGGCTGCCATGAAGCCCGTGGCTCTCGACGCACAGAGCGTCGACCAGAAGATCCTCGACGAGGAGTACAAGACCTCTTTCGAGAAGACCAAGCTGGAGCAGGTGGAGAAGTTCGTAGAGATGAAGATCAAGAAGGCTGGCATCAACCCCAACCTCGTTGACTCTGAGGATCACATCGAGAGCAACATGGCCAAGGGTTGGCTCACACAGGCTCAGGCTGACGAGGCCCGTAAGATCATTGCCGAGGCAAAGGTCGAGGGTGAGGCTCAGCTGAAGATGCCTATGATTGAGAACATCGCCAAGGGTCGTGTTCAGAAGTTCCTGAAGGAGAACTGCCTGGTTGATCAGGAGTTCCAGTTCGGCGACGGCGACAAGGCTACTGTTGCTCAGTGGCTCGCCAAGCAGGACAAGGATCTGAAGATCGTTGCCTTCAAGCGTTTCACGCTCGTAGCAGACTAATATGGTAAACGAAAAAAAGAAGGCTCCACAAGTTGTGGAGCCTTCTTTTTTTCGTTTACTTAAATAGTTTCTGGGCGAACATCGTCAGATAGATGCGCCAGTTGCGCCAGATGTGACCACCATCGGTCTCGACATACTCGTACTTATAGCCTTTGCTGTCCCAGAAGGCACGCAGGTCAACGGTGCTCTGGTAGAGGAAGTCGGTATTACCCATACCCATCCAGTAGAGCTTGGGCTTGCTGCCAAAGAGACGGGCACTCTGATCTGCAAACTCGGGATTGGCCTTGATCTGCTCGGCAAAAGAATCCTGGTAACCACCTTTGGCCAAGTGCAGACCTGCAGAGAAGAGACCATAATAGTCGAACTTGTTAGGATAGAGCAGACTGACGTGGAAGGTGTGTCCACCACCCATTGACAAGCCACAAATAGCTCTGTGAGCACGATCCTTCAGTGTACGATAGTTGGCATCCACATAGTTCACGATGTCCATGAAGCTCTCAGGAATGGTAGCCACAGCGGGCTCCTTAGGACCAGTACCGCCATCGCGGAAGCCAGGGGTGTACATACCCCAAGACCACTCACCGGGGGCAGCCTGACAGTTGGGGTTGCCATTGGGCATCACGACGATCATGGGCTTGGCCTTACCAGTAGCAATCAGGTTGTCGAGAATCTGGGCAGCACGTCCGAGTTCGCTCCAGGCGTTCTCATCACCACCGGCACCATGTAACAGATAGAGCACCGGATACTTACCACCCTTGTCATAGCCAGCGGGAGTGTAGATGGTCATACGACGCTGCATCTTCAGTGTGGGGCTGTTGTACCATACCTTGCTCAGGTTTCCGTGGGGCACCTCGTTCACGCTGTAAAGATCGCCTTTGTCACCCTTCTCGTTGCTGACGATGAAGATGTTGGTAAAGCTGACGATGTCGCGGTTCACATAGATGTTAGCAGGATCCTTCACACCCGTCATACCGTCGATGTTGAAGGTGTAGCTGTACATCTCAGGGGCGAGTTTGTCGGTGGTGTAGCTCCACACGCCGTTCTTGCCTTCCACGAGCTGGGCCACGCCCGGAGCATCATACTTACCATAGCCGGGGATGTCGATCTGCTGGGTGGGCAGGAAGTCGCCTGTCACCTCGACCTTCACAGCCTTTGGGGCGAAGAGGTTGAATGTCACTGTGCCGTCCTTATTGACGACGGGAGATTGAACACTGGCACTGTTGAAGAGCTTCTCCTGTGCCGAGGCACTCAAACAGCACATCGCTGCCAGCGCCAAAGTCATAAATACCTTTTTCATACAATAATTATTGATTGACAAATTAATTTTCTTTCATTAGTGTCCCGTTAAAATTGGGACGAGTTAATTATTAATCAAATAGCCCCGGAATGAGGGGACCAAATTGTTCTTTGACATCGTTGGATTTAGTCTTTTCAAACAACTCTTTCAAAGGAGTTTTGTCTGTCAGTGAGATGCTGAGGATCTGCAAGACCTCGTAGGTTGAGCGCTCCAGTCGCATATCATGTTGCACGATGGCAACCAGACAATAGGCAATGATGGCTGCACTGATCTGAATCCTGACGGCATTCTCTGTTCTGCCCCAGAATTTCTTGATTTTCAGATGCTGCTTCAGCCACTTGAAGAAGAGCTCAATCTGCCATCTGTTCCTGTAGAGATCGGCAACCTCAAGCGAGGACAGATGGAAGGCATTGGTGAGGAAAGAGAACTCACGTCCTTGCTCTTCATCATAGAACTTAACCAGCCTGAGCTTCTCCTTGTACTTCCTTGAAGTGATGTAATCAGTCAGCATAATCTCGGAATCCGTTAACACGTTTCGTGGCATTCTTCTCCGCCATTTGATACACTTGTACTGCAAGTTCTTCTTTGCCCGGACTATGAAGAATGACTCATGCTGATGGATGCGATAGAGTTCCTTGAAAGCATTGTAGCCACGGTCGAACACGTAGTAAGAGCCTGATTCATAAGGTATTTCCTTCATGGCCTTCGAATCGTGGACTGACGCTGTGGTGATGTGGAAATAGGCAGGAACCTGTGATTCCAAATCATACAGGACATGCGCCTTAACGCCACCTTTCTTCTTGCGGAACTTTGCCCACCAGAAGACTGAAAGACAGAGCGGGATCGTCGTTGAGTCGAATGCATATACCTTGCCTTTGAGCTTGAATATGTCTACGGCACGTTTACTGCGAGCCAGGTCCATCATGTAGAATGCAAACTCTTCGAAGATGCGATAGTCGCGATTCTGGTTGGCTGTGGCAAATGTCGTCTTAGCGACAGGCTCCCGGCCTAAACCGAGATGATAGCGCTTTGACTGATGAGCCTCCAAGGCAACAATCAAGTCACGCAGGCTCTCACGATTACTGAGTTGTCCGAACATCAGAGCGAGGAGCTGATTCCAACAAGTGAAATGCTTGACGTAGCGATTCCCATCGTACTTGTCAACAAGGTGACGGAACTTGTCGCTATCCAAAAACTCTATCAATTGAGCGAAGACGTATTTTGATTTGTTCATATGCA
>JAEEPF010000248.1 GCA_016284635.1 Prevotella sp.
TTCGCATCGGCCAAGATTCCCTATATGGTCGACATGGTCAATCACGGCCGGCTGCCAGATGAGGCCTACGACAGTCTGATAGAATTTTTTGGTATAAAATAACGATAACGATAACGAAAATGAATAAGAACGAGAAATTTGTGATTACCATCAACCGCGAAGTCGGAACAGGTGGACGTACCGTAGGCCGCAAGCTGGCCGAGAAATTAGGTGTGAAGTACTGCGACAAAGCCGTCATCGACGGTCTGACCCAGAAGTTCGGGCTCTCGCCCGAGCGTATCGAGGAAATCAAGGCGCAGAAGAAATCGTGGTGGAACGACATCAACAACTACTACCAGACGCTGGTAGGCAGCGCCAGCATGCCCATGGAGGCCGAGGTGAAACTCGATAATGCCTCGATGTTCGAGACCGAGAAGCAGATTCTGCAGAACCTGGCCGCACATGAGTCGTGCGTCGTGGCTGGTCGTACAGGCTTCATGGTGTTCCGCGAATGGCCCAACCACCTGAACGTCTTCATCCAGGCCTCCATGGCGTATCGCATACAGCGAGTCATGCGCCGCCAGAAAGTCAGCGAGCAGGAAGCCCGCGACATCATCGCCAAGATGGATGCCACCCGTGAGGCCTACATCAAGAAATATGAGGATACGTCGCGCTACGATACCCGCAACTATCAGCTCGTCATCTCGATGGACGACCTGAGCGAGGACGATGCCGCGGAAATCATACTGGACTATATCGACCGCACGAGTAAATAACAGGCTGACGCAATGAAGAATGAGGATTTTGCCACCGCTATCGTTTTGTTTACCATGATGCTCTCTGCACAAGTGGCCCACTCACAACAGACCATCGCCTTCGAAGGCATAGAGAATGCCCGCGACATGGGCACGCTCGTGATGCACAACGGACAGGTCGTCCGTTCTGGCATGCTTGTGCGCAGCGGTTGTTTGGCCAAGGCCACCGACAGCGATGTGGCTGTGCTGAAAGAGAAGTATCGGCTCAGCGACGTATTCGACTTCCGCTTCGAGGCTGAAGTCAACGCGGCACCCGACCGCATCATCGATGGTGTCAGCTATACGCACCTCTCAACGCTGCCACTCTACATCGAGAACCAACTGGGCTTCTCGAAAGAGGAACAGCAACAGCTCAGGAAGAAATACACTACAACTTATTAATCCAAACAAATGTTTGCTCACGTGATACATTCATTGGTAGAAAAAATACTATTAAGATGGCCAACAAACCCTTAGACACCAGTCTGCTGGACCGCGCTATCGTTTTCGCTGTCCGCGCCCATGCCGGGACTGAGCGCCGCGGCAAGGGATTCCCCTATATCGTCCACCCGATGGAGGCGGTGGAGATTGTAGCCACAATGACACGCGACCAGGAACTGCTGGCCGCCGCAGCCCTACACGACACCGTGGAGGACACTGACACGACCGTGGAGCAGATACGTGAAGAGTTCGGCGACCGCATCGCCTCGCTCGTGGCCTCGGAGAGCGATATCGTACTCGAGGGTTTACCCGCCGAGGACAGCTGGCATGCCCGCAAGCAGGCTGCCATCGACCGTCTGGCCCGCGCCTCGCATGATGCCAAGATTGTGGCCCTCGGCGACAAGCTCTCGAATATGCGGGCCATCGCCCGCGACTATGCCAGTCAGGGCGACGCGCTCTGGAATCTTTTCCACGCCAAGGACCCTAAAGACCACGAGTGGCACTACCGGGGACTGGCCGATGCTCTTCGAGAGCTGGAAGACACCTTTGCCTATCAGGAATTCGTAAAACTTATCAATCAAGTGTTTGTATAATGGAAGCCATCAGAATATCCCTCGACGATTACGTCCTCTCCGGCGGCGGGGCCAACGGAGAAAGTTATGATTGCAAAACCGACCCCACGGTGATGCTTAAACTCTATTTCCCCGGCAAGATACAGCAGCCGCTGGACGAGATGAACCTTGCCCGCAAGGTCTATGACATGGGCATTCCCACGCCTGAACCCGGCGAATACGTAGTCACCGAAGACGGACGCTACGGCATCCGGTTCAAGAGAATCCTGGGCAAGAAATCCTATTCCAGGGCTACGGGTGATAATCCGGAGAAGGTGGCGCAGTATGCCTCCGAATTTGCCCAGATGTGCAGACAGCTGCACTCCACACATGTGGACACCACGGTGTTTGAGAATGTGAAAGACCGTTACTTCAGGCTACTGAGCGAGAATCCGTTTTTCTCGACGGCCGAAAAGGACAAGCTCGCCAGATTCATCGTCGATACCCCCGACGAAGATACCGCCATCCACGGTGACCTACAGTATAGCAATGCCATCTTTGTGGGCGAGGAGCGCTATTTCATCGACCTGGGAGATTTCTGCTGGGGCAACCACCTGTTCGATATCGGCATGGTGTACCTCTGCTGCTACCTCAGCGGAGAAGATTTTATCAGCGAGACATTCCACATGCCTAAGTCGGTTGCCATGAAGTTCTGGGACTATTTCGCCCCTGTGTATTTCGGCAAAGGCATTCCGCTCAAGGAAATTGAGGAACTGGTACGACCTTACGCCGGCCTCAAGACACTTATTATCGAGCGGGACACCAAGTGTCCGATGCCTGAATTCCGTGCAGCTCTGAGTTCTGTTCTAACCCTTTCTGCCTGATGAACTATCAACTTGACATACATGACAATCGCCAAGAAACTGTTCGAACAGGCCCAGAAACTATCATTTGAATAAAGAATGTGAAAATGATTGAAAGTGTAGTTGAAAGCTTTTACAACAACCTGATAGCGGAGGATCGCTACAGGATGATTCTCGACGGTCTACAGGTGACGCTGCTGATTACGCTCTGTGCCGCCGTATTGGGAACGTTGCTCGGCGGACTGGTGTGCTGGATGCGCATGAGCCGCCGCCGGTGGCTGCAGCAAGTGGCCAAGGTGTATATCGACCTGATGCGGGGCACGCCGGTGCTGGTGCTGCTCATGCTGATGTACTATGTGGTGATGGCACCAGTGGATGCTACCGGCATCGTGGTGGCCATCGTCACCTTCGCCATGAACACGGCGGCCTACATCAGCGAGATGCTGCGGACCACCATCCAGGGCATCGACCGCGGACAGACGGAGGCGGGCCTGGCCTTGGGCTTCACCCCGAGACAGACGTTCCTGAAGATTGTGCTGCCACAGGTGGTCCGTGCGGTGATGCCCGTCTATCAGG
>JAEEPF010000249.1 GCA_016284635.1 Prevotella sp.
CCTTACTATGAACCACAGATGATAGAATTCAAAACAAACATAAAACCCAACATGAACAAGAAAAGTATTTTTTTCCTGTCGGCAGCATCAATGATGCTCTTTGCTTCCTGCTCTAAACTGGGAGCCCTTTCAGCCGACAACTTCACCGTGACCCCTAATCGGCTTGAGACTCAGGCTGGTACAGTACCCGCAACCATCAATGGCCACTTCCCAGAGAAGTATATGAAGAAGAAGGCCGTGGTGACCGTCATACCCGAATTGCGCTATGCCAACGGTGTGACCGTGCAGGGCGGCAGCGCCACCTTCCAGGGTGAGAACGTGGCTGGCAACGGTCAGACTATTATGTATAAGGTGGGAGGCAACTACACGATGAAGACCAACTTGGCCTATGCGGACTGCAACAGGGCTGACATGTTCCTGACCTTCAATGCCAGCATCGGCAACAAAAAGTTCGACGTGCCTGCCGTAAAGGTGGCCGACGGCATCATCGCCACATCGGAACTCTATAAGAGAACCCTGGCTTCGGCTACTCCCGCTCTGGCAACGGACGGCTACCAGCGCATCAACAAGAAGAAGCAGGAGGCCAACATCAAGTTCCTCATCCAGCAGGCTACGCTCCGTAAGAGTGAGCTGAAGAACAACAGCGTGCAGGAGTTCGTCAGACTGTTGAGCGAGATTAACAACGACCACGAGAGGCTTGCTCTGGAGAATGTGGAGGTGAGTGCCTTTGCTTCTCCCGATGGCGGTTTGGACCTGAACGACAAACTTGCCGGACAGCGCCAGAGGGTGGCGGAGCAGTATGTGAACCAGGAGCTGAGGAAACTGAAGATGGATGCCAACGTGGATGCGAACTATACGGCTGAGGACTGGGATGGTTTCCAGCAGTTGGTTCAGGCCAGCGATATCCAGGACAAGGATGTCATCCTGCGTGTGCTCTCTATGTATCAGGATCCTCAGGAGCGTGAGCAGCAGATCCGCAATATCTCTCAGGCCTTCCGTGAACTGGCTGACGGCATCCTGCCCCAGTTGCGCCGTTCGCGCCTGACCATCAATTACGAGACCATCGGCCGCAGCGATGAGCAGATTGCCCAGCAGATTGTGAGCGATCCCACCCAGTTGAACATCGAGGAACTGCTCTATGGCGCAGCCCAGAAGAGCGATCCCAACGAGGCTGAGGCTGTGTACCAGACCGCCACGAAGGTCTATCCCAACGATGCCCGTGCCTATAACAACATAGCTACCATCGAGTATGCCAAGGGTAATTACGACCTGGCCAACGAGTATATCAAGAAGGCTCTGGCCGTCAATGGTGCGCTGCCTGAGGCTAATGCCAACCTCGGACTGCTCGCTCTGAAGAACGGTGATGTCGCTTCGGCAGAGAATTTGATTGCTAGCGCCACCGATGCCAATGGCCTGCAGGAGTTGATCGGCAACTTGAACCTCGCCAAGGGTAACTACGCTCAGGCTGAGAGGGACTTCGGACAGATCTGTTCTAACAGTGCCGCTCTGGCCCAGATTCTGAACAAGAACTATGCGACGGCAGAGAACACGTTGAAGTTCGTCAAGAACCCCGATGCCACTACAGACTACCTGAAAGCTATCCTCGCTTCTCGTATGGGTAACAAGGCTGATGCTGCTACTGCGCTGAAGGCCGCACTAGCGAAGGATCCGTCGCTCGCCAGTTATGCGGCTGATGACCTGGAGTTGAAGTGAAAAGTGATGAGTGAAAAGTGAAAAGTATTAGGTGAGAAAGGTGATGAGCAAAAAGTTTAGAACCGCAATAAATGGAAAGTGGTGGAACTTTCTGCCATTACTTTTCACTTTTCACTTTTCACTTTTCATTTCATCTTGCGGCTCAGACCGTCAAACCTTCCTCTTAGAGGGAACCTTCAAAGGTTTCAATCAGGGAGAACTCTATATCTATGGCGTGAACGGCACCCATAGGCTCGACACTATCGCTGTGGTGAAGGGTGCTTTCCGCTATGAAGTGACGCTGGAGGATTCTGTCACCTTCGCCTTGGTTTTTCCTAACTTCTCCGAACTGCCCGTCTTCGGAGAGCCTCGGGCTGAAGTGGAGATCGAGGGCGACGCCTCGCATCTGAAAGAGACAAAGATCAGCGGTACTGAACTGAACGAGACGATGACCACTTTCCGTCTGAAGACCAGTCAGATGACACCTCCGGAAGTCACTCAGGCTGCCGAAGCTTTCATCAGGGAGAACCCCGCCTCGCCCATCTCGTTACACCTATTTAATAAATATTACACTCAGATACCAAAGCCTGACTACAAGAAAGCCGTCGCTTTGGTCACCGAACTGCAAAAGGCACAGCCTGATGAGCCTTCGCTGAAAGGTCTGGCGGAGAAGATGAAAGGTCTGGATGGGCTGAAAGACGGCGCCACGCTCCCCAGTTTCACCGCCAAGGACATCACTGGCAAGACCGTCAAGTCGTCAGAACTGAATGCCCCCGTGAATGTGATCTATACCTGGGCCAAATGGAACTACGAGAGTGTGAATTTGCAACGGCAACTGTCGTACTTCCATCAACAGAAGAAGGACAAAATCAAGGTCTTGGGCATTTGTGTGGATGTTGACTTTAAAGGCTGCAGCCAGACAGCCGAGAAGGACTCCGTGAAATGGAGTGTCATTAATGATGGGAAGATGTGGGAAAGCCCGTTGGTGCAGAAACTCGGACTGCTGTATGTCCCAGACAACATCGTCACGGACAGCAAGGGAAAGATTATCACCCACTCGCTGAAACCCTTCGATCTGCAAGATAAACTCAGAGACTTGCTGAAAGACGAAGACAAGTTACCTTGACAATACTATGTTAGTCAAAACCTATTGTGCAGAAGTCATGGGCCTGGAGGCCACAACGATCACCATCGAGGTGAACATGACACGAGGCGTGCAGTTTCATCTGTCAGGCCTGGCCGATACAGCCGTGAAAGAAAGTTATGACCGCATTCGTGCCGCCATCGCCAATAACGGCTTCAAGCCACCCACCGCCGATCTCACCATCAACCTCTCGCCTGCCGACATCCGGAAGGAAGGCAGTGGCTACGACTTGCCGTTAGCCATTGGCATCTTGGCTGCCCATGGGAAGATCAGCGAGAAGATCTTGGGTGACTATATGATGATCGGCGAGTTGGGGCTCGACGGCAAGTTGAAGCCCGTCAGTGGTGTGCTCTCTGT
>JAEEPF010000250.1 GCA_016284635.1 Prevotella sp.
CGCTCGCCGTACACTACGACAAGCAGCTCGACCACTACCTCGACTCCGTCATCAACCTCATCGCCCAGGCCCAGGAGCCGGATGGTTACCTGACCACCTGCGTAACTAATAAATGTACGCGCCTGAGCGGATGGTGGGGCACCCATAAGTGGGAGAAGATCAACTCGCATGAGCTCTACAACTCTGGTCATCTCATCGAGAGTGCCGTCGCCCATTATCGTGCCACGGGCAAGAAGACCTTCCTCAATGTCGCCATCAAGAATGCCGATCTCGTCTGCAAGACCTTCGGCCCCAATGAGGGACAAATCCATCGTCCTGGCGGACATCCGATCATTGAGATGGCCCTTTGCAAGCTCTATAAGGTGACTGGCGACAGAAAATACCTCGAAGGAGCCAAGTATTTCGTGGAGGAGACGGGCCGTTGCACAGACGGACACCGTCCCTCGGAGTATTCTCAGGACCATATGCCCATCCTTCAGCAGGAAGAGATTGTTGGTCATGCCGTACGTGCGGGCTATCTCTACTCTGGCGTGGCCGATGTGGCAGCACTCACTGGCGACAAGGCCTACTTTGAGGCGCTGGAGCGTATCTGGGAGAATATGTCTTCGAAAAAACTGTTTATCACAGGCGGTATCGGCAGCCGTCCTCAGGGCGAGGGCTTCGGACCCAACTACGAACTGTTCAACCACACGGCTTATTGCGAGACCTGTGCTGCCATCGCCAATGTATATTGGAACTACCGCATGTTCCTCGCCACAGGTGAGAGCAAGTATATAGATGTTTGCGAGCGTGCGCTATATAATAATGTGATGAGTGGCGTCTCGCTGAGCGGCGACAAGTTCTTCTACGACAATGTATTAGAGAGCGACGGCGAGCACGAGCGCCAGAAGTGGTTTGGCTGTGCCTGCTGTCCTGGCAACATCACCCGCTTCGTGGCCTCCATCCCTGGCTACATCTATGCCCAGCAAGGTAAGGACATCTTCGTGAACCTCTATGCCCAGGGTAAGGCCAAGATCGGCAAAATCGAACTGGAGCAGACGACAGACTATCCCTGGGACGGCAAGATCCGTATCAAGGTAACTAAAGGAAGTGGCAAGTTTGCCATCAAGCTCCGCATCCCCTCCTGGCTGAAGACCTCTCCTACGAACAACGACCTCTACACTTATGCAGATGCAGCCAAGACTTATCGTGTAAGCGTCAATGGTCAGGCGCTCTATCCCGAGAACCGCGATTATATCACCATTAACCGCAACTGGAAGAAGGGCGATGTCATCGAACTCGACTTCCCGATGGATGTCCGTCGTATCGTGGCAAACGACAATGCTGAGGACGATCGCGGCAAGGTGGCCTTGGAGCGCGGACCTATCGTATTCTGTCTTGAGGGAAAAGATCAGGCCGACGGGAAGGTGTTCAACAAATATATCCTCAATGCCTCGAAGATCAGCGCCTCCTACGATGCCAGTCTCCTCAATGGTGTGATGACCCTCAGCGGCGATGCCAAGGAACTGCAGCCGGACGGAAGCATCAAAGACGTGAAGTTCCGCGCCATCCCATACTCTACTTGGAACAATCGCGGTCCCCAGCAGATGGAGATCTGGATTGCCAACACCCCTGCACAGGCTGTTGCCACTCCTTTAGAGACCATCGCCTCGAAGGCACAGACCTTCAGCAATCGCGGCCCTATCCAGAACGATGCCCCTGAGACGGCTCCTACCGACTCCTGGGCAGGCGGTGTGAACGACCAGTGGGAGCCCAAGCGCTCTTCTGATGTTTCCAAGCCCTATCACTACTGGTGGCTGAAGCAAGGCACCGTCGAAGCCATCTCCTATCAGTTTGACAAGGAGTACGAGGTCAGCAACGTACAAGTGTATTGGCTCGACTTCGACCATTACGACGGCAACTTCCGAACGCCCGAATCCTGGACGCTCTATTACAAAGATGCCAAGGGCGAGTGGCAGGAAGTGGAAGACCACAGTCCCTACGCCGTGCTGAAGGACTGCTACAACAGCGTCGACTTCAAGCCCGTCCGCACCACAGGCCTCAAGATTCTCGCCAAGCTCCGCAAAGGAGAGTCTGGCGGCGTCCTCGAATGGAAAGTTAACTAAAGCCGTGTTAATCCGTGGACTCGGCTCTGCCGCTTGCTACCAAAGGGACGCAAGAATCCGCGCCAAAAATAATATAAACAATATGTATCACAAAATCAATAAACCTAAAAAACAAATTGGTATGAAGAAACATTTCTTATGTTTGCTTTTGCTGGGCGGGGCTCTTGGAGCCTACGCCGCAGAAAGCACATCACCAGCCGTTGCTGAGATTACTCAGCAAGGAGTGAAAGTGCAAGGTGTTGTCACAGACGCCAAGGGAGAGCCGATCATCGGCGCCACGGTGACTGAGAAAGGCACCAAGAACGCGACCGTTACCGACTTTGAAGGTAACTACTCTCTGAACGTTGCCAGCAGCAACGCCGTACTCGTCATCAGCTACATCGGCTTCATCAATCAGGAAGTGAAGGCCGGCAGCAACGTGACCCTTCAGGAAGACAACGCCCTGTTGAATGAGGTCGTCGTCATCGGTTACGGCACCCAGCGCAAGGGTGATGTCACCTCTGCCGTTGCCTCTGTGAAGGCTGAGGACTTCAACGTGGGTAAGATCGGCGATGCTGCAGAACTCGTGAAAGGTAAGATCGCAGGTCTGACGGTAATCAACGCCAGCGGTAGTCCTACGGCAAAATCCTCCATCCGTCTGCGTGGTATTACCACACTTGTTGGTAATCTGACGCCGCTGATCCTGGTTGACGGTATTGAGGGAGACCTGACAACTGTTGCACCAGAGAACATTGCCTCCATTGACGTGCTGAAGGATGCCTCTGCAGCCGCCATCTATGGTACCCGTGGTGCCAACGGTGTGATTCTCATCACCACCAAGACCGGCAAGCGTGAGAGCCATGCAGAAGTCAACTATAGTGGTTATGTCACTTTCTCGAAATGGAGCAAGAAGGCAGACTTTATGGATACGCACGATGTGATCTATGGCAAGACCGCACAGGAATACCTTGGCTATGACACGAACTGGTTAGACGGTATTTCGCGCAAAGCAGGCTTCAAGCACAACCACGACCTGAACATCAGCGGCGGTTCTAAGAATGCGGCAT
>JAEEPF010000076.1 GCA_016284635.1 Prevotella sp.
CCTTTCTGGCCAGTCTGGTACTATAAATGATGAGAAAATGAAAAACAGCAACCAAGATCGTCAGATCCGTCCTGACTGACGATTGGTAAACAAAAAAAGAGGATGTGCCTATTTTGACACACCCTCTTGGTGCTGACTGCCACCCGACTATTGGTACTCAGACATCAGAATACGCAAGCCCAGCCGAACCTACGTACAATTTCTTGAAGAAGACCGTGGTCGCGAACGGGAATGGTGACTGCAACTGTCTCATGCTGTTTGTCCTCAGCATTACTGCTATTGGCCGACTCCAGTTCATACAGTGTCTGGGCTGACAGCAGGATTTTTGCCGGAAGCCCGATTGTGCTTTCTATCTTCATTGCTAATTCTGTTGTGAGAGCACGTTTCCCATTGAGCACTTCGCTCAGATGTGAGGGCTGAGTCCCAAGCATCTCGGCAAATTGTTTCTGGCTAATACCACGCTCGTCAAGTTCCGGCTTGATCATCATCCCAGGATGAACCGCCATGAAAGGTGCTGGGTTTTCATTTCTTGTTGCCATAGTGAGTATCATCTAAACTTAAAACTGTTATTCTAATGCCGCCATCAAATTCGCGGAAGAGTATGCGCTCCGCGGGTATATTTCTTGTACTTGCTGTTGCTCCCCGTCGTGATAAGTTCTTCTAAATCCTTATCGTCAAATATAATTTGCATAGTTCAAACTTTATTTTGCGGCAAAATTACACAAAGATTCCCAAATGCGGGAATTTTTTCAATAATTTCTTTCATTATTTAACAATTTATATACTTCTGGAGAGCGCAGACCCGCAGACGGCAGTTGCCGTCGTAGGCAAAAAGTTGTCTTTGTTGTCTAAGTTGTCGTTAAAATAATAGCAAGGGATGTGGAAAATGCGGTAATTGAAGTTGAAAGTACGTTAATTTGCGACATAAAATAACGCATTTTCAACATCCTCCCCGTCAAACAGCTATAAGGCTCCATTTGAAAGCCACCTCGCAAAGGTGGCTTTTTTTTTAGGGTTCATTTGTAATACCCTACTCTGATGTAGTGGCGGGGCGGCGCAAGGGGATTCCAGGAGATGTGGAACCAGCCATTGCCTGTGAGCAGTTGGTCGGTGTGTTCGCAGATTTTTAGGAATTCGACGAGATTCCAAAACTGCGAGGGGTCCTGAGGCCGGATGTCGGCAGCCTGGCCAATAAGGTGCTGGGATGTACGGACACCCCCAACTCTTTGGTTGACTTCGGGATTGCGGAACCCTGAGTTGACGATGAGCGGTCCGGCTACGACGCGTGCCGGTTCCAGCAGCAGATGGCAGCCATAGGTCAGATTGACGACTACCTGCATCGACGGGATGTTCTGAGGATATTTCCTGAGGTTGAGAAACTCACTCAGCATAAAATGCTTGGAGAGCCTTATATTGTTTATCTCGGTAATCATAATTTCTAATTCCTAATTTCTAATTTTTATAGTACTTGTTAATGATTCTGATGTACTGGTCGAGTCCGAAGATTGATCCTGCGAGTAGGAACGACTGCGCCACGTAATAGAGCAGCCCACTTGCTACGTCATCAATCACGACTACCTGATACGCCACCAATGCGATACTGCTCACAATGAGCAATACCGCACAGGCGTACTGGGAAATTTTGAAGCCTTTCTGGTTTTCCATGGCCTTGATGTTTACATCACGGCACCACCTGCAGCACCCAGGATGAGGGTGATGACGTAACTGATCACTTGAAGGATCGTCTTAACAGTCTTGTTCATAACTTTAAATGTTTTAAATGGTGAATAATTAGGGTTACTTCTGTGGCATTCTGAGGACTTCCGTCCTTCTCCTTTCCACGCTACAAAGTTACAAAAAATAATCGAAAATACCAAGCAAAAAGGTATCTTTTTTCAGATTTTTCATGCCCTCTGGGTTAATAATGCCGAAAACTTGTTAATAATTGGGGGATGCACCGTCATGTAACCTAAAGAAAATTATAACGAAGTTATATTATAATAAAAGAAAGGGTGTTAAAATCGGGACCACCCGGATTTTGCCGTTGAAGAAATAATGCTTAACTTCGCACTCGGAGAAGACTCCCTCCGGGTGCATTTTGTTTTTGTGACGGGGAGCAAACCTCACCAATCATTTGGCCGGCTGAAGATGGTTAATCCATTTTTTCACAAAAATAAGATCAATAACACATGACAACAAAAGATCTTATCTCAAGAGTCTATGACGCATCAAGCGGTGGACTCGACATCATCAGAGACCTGCTACCTCAGGCTGATGATGCAGTGATTAACAACAAGAAGGCATTTCGCCTTCGACCTGACGAGAAGACGCCGTCGGCATTCGTCTATCCGCCTGACCAGAAGCGGCCTTATTGGCACGTGAAGGACTACGGCATGGGTGAGGGTGGCGGATTATTCTCACCCGTCGACCTCTACCTCTGGGAACGTGGCTATGGTCAGGACAAGTTCCGCATGGCTCTGGAAGAACTGGCCGAGCGCTACGGCGTTCAGGAGGAGTTGAAACAGAGCGTCAACAAGCCCGACACGGAAGTACGTGCAGCCAGCCCCGAGGAAATCGGTGCCCTGCCCAGTGTCTCGCTTCTTGATGGTTTCAACGGCATCGACCTCACCTGCTGGGGCGAGGGTACCAAACCAGAGCATCTGACCACCTACGATTGGAGCGCCGTTACCGAGGTGCGCATCCCCAAGGGTGACAAGGTGTACGTGCGTCGACCTACGCCTACTTATCCCATCTTTGCCGAGCGTTGCGACTACACCGACGAACAGGGTCGTCAGCAGACGTTCTACAAGGTCTACGAGCCCAAGAACTACGACAAGGCCCATCGTTTCCTCATTGCCGGACAGAAGCCTCGTGCGCGTTATCTATACGGCATACAGGCTGTTCGCAAGGCTTTCGAGGAGCGTGGTGAAGAGAAACTCGACGTACTGCTGCTCGTCAGCGGCGGTTCCGATGCCGTCTGTGCCTTGGCTATGGGCTATCTGGCCGTGTGGCTTGATAGCGAGGTGAAGGGACTCTCTGAAGCAGACTACTGGATGTTGAGGAAGTACTGCCACCGCCTGGTCAACATCCCCGACATCGACGACACCGGCGTGAAATGTGGCCGTCAACTGGCACTCCACATCCTCGGCATCCACACTGCCTGGCTCAATCCCAGCGACATGGGCGGACTCCATGACAACCGTGGCCGACAGTGCAAGGACCTGCGTGACTTCCGCCGTCTGAACCCGTCGAAAAAGGCCATGGAGCAGCTTATCTCCCGAGCCGTTAGTGCCCAGTTCTGGTCGGAGTGGAATACCAAGCAGGGCGTGCAATACAACCTGTCGCTCACATCACTGAACTACTTTTTGGAACTGAACGGTTTCTACACGCTCAAAGACGAGTCGCGCAAGGAGCCGCTGTACATCCGCATCGATGGTATCAAGGTGCAGCAGGTCACAGCCAAGGCCATCGTCGGTTTCCTGAAGCAGTGGATGGAACAGCAGGGACTGCCCAAAGCCTTACAGGATAAGGTGCTGCGTAGCCACGACCTGCCAACCAACACTGTCAGCACTTTGCGTGAGCGTGACGACCTCGACTTCCGCAAAGGTACTGCCACAACCCAGTTCTTCCACTTCAGGAACTGCTGGGTCGAGATTTCGGCCGACGGCATCAAGACGCACCGCTACAGTGACCCCGCCAACCATTTCGTGTGGGAGGAGAACATCATCCAGCATGACTATTACGCCGTGCCCGATATGTTCGCAGTCACAACCGACGAGGACGGGCGCTACATCGTACAGTTCTCGGAAGGTGCCGAACAGTGCAAACTGCTCCGTTTCCTCATCAACACTTGTCGTCTCTACTGGCGCAAAGTCGATGAGGGCGGTCTGGAACTGACTCCCGAAGAGCAAGCTGAGGAACACCTCTCGCTGGCCAGTCGACTGGCCAATATGGGTTACCTGCTGACGAGCAACAAGTCGGAGTCAGAAGCTTGGGCCACCATCTGCCAGGACAGCACGATGGCCGAGAACGTTGACGAGTGCAACGGACGCTCAGGCAAATCGTTCTACTATCGTGCCATAACCAAGATGGTGAAGGCATTCATCATCGATGCCGCCACAACGTCTTTCAGAGATCCTCGCTTCATCTTCGACGGGGTGACACCTGACACAGACATTGTGCTCATCGACGAATGCCCGCGCAAGTTCAACTACAACTTCATCTACGGTATGGTGACGGGCGACTTCCGTGTGGAGGAGAAAAACCGCCACTCCTACGTCATCCCGTTCAGCCAGAGTCCGAAGTTCGGTCTTGGCACTAACTTCACCCTCTCACGTCATGATCCGTCGACTGAAGGACGCATCTGGCCGCAGCCCTTCTCGGACTACTACCACGTGCAGACCCCACAGAACGACTACCGCGAGACGCGCTCCATCCGCGACGATTTCGGTCAGAACCTGATGGGCACGGAATACGACGAAAAGGACTGGCAACTCGATCTGGCACTGATGACCCAGTGCGTGCGATTCTACCTCTCGCTGAAACCGGGCTGCCGCCGCATCATGCCACCATTGAACCGTATCGAACGTCGCGAACAGTTGGCGGCTGTCGGTAAGGACTTCAAGCAGTGGGCCGACGAGTTCTTTGCAGAGGACAGTGGACATCTGGACTGCGAACTGAAAGCCGAGACGGTACTTTCCGACTTCAATCAGGAAACGAAGTTCGGTTGGCCGCCCAAGACGATGACCCAGCATCTGAACGCCTACTGTCAGCTTGCCGAACACATCAACTGCCTGAACCCTGTCGCCATTACCCACAAGGATAAAGATGGTGAACGCTGGGTCAAGCGTGATGAGAACGGTCAGCAAAAGGCATACTACTATGTGCAGTCGGCCAAGGCTGCAGCCGAAGCTGATAAGACCGAGCCGCAGCAGCAGGATCTGCCGTTTGGCGATGATTCGGAAGAAGACGTTAAGAGCTTCTAATCTCCTCTCTCTTGTTCTTGCCCGCTTCGAGTTTCACCACTCGGAGCGGGCTTTTTTTGTCCTGTTACAGATACACATGTTACACTTCATATAATTCCTCTTCGCCTAATTCTTCTTTTTTCTTTTAGACCCTTAACTTTTTGACTTTTAAGTGTAAATGTGTAACAGATGTAGAATAATGGATATAACTATCTGAAAGTCAGGCCTGTCTGTTCTGTTACACATCTGCTACACATCTGTTACACATCATTTTCTCTTCTCAATGTGTAACACAAGCCATGCCGATGTATTTCTTGCTGCGAAGCCTTCCAACACTTTTTTGAAAGCCATCGAAAAAGTGTTGGAAGGCTTCGTAAAAAACTTTGCATTTTCAGTAAAATAATTGCCAAAATATTTGCGTAATTCAATTATTTTTCGTAACTTTGTACCATATTTAAAAGGCGGGAATCGGCCACCCGATGTAGTTGGCCGGACGATAGTTTAATACCATGAAATTTTAAGAACTATGGCATTAAAGATCAAAGCGAAGGAGAAGAAGCTTAAGTTCTCCAAGGACGGTCCAGAAGTGTACCGTTATGTGATGGTCCCTGACCTGTATTCGACGCTCGATCAGGACAAGGTGATCAAAGAGGCTGCCATTCGTTCCGGTGTGAGCGAGGGCGTGATGCAGGCCTGCTGGAAAGGGGCCGGCGAAGTGATCAAGGCGTGGGCTACGGAGGGTCACAGCGTGGCTCTGCCCGGACTCGGCAACATGCGTTTTGGCTTGTCCGCGAAAGCAGTGGCTGACGTGAACGACGTCAAGTCGAGTCTCATCCGTACCCGTCGCATCGTCTTCACCCCGACGGTGGCGCTGAAGGAGGAGTTGGCCAACACGGCCATCAACATCACCTGCTACGACCGCAACGGTGAGATCGTGAAGCGTGTGACCAGTACCGATCCGGGTACCGTGGAGGAGCCTGAACAGGGCGACGACAACGGCACGGGCGAGGGCACCAACACCGGCGACTCTAACGGCGGCTCGCAGAACGGCTCACAAAACGGTAGCGAGCAGTCTGCAACAATGGTTGCTCCCACGATCAGCGGCACGACTCCGTTTGCTGAGACTACCTCGGTGAGCATGAGTGGCCCTGCCGGTGCTGAGATCCACTACACCACCGACGGCTCGACACCGACAGCTGAGAGCACGCTCTACAGTGAGGCAATCACCCTGAGTGACACCACGACCGTGAAGGCCATCGCCATCAAGGACGGTGAGTCGAGTGAGGTTGTGAGCAAGCTGTTCACCAAGTCCAGCGGCGACGGCGACGACATGGACCAGAACTGATGGAGCAGCGAGCGCAATGCCGAGTTCGCTCGAGCATTGCCGAGTCGCGACATCAGTCGGTTGAAGACCAATTAAGGCTTCCGTCACAACGACAAATTGCATGATCCCCTTCTGAATTCAGGAGGGGATTTTCTCTATAAATATTTCTGCCGAAAAGTTTGGCGGTTTCAAATAATCTTCTTACCTTTGCAGCGGTGAACAGAAGTTGACCGTAAATTTAATCACTTAAAAACAATTGTATGGCTGATAAGACACTGATAAAACTATTCGACGGCAAGCAGGTACGAATAGTATGGAACGAAAAAGAAGAGAAGTACTACTTTGCTGTAGCAGACGTAGTTCAGGTATTAACCGACAGTGAAGACGTGAAGCAATACATCAAGAAGATGCGTGCACGCGATCCTGAACTCAATTCCAATTGGGGTACAATTTGTACCCCTGTTGAGATGCTTGCCCCTGACGGCAAACATCGCAAGATCACTGCCTCTGATCTCAAGGGCATTTTCCGCATTATCCAGAGCATCCCGTCGAAGAAGGCAGAGCCGGTGAAGAAGTGGCTCGCTGAGGTGGGCGCTCAACGTATCGATCAGATGATAGACCCCGAACTGACGTTCCAGATGGCCGTTGAAGACTACCGCCGCCAAGGCTACAGTGACCGCTGGATTAACGAACGTATGCGCTCCATCGAGATGCGTAAGGAACTGACCGACGAGTGGCACCGCTCAGGCATCCATGAACCGAAAGACTTCGCCATTTTGACTAACGTACTCACGAAGGGGTGGAGCGGCATGACTACTGGCGAATATAAACGTCATAAGGGACTGACCAAGCAGAATCTGCGTGACAACATGACGAACGTGGAACTGGCGCTGAACACGCTGGCCGAGGTGGCCACTACGGAGATATCGAAGGAGCGTAATGCGCAGGGCATGAAGGAGAGTCGCCAAGCAGCTCAGGCCGGCGGACGGATTGCCAAGAATACCCGTGACGACTTGGAGCGGCAGCTGGGACGAACCGTTATCTCTTCGGAGCGTGCTTCGGACTATATCCGTCCCATTGAGCAGACTGACACCAAGGACTAGCCTGACTCTATAGAAGATGTATAATAGTCAAGGGGTATATGAACCACACCCAAGTGAGGGCGCAAAGGTTCCAGACCCCATTGCGCCCTTGGCGCGTAGATAAACGACAACTTAGACTCCGAGATTATAAACGACAACTTAGACAACATAGACAACTTTTTTCGACCTCTGGTCGTATGGCGGCAGGGACTTGAACCCCGCAGACGGCAGTTGCCGTCGTAGGCAAAAAGTTGTCTTTGTTGTCCAAGTTGTCGTTAAAACGATAGCAAAGGATGTAGAAAATGCGTTAATTGAAGTCGAAAATGCGTTAAATTGCGGTGACATGATCGGTGCCTTCGTTGGCCGGGAGTGCCGGGGTGTCGGAACGATGGAGGAGGGGACCTTCTCGCCATTGACAGTCTATTGTCAGAAGGCCGGTGAGCCCGTCGCCCTGAGATACTATGATGCTGCCAAAAAGAAGATCATCACCTTCACGACGACCTTCAAACCAGAATAGTAGGAATCGTTTCTGAATCGTTAGAACATAAAAAAGCCTCGCAACTTGCGAGGCTTTTTAATTTGCTAATTTGCTTACTTGCGGAGGCCGAGGGCCTTGATGATAGCACGATAACGATTGATATCGTTATTGTAGAGATACTTCAGCAGCTTGCGGCGCTTACCTACGAGCATCGTCAGCGAACGGGCGGTGTTGTGGTCCTTGTGGTTCTTCTTCAGGTGCTCTGTCAGGTGAGAGATGCGATAGCTGAAGAGGGCGATCTGTGCCTCTGCAGAACCAGTGTCGGTAGTGCTCTTGCCATACTGACCGAAGATCTCCTGCTTCTTGGCTTTGTCTAAATACATAATTTTTAATGTGATTAAATGTTGTTTGCAAATACATCCTTCAGACGCGATTCTGGCCTAATCACCAGCCGGTTTACGTCGTCGGATGCTCCGGATTTTCCGAAATGCGGCTGCAAAGGTACAACTATTTTCACAATCAGCCAAATTTTTTGCCACAGATTTCACTGATTAACACGAATAATCGAAAAATCTTCTTAAAAATCTGTGTAATCTGTGGCTTTTTTCGTACCTTTGCACCCGCTTTTATAATAAATAGGTATGCAGGATATCAGAAATATCGCCATTATAGCGCATGTAGACCACGGTAAGACGACACTCGTGGACAAGATGATGCTCGCAGGTAATCTCTTCCGTGAGGGACAGAACCTCAGCAATCAGGTGTTGGATGCTAACGACCTGGAGCGTGAGCGAGGCATCACCATTCTTTCAAAGAACGTCAGTATCAACTGGAAGGGCGTCAAGATCAATATCATCGACACCCCGGGACACTCCGACTTCGGCGGTGAGGTGGAGCGCGTGCTCAATATGGCCGACGGCTGTCTGTTGCTCGTCGATGCCTTCGAGGGCCCGATGCCCCAGACGCGCTTCGTGCTCCAGAAAGCCCTTCAGATCGGGCTCAAGCCCATCGTTGTGGTGAACAAGGTCGACAAGCCCAACTGCCGGCCAGAGGAGGTCTACGAGATGGTGTTCGACCTCATGTTCTCCCTCAACGCCACAGAGGATCAGTTGGACTTCCCCGTGGTGTATGGCTCCGCCAAGAACGGTTGGATGGGTGAAGATTTTCGTAAGCCCACGGACAATATCACCTATTTATTAGATAAGATCATCGAGGTGATCCCTGCTCCCCAGCAGATCGAGGGCACCCCGCAGATGCTCATCACCTCGCTCGACTACTCGAGCTACCAGGGCCGTATCGCCGTGGGCCGCGTGCATCGTGGTACCCTGAAGGACGGTATGCAGGTGACCATCGCCCATCGTGACGGCAGTCTTGAGAAGACGAAGATCAAGGAACTCCACACCTTCGAGGGTATGGGTCATGTGAGAACCGACTCCGTGGACTGTGGTGATATCTGCGCCGTCATCGGACTGGATAAGTTTGAGATCGGCGACACTATCTGCGACCTGGAGAACCCGGAGCCGCTGGCACCCATCGCTATCGATGAACCCACGATGTCGATGCTCTTTACCATCAACGACTCGCCCTTCTTCGGTAAGGAGGGTAAGTTTGTCACCTCCCGCCATATCAACGACCGTCTGGAGAAGGAGCTCGAGAAGAACCTCGCCCTGCGTGTCGAGCCTTTCGAGGATTCTACCGATAAGTGGATTGTCTCAGGCCGTGGTGTGCTTCACCTCTCCGTGCTCGTCGAGACTATGCGTCGTGAGGGCTATGAGTTGCAGGTGGGCCAGCCCCAGGTCATTTTCCGTTACGGAAAAATGGAAAATGGAAAATTGATAATGGATAATTCCGTTGCGGCGTCAGGCAATAATTCTCAATTATCAATTGTCAATTCTCAATTGATAAAGTGCGAACCCATTGAGGAGCTGACCATCAACGTGCCCGAGGAGTTCTCCTCGAAGATGATCGATATGGTTACCCGTCGTAAGGGTGAGATGACCTCGATGGAGAGTCAGGGTGAGCGTGTCAACATAGAGTTTGATATCCCATCTCGTGGTATTATCGGTTTACGTACTAACGTGCTGACGGCCAGTCAGGGTGAGGCTATCATGGCCCACCGCTTCAAGGAGTATCAGCCTTACAAGGGTGAGATAGAGCGCCGTGTCAATGGTTCGATGATCTCAATGGATACCGGCAACGCCTTTGCCTATGCCATCGACAAGTTGCAGGATCGTGGCAAGTTCTTCATTGATCCGGGTGAGGATGTCTATGCCGGACAGGTGGTGGGCGAGCATGTCCACGATAACGACCTTGTTGTCAACGTCTGCAAGGCCAAGCAACTCACGAATGTCCGTGCCTCCGGTACTGATGAGAAGGCCCGCATCATCCCCAAAGTCGTGATGTCGTTGGAGGAATGTCTCGAGTACATCAAGCAGGATGAACTTGTTGAGGTCACCCCGAAGTCGATGCGTATGCGTAAGACCATCCTCGACCACGACCAGCGCAAGAAAGCGAGTATTCAGCGTTAGACGATAAAACAATAATTAGGGATGATTTCTATTTAACATATAATTCTTGCGTCCCTTCAGTAGCAAGCGGCAAAGCCGAGCGGCCATTTAATTTTCATATAATGCTGCGCGCAGCAATTCATGGATAATTCTTGCGTCCCGTTGGTAGCAAGCGGCAAAGCCGAGCGAGTGGTAATTCGTGTTATAATAAACCAAATGGCGTGCTAGTTTTTACTAAGCACGCCATTGATCGATCAAAAACAATCTTTCTACGATTGAAACTAATACATGGTTTTAATGGTTCGGTTAAATCTTTTGTATCTCTCGGTTATGATGCGGTTATGATTTCTGATGCAAAGGTACGAATAATTATTGAATGAAAGTGTGAAAAAAACAACAATGGTGTGAAATGTACACTATTAAGGTGTGAAAATTATGGTAAATTTCACACTTTTTCGCTTGTTATTTCAGATTTTTCTTGTATCTTTGCACCGGTTATGTCACAAATGCAGTTTACAGGGTTCCTGATCATGGCGCTCCTCACCGTGAAGTTGATGCTACTGTCCGTCAGGTCGGTGGGTAGGGAAACGTTGAACCGCGTGCGGTGGCTGATGGTGGGCTGCACGGGTCTGCTCGGCCTGCAGTTCCTGGCTCAGATGGTGCTGGGACTGCGTACGACAGGGCATGTCGCCCAGGCCGTGGCGCTGAACGTGTCGTGTTTCATTCCCTGTTCTGCGATGATGTCGCTTGGTATCTTGTATCTGTTGCGTGAATGGCGTGTGACATGGCTCGACCGCTGGCTAGGTCTCTTCGCATGGATCCCGGCCTTGGCATTATTATATATCGGTTTGTCGACAGACGGTCATCCGCTGATGGCGAAAGAACAGGAGGTCTCGTGGCCACAGATCGGGTCTACCTTGTTTTTTGCGGCTATGCAACTGTACTATTTCATACGTCATATGTATGAGATGCGGCAGCTGCACTATGCCCTGGATGATTATTTCGACCGTGATGCATACGGTGTGCTGAGGTGGATGAAACTGAGCATGGTCCTCTTGGCACTGATGGCACTCTTCGCCCCTGTCGTCATCTTCTCCAATGGCTTGCCTCTGGCGCTCTACGGATTGTTCACCCTCTGTGGCTTCTTCTATTTCGTCGACAGTTTTGGTCTTTACGTGGTCAGTTCGGCTTCCAAATATGTGATGGAGGCCGATCAGAATGCGAGGAAAGAGGAAGAGGCGGCCGTAAAGGCAACGGAACAGCAGCCTATTGACTCGGAGACTGACCTGCGGGTAGGGCGTGCCGTGGAGAGGTGGATAGAGCGTGGCGGCTATCTGAAGAGTGGTATCAATATGCCCAGCGTTGCTGCAGAGATCGGTATTCCGCAGTATCAGTTGTCGGCCTGGCTCAAGCAGCAGAATTATAAATATAGCGAGTGGATGACGTCTCTGCGCATCGACGAGGCGAAACAGGTGCTCAAGGAGCATCCGGACTGGAGCAATGAGAGCGTTGCCGAGCACTGTGGCTTCAGCGACCGTACCTATTTCCAGAAGAAGTTCAAGGAGAAGACGGGCATGACGCCTGCCGACTACGTGAGCCTCCACTAAGATGCAACAAAAACAAACAAGAAGATATGGAAGTTATTCAGAGTTTTACCATCGACCATACCCGTCTGAAGCCGGGTATCTATGTGTCGCGTGTGGATAAGGGCTTTACCACGTTTGACCTGCGTATCACGGAACCCAACCAAGAGCCTGCCGTGGCTCCGGCTGCCATGCATAGCATGGAACACCTGATGGCCACCTGGTTCCGCAACTCACAGGTGAAGGATGATGTCGTGTATGTGGGGCCGATGGGCTGTCTGACGGGTATGTATATCATCATGACAGGTGAGTATTCGGTGGAGGATATGCGCCAACTGACTATCGAGTGCTTAGCGTGGATCCTCACCCAGAAGGAGGTGCCTGCCACGACGCCAGAGACGTGTGGCAACTACTTGCTCCACGATCTTCCCATGTGCCACTGGGAGTGTCGGCGCTATCTGGACCGTCTGAAGAATGACTTCCACTCAGAGTACACGAAGCTACAGGTGACACTGAGCGACGGTCGGCAGTTTGCCGACGCTTAGAGGCTCTCGATGAAAGTCTTGGTGACTTGGAAGGACTTCTCAGCGACTGTGTCCCAGAAATTGTGGTATTGTGAGGCGTCGGTGTCGCGCAAGGGGATGTCGCTGATGAGGCGGAAGGAGATGAATGGCACCTTATATATATAACACACCTGCGCGATGGCACATGACTCCATATCGACGGCCTTTGCCTCGGGGAAATGTCCCACAATCTCGCGCATCTTCTCCTTGGTATCCACAAACCAGTCGCCGGTGACGATGAGTCCGGGCTTCGCACCAGTCAGTTTTGCTTTCTCCAGAAGATAAGGATCGGCCTGATAGCGAACGGGCAGGCCTTGTACCTGTCCATAAACGGTGGTGTCGTCGATGGCCTTGCCGCAATACACGTCGTGGTATGTAAGTTCAGAGCTTACCACCACATCCTGCAGGTTGATGTCATCGCCATTACCGCCAGCGCATCCGCTGGAGATGATGCAGTCAGGTTTGTACTGGCGGATCATCTCCACTGTCTGTATGGCAGCGTTGACGGTGGCAATACCGCTCTTTTGCAGGATCACTTTGTCTTCAGAAAATAATGGACGGAGCTGCTTCAGCTCCTTTTCCATCGCTACAATCATTCCTATTTTCATTGCGTGTGTCCCCTAAGTTAGGGGGATGGGGGTCTGAACAAGCGTTTATCAAACCTTTTTATTTGTTCTGTTATTTAACCAGAGATCTGCGCCTGTTCAGACCCCCGTTGCCCCCTAACTTAGGGGGCGGAAGCCTTCCGTTGCCGGACGGCCTCGTACATGAGGATGGCGGCAGAAACGCTGACGTTGAGAGAGTCGAGACGGCCGAGCATGGGGATGCGGATATGGGCATCGGCAGCCTCGCGCCACTGTTGGGTAAGTCCAGTGGATTCCGTTCCCATCACGATGGCGGTAGGGCCTGTCATGTCGTAGTCGTAATACTCATACGAGTCCTGAAGCTGGGCGGTGAGGATGTTGATCTTCCTTTCCTTGAGGAAGGCAATGCACTCCAGAGAGGTACAGACGGCCGTTGGTACTGTGAATACAGCCCCGATACTGGCCCTAATCAAGTTGGGGTTATAGAGGTCTGTCAGCGGGTCACAGACGATCACGGCATCCACGTTGGCGGCATCGGCACTGCGCAGGATGGCTCCCAGGTTGCCGGGCTTCTCCACACCTTCCAAGACAACCACGAGTGGATTGTCTTGAATGGATAATGGATAATGGACAATTGATAATTGATGGTCTTTGCACTTGACCACAGCGATCATTCCCTCTGTACTACCACGATACGCCATCTTCTCATACACCTGCGGTGAAACAAGGTATTCTACTTCTCTCCTGACTCCTGACTCCTGACTCCTGACTTCTGGCTCCTGACTCCTGACTCCTGACTCCTGACTCCTGACTCCTGACTCCTGACTCCTTTTATACACTTCCACCACCTCATACCCGCCTTCAATACAATGCTCAATCTCGCGCTGCCCTTCGACGACGAAGAGACCTTCCTCGCGGCGCAGCGATGACTTCTGTTGCAGGGCCACGACGTGCTTGATACGGGCGTTCTGGACGCTGGTGATGATGTTTTCTTCCATATTTCGACTGCAAAGATACTAATTTTTATTCACAAAGGACACAAAGGACACGAATTTAAGGAATATTTTTGTGTTCTTCGTGTCCTTAGTGGATATTTTTTCGTAACTTTGCACGCAAAATATAAAGTTTAAGGATTAATGTTCAAAGTTCAAAGTCTGAAGAAGTGTCTGCCCGACGTGTTGGCAGTGCTATTTTTTGCCGTGTTGGCGTTCGCCTATTTCTTCCCTGCCGACATCGAGGGGCGCATCCTTTATCGGCATGATGCCTCCGCCGGTCGTGGGGCAGGGCAGGAGGGAATCGAGTATCTGGATCGTACTGGAGAACGTACCCGTTGGACGAATGCCTTGTTCAGTGGTATGCCGACTTATCAGATGGCACCGTCGTATGGCTCCACCAATCTGTTGTCGAAGGCTGCTGACGCCTACCATCTGTGGTTGCCGGAAAATGTGTGGTACGTGTTCGCCTATCTTTTGGGCTTCTATATCTTGCTGAGAGCCTTCGATTTCCGTCAACACCTGGCAGCCTTGGGTTCGATTCTCTGGGCTTTCTCCACCTATTTCCTCATCATTATCGCCGCAGGACACATCTGGAAGGTGTGGGCACTGGCCTATCTGCCACCGTTGATTGCAGGTCTGGTGCTGGCCTATCGCGGGAAATACCTTTGGGGCCTGTTGCTGACGGCTGTCTTCACGGCGCTTGAGATCAATGCGAACCACGTGCAGATGACCTATTACTATCTGTTCATCATCTTTTTCCTCATTATTGCCTGGCTGGTGGATGCCATCCGCAAGCACGAACTGGAACGCTTTGCGAAGGCGACGGCGGTCTGTGTGTTGGGTGGTGTCATCGGTTTGTGCATCAACCTCTCCAACCTCTATCACACCTGGCAGTACAGTCAGGAGTCGATGCGTGGCAAGAGCGAACTGGTGAAGAAGAACAGCGGGAACCAGACCAACAGTGGTCTGGAGCGCGACTATATCACCCAGTGGAGCTATGGTATCGGTGAGACGTGGACGTTACTCATTCCGAACACGAAGGGTGGTGCGTCTGTGCCGCTGAGTGCGAACGAGACGGCGATGGCCAAGGCCGATCCAAATTATATGAGCATCTATCAGCAGATAGGTCAGTACTGGGGTGAACAGCCCGGCACGTCAGGTCCCGTCTATGTGGGCGCCTTTGTGATGATGCTTTTCATCCTTGGCCTGTTTATCGTGAAGGACCCTGTGAAGTGGGCTTTGTTGGCAGCCACTATCCTCTCCATTATGCTCTCGTGGGGAAAGAACTTCATGGGTCTGACAGACTTCTTCATCGACTATATGCCGATGTATGCGAAATTCCGGACGGTAGCCTCGATTCTGGTCATTGCCGAGTTCACCATTCCCCTCCTTGCCATGCTGGCGCTGAGGGAAATCTTGAGGAGTGTGGAGTGTGGAGTGAGGAGTGAGAATACTTCTGCTGCAGACAAATCTCACTCCACCCTCCTCACTCCTCACTCCTCGAAAAAATATCTCCTCATCTCCTTCGCGCTCACCGGCGGCGTCTGTCTGCTGATGGCACTCTTTCCGACGATGTTCTTCGACAGTTTCATCTCCACCAATGAGATGAATGCCTTGAAGAGTCTGCCGGCAGAGCATGTGGGACCGTTGATGGCGAACCTGACGGAGATGCGTCAGGCGATGTTCACCAGCGACTGTCTGCGTTCGTTCTGGGTCATTCTGATGGGTACGGCCATCCTGCTGTTCTTCTACTACGGCAAACTGAAGCAGATGTATGCCGTCGCAGGCATCCTCGTGCTCTGTCTCTTCGACCTGTGGATTGTCAACAAGCGTTATCTGAACGACGAGATGTTCGTACCGAAGTCGGAGCGTGAGGCTCCCCAGCAGAAGACTCAGACGGACGAACTGATCCTGCGTGACCAGAGTCTTGACTACCGTGTGCTGAATCTTGCTTCGAACACCTTCAACGAGAATGAAACCAGCTACTATCATAAGAGTATCGGTGGCTACCATGCAGCCAAACTGCGCCGTTACCAGGAACTTGTCGAGCGTTATATCAATCCCGAGATGCAACGCTTGTATCGTTCTGTCTCAGAGGCTGGTGGTGACATGACACAGGTGAATGGCGACAGCATCTTCCCCGTGTTGAACATGCTCAACGCGAAATACTTTATCTTCCCCTTGGAGGGTGGTCAGACTGTGCCCATCCAGAACCCCTATGTCTATGGCAATGCCTGGTTCGTCGATCAGCTCAGCTATGTGGACAATGCCAATCAGGAGATAGATGCTTTAGGACATATCAACCTGCGCCATCAGGCTG
>JAEEPF010000251.1 GCA_016284635.1 Prevotella sp.
GAAAGCGACTTGAAGACAGGCCGTACGGAGGAAGCACGCGACACACTGCTGCTGTATCTCGATAACTTCAAGGGCACCCTCAAGAGGGATGCCCTGAGGATTATAGCCATGAGCTGCATTTCTGACTATGATGAGCAGAAGGCCGAAGAATATGTGAAGATGATGCTCGCCGAGGATCCGTATTATAGTGTATCGGTCAACGACCCGCCTATCTTCGTCAACATGGTCAATGAGACGCGGGCGGGGATGACGGCAAAGGTGACTACGGCTTCGAGCCAGGCTGAGACTCTGGACGAGGTGCCGGTACCGACGACGCTGATAACCGAGGAGATGATCCGTAACAGCGGGGGGCGGAACCTGCAGGAGGTATTAGCGGCCTACGTGCCCGGCATGAACATAGTCGATTGCAACCAGGACATCAACATCGGGATGCGGGATATCTATGGCACATCGCAGGATAAGATCCTTTTCCTGCTCAACGGCCACCGGCTGAACAGCTATTTCACCAACACGGCAGCTCCCGACTTCAGCATCTCTTTAGAGAAGATCCGACAGATAGAGGTCTTGCGTGGCCCGGCGTCGTCGATCTACGGCGGCGTGGCCCTCACGGCCGTAGTGAACATCATTACCAAGCAAGGAGCCGACGTGGACGGCTTCGTGGCCAAGGCTGAGGCCGGCAACTACGGGCAGCTGCGCGGCGACCTCCTGTTCGGCAAACGCTATTTCGACCTCGATGTGCTGGCATGGATAAGCGGCTATCGCAACGCTGGTGAGAAGCGTACGGTCAGTGAGGAGCATCAGTCGGTCACCTCATTCACTAACGATACGGTGAACACGATCAGCATAGGGCGTGTCGGCGACAAGCCGAGCTACGATATAGGCCTTCAGTTAGGGTACAGAGGCTTGCAGTTGCTCTACAATACCAGCTTCTCGCAGGTGGTGCCCCCCTATACCTTCTCGACATCCGCGTGGGCCTACAATCAAGGTATGTATCGGACAAACAACGACATAGCGCCCAGCTTTGCCAACTGCGCGCACCATCTGGATCTCAGCTACAGACACTTGTGGGGGCCGTTCGGCCTGCGGCTTTCGGCTACCTACGACAAGGAAGACGTCACTCAATACAAGGTGTTCAGTGAAAGTACCAATGCAGAACTGACCAGCATCCTAGAATTAGAGAACGAAGCGAGAGAAGTCTTTGAACTGTATGATGGACTGACACAATACATGAATGGGCAGAATCAGAACTTCGGCCTGCAGCTGAAGAGCGGTTACAACTATGCGCTCGGTTCAGAACACAAGGGAAGGCTGATGTTCGGAGCAGAATACTCACACTTCAAACTGGATGACATTCGCTATCAGTTAGGCTATTCTTATGAGCTTTTCATAGATGAGATCCCGCTATCGCGAATTAGTTTAGTCTCTGGGCGCGAGAACTCTGCCAATGCATCACTCCAGCTGAAGCATCAATGGCGGTCGCTGATATTGAATGCAGGCCTGCGCTTCGACCACAAGCACCGTTACGACGATACGGATGCCAACGTGCTGTCGCCGCGTGTCGCCCTCATCCTGCTACGGCCGAAATGGAACGCCAAGCTCAGCTACTCCAAGTCGTTCGTCGACGGCTCTTACCTCAACCGCATTTACAATACGATGTATTCCTTCTTTTATGATATGGTTGATATTGAACTGGTAAGAGACATGTCACCAGAATATTTACATTCGTTACAACTGTCGTTTGCGGGGCACAACTGGGTGAAGGGACTCCATTTCGAAGTTAACGGCTTCTACAATCATGCACATGACCTGATCAAGGCAGCTACGTTTTCAAAACTTAACTCTGGAGAACATGTTTCAGTCGGTGTGGAACTGATGGCCAACTACAGGCTTCCACGCTTTACAGCCGACCTGAATCTCACTTGGGTACATACTTTCAAGTCTTTCCTATATAATGAATCTTTCAAGGGAGTTCAGAATGTACCTCCCACGGTTGATGACAACAACGGTACGCCAGCCATCACCTCAAACCTTGTGCTGGGCTGGCAGGTCACACCAAGGCTGAAACTGCATACACATATTCTGTTCGAGGGCAGGCAGCACTCGTATTTCGAAGACCTCAACCAGCTATGTGAGTGGTCTAGGCTTTATGAATTCTTGATAAACCTGGATCAGGACGATCCGAGATTCGAGAAGGCCTATATAAAGTTAACAGAACTGGTTGAGGAGTACTCTGCAGAGCATTCCATCGATGCCCGTGCCATCCTCAACATCGGCGCCGATTATAAGATTGGTAGGCTGACGCTGGGCCTTAATGTGCGCAACCTGCTGAACACCCGTTACAATCGGGGTGGTATGGACGCACCCCTGATGCCGCAGCAGGGCCGATGGTGGACAGCGAGTGTCAGCTATCATTTCTGAAGAATTGAAGAATTGAAAAATTGAAGAATTGAAGTTTTTGAAGAATTGAAGTTTTTGAAATACAATAAAGAGATATGAAACAGAACGAAGCACTAAACAACATTCTGACGCGTGTCAGTAATCGCCGGTTCACTGATGAGCCGGTCAGTAAAGAACAGATCGATACACTGCTCCATGCCGCGATGGCGGCCCCCAGTGCAATGGACTACGACCCGTGGCACTTCGTGGTCATCGACGATGTAGAGACGAAACGACAGCTGAAGGCCTCGCTGCCCTATGTGAAGATGATGAACGACACATGCACCTGTATCTGTGTCTGTGGCGACATCCAACTCTATGAACGCATCAGCCAGATAGAGGGCGAGGACAACACGCTCTACTGGGTTCAGGACTGCTCTGCCGCCTCACAGAACATCCTGTTGGCCGCCCATGCCATCGGTCTGGCAGCTGTATGGACAGGCATCTTCCCCCTCCAGAGCCGTATTACCAAGCTGCAACGGCTGCTGGCCCTGCCTGAGAATATCGTACCCCTGAACCTCATCGTCATCGGTCATCCCGCTGCCGAGGCAGAACCGAAAAATAAGTGGGACGAGAAGAAAGTACACCACAATAAGTTTTGAAGACATGAATATTGCTAATTGCACATTCCACCACATAGGATACACGGTGGATGACATAGAGGCTTCTGCCAAGGA
>JAEEPF010000252.1 GCA_016284635.1 Prevotella sp.
AGATAGTCGTGGATGTCGTAACCCAGACGGCAGAAGTGATTGTAGGCATAGAGCACGTTGCAGACGGTGCTGGGCATCTCGGTGTAGCCCTGGGTGATGGCATCGTACATCGAGTTGATGTCATAGGGACCATCGCCGGCGAAGGCACGCTTTACCTTGATCTCCGGATGGCGCTCTGAAATCTCGCGCAGCACGGCCATCGTGGTCTGCCCGCCCTCCGAATAGCCTGCGATGACGAAGTCGTTGCCTTTCTTCACCTGCAGGTCTTCTATCAACCGCTTGGCGGCGAGGTAGGCATCGAGCGAGGCGCGCCCGTTGGCACGGGAGATACAGTAGGCCTGCGGCTCTTTCTCTGTGATGCCGAAGCCGTAGTAGTCGGGTGCTACGACGATGAAGTTGGTGAAGGCCGCCCCTGTCGGGAACTCGACGGCTCCACGCGACGGGGCCTGCGTGGTGGCGTAGATTGTGAAGTGGTTGTAGAGCAGAATGCCGTGGTAGGGCTTATCGTCCTTGATCAGCGTCTTGTCGACCGTGATGGTGCCGCTGAGTGTACACGGATTGCCGAAGGGGTCGATGGAAGGATAGTTGAACACGTAGTTCATATAGTCGGGGAAGATCTCCACCGGGATGCTGTCGGTGATGCAGGCCCGAGGAAGGGTCGACTTCGCCATCCAGTCCTGAATCAAACCGTTCTTACCACTTTCGGCCTTGGTAAGCGAACCTTCATGAGATGCATTGCTGAAAGCGATGCGCCCCTGCGAACTATTCATCTCTATCTGACCAATATCGACAAAATCACTGTGATTCCCGTCACTGCGTGTACGGGCCGACATGATGGACGAGCCCGTGTTTGGGTCAGCCAGGATGATACGTCCTTCGGGTGTCACCTGCCATGTGAACGGTGCATCTTTCGGACCGCCGTAAATCTCGAGCGGTTCGTTGAATTCGTCATCAAACACAGCCAGCGCGACGTAGCCCGTGTGGTCGGCTTTGGTCTCCACTACTATCAAGGCACGGTTGAAGGGCTTGCCGTCCTCGGTCACGTCCTCATACTCGAACTCCTCGTACCACAAGCCGATGAGACTCTCTTCCATTCCCTGTTGGCTGGGGATTGAGGGGTTGTCACTCTTGTCTGTGCAGGCGCCCATGCCTAGCAGAAGCACCGCAGCTGCAAACATTGCAAAGATTTTCTGTTTCATAAAATTGTCCGTTACATCTAATTGCGTGCAAAGATAGAAATAATTTGGCACGAATTACACGAATTACACGAAAAATAATGATTTGCAGTATAAAATTCGTGAAATTCGCGTAATTCGTGCCAAAAATATATTAACTTTGCACCCATGATTACGCAAGACCAACTAAAAGATGTATTAGAACGGGCGGATGCACTGCACCGTTATCTGGAGATTGACAAGAAACAGATGGAGTACGAAGAGGAGGATCTTCGTACCCAGGCGCCTGACTTCTGGGAGGACCGCGTCAGGGCCGAGGAACAGATGAAGAAGGTGAAGGGCATCAAGCGCTGGATTGACGATTATAAAGAGGTACGCACGATGGCTGACGAGTTGCAGCTGGCCTTCGACTTCTATAAGGACGAGATGGTGACGGAGGAGGAGGTCGACGAAACCTATGCCAAAGCCGTCAAGGCCATCGAGGACTTGGAACTGAAGAATATGCTCCGTCAGAAGGAGGATCCGATGGAGGCTGTGATGAAGATCAACAGCGGTGCCGGTGGCACAGAGGCACAGGACTGGGCCTCGATGCTGATGCGTATGTATATGCGCTGGGCGGAGGCTCACGGCTATAAGGTGACCATCTCGAACCTGCTCGATGGTGACGAGGCCGGCATCAAGAGCGTGACGATGCAGATAGAGGGCGGCGAGTATGCCTACGGCTATCTGAAATCGGAGAACGGGGTGCACCGTCTGGTGCGTGTCAGTCCGTTCAATGCTCAGGGCAAGCGCATGACGAGCTTCGCCTCCGTGTTCGTGTCGCCGCTGGTGGATGATACCATCGAGGTGTATGTCGATCCCGCCAAACTGTCGTGGGATACATTCCGCTCGAGCGGTGCCGGTGGTCAGAATGTGAACAAGGTGGAGTCGGGTGTCCGTCTGCGCTATTGGTACACGGATCCTGATACGGGCGAGGAAGAGGAGATCCTCATTGAGAATACGGAGACGCGCGACCAGCCGAAGAATAAGGAGCGCGCGATGACACTGCTGAAATCTCAGCTCTACGACCGCGCGATGAAGAAGCGCTTAGAGGCGCAGGCAAAGATCGAGGCGGGCAAGAAGAAGATCGAGTGGGGAAGTCAGATCCGTTCATACGTCTTCGACGATAAGCGTGTGAAGGACCACCGCACCAATTTCGAGACCCGTGATGTCGACAGTGTCATGAACGGTAAGATCGATGGCTTTATCAAGGCTTATCTGATGGAGTTCCCATCCTCTGAAGAGGAAAATTAGGAATTAGAAATTAGGAATTAGTAATTATGATTACCTAATTATGCAGAAAAGACCTGAGAATGTTATTTTGAAGAAGACAGAAGATTTTAGTGATAGAATCGTCAAGATGTATAAATATCTTCAGAATAAGAAAGAAGGCAATGGTGATATATTGAAGCAAGTATTGCGAAGTGGAACGAGTGTAGGAGCAAATACGGCAGAGAGCAAATATGCTCAGAGTGAAGCGGACTTTCTGACAAAGCTTACGATAGCATTGAAAGAGGCCAATGAGACTAAGTTCTGGCTGAAACGTTTATATTCGGGAGATTATTTATCAGAAGCAGAATATAAGTCCATAGTCAAAGATAATGAAGAGATCATTAATATATTAGTAAAAATTACAGGAACTCTGAAAAGAAGGATGCAGAAGTAATCATAATTTCTAATTCCTAATTTCTAATTCCTAATTAAAAAAACAGTTATGGCACAAATTGCAAAACCATCGAAGGCAACACAGAAGAAGGTTGCCTATGAGAAGAAACAGGAAGACAGTGGAAAGAAAGTGCTGGAGTGGATCTTCGGCGTGTTGGTCGTATTGGCCATCATCTTCGTAATCTATTCCATCTTCATCGTCAGTTGATGAGCGGACTGGAGATAGAACG
>JAEEPF010000077.1 GCA_016284635.1 Prevotella sp.
GTACCTTTGCACCGACGAATGTGTCTCACCCTCGTTAAAATCGCCAATTGAAACATAGGGTCTATATGGAGGCACAGGCGGCAGTTCATTTACGTGGGCTGCCTATCTGTGCATATAGACGAGTGTTTGGCGATACTCTACGAGGTGTGGCAGATAGAGCAGTCCACTTTTATACAATGAATTATAAACTCGTAAGAATCGCCAAAATGAAAAAGAAAATTGCATTGCTGTCAATGGCTTTGTTTGCCATTACAAGCGTCCCGTTGCTTACCAGTTGTGGAGGTGACGATGATGACACAACCACCTCGCAAGAGGAAAGTAAAGGGATGCCCGACTATGTTGAGCCATGTTTCAACTGGGGAGCAACTTTAGAGCAGGTTAAGAGTTACATGGCAGGAAGTTCCTGGCAGTTGACCTACGACCAATACATGCTAATGTACACGAATACCAATGGAACCTGTAGCATCTCTTACATGTTCCGTGAATCAACACCTGGTCTTTATTACGACATGGTTCAGTATGTCGGATATTCAGAAAGCAAACTCAGCGACATTGTAGCCGAGACCGAGAAACGCTACAAAACAATTCTTACTAAGCAGCAGGAGAAAGTCGAAGGCAAGATCTATACTCAATATTCAGGTAATGCCACCATAAATAGCAGGAATGTTGGCATACTCGTTACTACTGATTATTCTACCCAAATAAATGTCATTATCGCAATTCCAGATTAGACTGATAATTATGAAAAGAACTATATTCTTTTTGTTGGCTGTCATGTCTATGATGGTAACAAAAGCTCATTATGTTGACAAATGTGATATTGATGTAATCAGCACTGATGGCAATGAGATAAGAGTCTTAGTGGGTGCTGTTACCATTGAAAGTAAGACAAAGAATCTCTATGTTCTAACAACCCCTGACACACTTACGATTAAAGCTGTTATCGTAAACCCCACAAGTCACTTCAGTCGTGAGTATGACTTCCATTATAAGGACATCGTTATTCCTTATACAGAAGAGAATCTGGGGAAGTTGAAAACGATATCAGACAAATACACCGAGTGGTCGAAAGCTGCAAAGGAAAATGAAGTAGGACACATGGAGAAGGACATAGACATCAGCATTGATGACTTATATGTTCATCTTTATGAGACAAATGGTAATAGGTTGACCAATGAATATATAATCTCTATTGAGAAGAAGAAATTCACTTTCAGTGTCCCTGCTACAAAAGGCAAGGAACCAATGCTGAGGATGGAATTACAAGGTAAGGATCAAAAGAAAGATAGTAAGTCTTTCGCAGGTTCTCTTTGGTTTGACAGTTGTAAAGAATTTGAGGATTTCGTGGACTTTATTCAGCAGGAGAACTTGTCAGACAAACTGGCCAACAAGACAATCGATAAGATATTCAAGTAATATGAGAAAATCTAAAAGCATTTTTATTCTGAATGTCAGTAGATTATTTGATAAAATAGGAAAATTTTATTCGAATATTAAAATTTTCCTCGCTTTTCTTTTGTATTTCAAAATTATTCCGTACTTTTGCATGCGAAATGAGAATAGTATCACATAGACGATTAGTTGAGTTCTTCAGTCAGGAAGGACATGCTGACTCAGAGGCTGCTCTTGAACGCTGGTACAACATCGCTGAGGAAGCAGAGTGGAAGAACCTTGCGGACATTAAGGCAGAATTCCCCGCCACAGACTATGTTGGCAATCAGCATTATGTTTTTAACATACGTGGCAACAAGTATCGTCTTGTGGTAGTGGTTAAGTTTACGATAGGACATATCTTTATCCGATTCGTGGGTACTCACAGCGAATATGACAAAATTGACGCTTCAACTATATAATAATAAGGTATGGGCAAGATAACAAAGGAACAGTATGAGTTTGCACTGGCAAGGATTGAAGAGCTTCTGCCTTTGGTAGATGACAATACTCCTGCCACTGATCGAAATGCAGTAGAGTTGACCATGATGTCGGATGTGGTCATCGACTATGAGAAAGAGCATTATCCTATTGGCAAGCCGACAGTTGCCCAACTGATACAACTGTCGCTTGACGAGAAGAATATGAGTCAAAAGCAACTGGCCGAGACGATAGGTGTCAGTCAGTCGCGTATCAGTGACTATGTTTCCGGGCGTGCAGAGCCGACACTCAGGATAGCCCGTATGCTGTGTGTAACACTTGGCATCACCCCTGCAGCCATGTTGGGATGCTAAAATTAAGCAAATAGTTTGGCTGTTTCATAGGAAATGCCTACTTTTGCAACAGCGTATTATATTTGTATTAGAGTATACAAAACGCAACATATTGAAAACAAAGCTAAAGGTGTTGGTTTCCAACACGTTATCTTGCAATATGGGGAGGGAACCTCACCTTCCGCAAGAAAAAAGGGAACCGTGATGGCTCCCTTCTTTTGTTTGTATAGGCTTATGACCTCCGAAAATCCTATGATCTCCGCAGATCCTTCAGCTTCTGCTTGTAGGCCTTGCGCAGCTTGCGAATAGCCTTATCCCGTATCTGGCGCACGCGCTCACGCTTCAAATCCATATCCTCTGCTATCTCAGCCATCGTCTCATGTTCCTGCATGATGCCAAAATAGGCGTTTATCACCTGACTCTCACGCTGGTTCAACGACAGCAAAGCAAACTCGATGGCATTCTCGACGGCCTCGGAGTGTACACGCTCGTCAGCCATTGGCGCATCTGGATTCACCAGCACAGACAACAGACTCGTATTCGTACGATGTCCGAGAGGCGCATCCACAGACAGCGGCTTGCTCTGCTGATGGGCCGTCGGATCACCCAGCGCATCCTTGGGCACCTGATAGAGCCCAGCCTGCTGAGAGATGGCCTTCTCAATCTGACTACGAATGTGCCCAGCAGCGAAATTCACGAACCTGACGCCTTTCTCGCCGTCGAACTTCGTGGCAGCCTTCATCAGTCCGATATTGCCTTCACTCACCAGATCCTCCATCGCCAAGCCGTTGCCTTTATACTGACGGGCTATCACCACAACAAACTTCAGATTGGCCTCCACCAGTCGTCCTAAAGCCTTATCGTCGCCTTGCTTGATCTTCCGCGAGAGTTCACGTTCCTCCTCGTTGCTGAGCAGGTTGTTGTGACCTATCTCATCCAGATACTTATTCAATGCACTATCTTCCATATTCATACATTTAATTCTGTTTGCAAATATAATGAATTTCCTCCACTTTTGCCAATGAACGGACAGAAAACCCATCTATTTTTAAGAAAAGTTTATCTTTTTGCTCTTCCTTGCCCGCGTTTGGAAAATAATTCGTAATTTTGCACCATTAATCAGAAAACAAAAGAGGATCATGGAATATATGTCACAAGAGGGCTACGACAAGCTCGTAGCCGAACTCCGTCATATGGAGAGTGTGGAACTGCCACAGGTGAGGGATGCCATCGCAGAGGCCCGCGATAAGGGTGACCTCAGCGAGAACTTCGAATACCATGCTGCCAAGCGTGAACAAGCTCGTCTGCTGGGACGCATACGATTCAAGCAGAAGGTGCTTGCCAATGCGCGAGTCATAGATATGTCGCGACTGGGTACTGACAGCGTACAGCTGCTCAGCAAGGTGGAAATGACCAACCTCACCACTAACGCCCGCATGACCTACACAATCGCCAGCCCCAATGAAGCCAATCTGCGCGAAGGCAAGATCTCCATCAAGTCGCCCATTGCCCAGGCCCTGCTGAACAAGAAAGTAGGTGATGTCGTTGAGGTACGCGTGCCGGCAGGTATGATGAAACTCCGCATCGAGAGCATCTCACTATAAGACATACCAAGGAAACTAAATCCCGCTGACTCGTAATGAATCAGCGGGATTTTTATTGGAAGTCGGGGCGACAGGACTCGAACCTGCGACATCCTGGTCCCAAACCAGGTGCGCTACCAACTGCGCTACGCCCCGAACTCTTTTAATATTTTAATTATTAAATTTTTAAATTTTTTAATTTCCTAATCTTTACTTAATGATGCCTTGCTCAACGAAGATCTTCTTCAGGGCCTTGACAGAACGCTCAACCTGTTCCTCTGTGTGTGTAGCCATCAGGGCATAACGCACGAGGGTGTCCTGTGGAGCACATGCGGGCGGAATGACGGGATTGATGAACACACCAGCCTTGAAGGCGAGAGCAGTAACAAGGAACGTCTTGTTGGCATCGCGAACGTAGAGAGGAATGATGGGGCTCTCCGTATCGCCAATCTCAAAGCCCTCCTCACGGAAACGCTTCAGAGCATAGTTCGTCACCTTCCACAGGCGCTCTATACGCTCAGGTTCGTTCTGGATGATGTGCAGAGCCTCCATAGCTGCTGCAGTAGCGGCAGGTGTGTTGGAAGCTGAGAAGATATACGAGCGGGCATTGTGGCGCAGGAAGTTGATGGTATCCCAGTCAGAGGCAATGAAACCACCAATAGAAGCAAGCGACTTCGAGAACGTACCCATAATGAGATCAACCTCATCGGTGAGTCCGAAATGATCGCACACACCCCTACCCTGACGGCCGAAGACACCGATACCGTGGGCCTCGTCGACCATAATGGAACAATTGTACTTATGCTTTAACTCGACAATCTCAGGCAACTTGGCAAGGTCACCCTCCATGGAGAACACACCATCGACAACGATCAGTTTGATGGCCTCGTAAGGCAGTCCCTGCAGCAGACGCTCAAGGTCTTCCATATCGTTGTGCTTGTAATGCAGCTGCTTGGCAAACGACAGACGGCGTCCGTCAACAATCGAGGCATGGTCGCGGTCATCGCAGATGATATAGTCGTCCTTGCCACAGACCACGGCGAGCACACCCTGATTCACAGAAAATCCTGTGGAGAAACAGAGGGCCTCATCTTTGCCGATATATTCTGCCAGTTCCTTCTCCAACTGGACATGGAGGTCGAGTGTTCCATTGAGGAAACGGCTACCGGCACATCCGGAACCGTATTTATCGAGAGCTGCCTTGGCGGCGTCGATGATACGCTGGTCACCTGTGAGACCAGTGTAGGCGTTAGAGCCGAACATCAGCACCTTGTGTCCGCCCATCTCAACTTCTGTTCCCTGTTTGCCCGTAATAGCACGGAAATAGGGATAAACATCGTCTTCCATGAACTTTTGAGGCACACGGTAGCTCTTAAATTTCTCTTCTAATTGTCCCATTCCTTTAATAGGTATATCTTGTCTTTGTTACTTTCAGCGTGCAAAGTTACACAATTTTTATCAAATCGTGCAAGTTTTTCTTAAAAAAGTTCTATTTTTCTATTTTTCTTGCATATTTAGTTGTTATATTAACCGATTTTCGTAATTTTGCACAATAATTATGAGTAAGAAGAAGATCGTTTTCATCATCAATCCGATTTCGGGCACTCACTCGAAGGACGAGATTCCCAACCTCATCGAAAAGAGGCTGGACCATGAGCTGTATGACTACGAAATCCAACTGACGGGCTATGCTGGCCACGCCACTGAGATTGCTCGCGGTTGCGCAGAGCGACTAGTGGACGTCGTGGTGGCTGTGGGTGGCGACGGCACTGTGAACGAAGTGGCACGGGCACTCACACACACACAGACAGCCCTCGGCATCATACCCTGTGGCTCAGGTAACGGACTGGCGCGACATCTCTGCATCCCGATGGACCTGAAGCAGGCGCTCGACATCATCAACGCCTGCAATATCGAGGCCTTCGACTACGGCATCATCAACGGCCTGCCCTTCTTCTGCACCTGCGGTATGGGCTTCGATGCCTTCATCTCTCTGAAGTTCGCAGAGAGCGGCAAGCGCGGCCCTATCACTTACGTGGAGAACGTGTTGAAGGAGGGGCTGAAATACCAGCCCGAGACTTACGAGGTGGAGAGCGACGACGGCAAGCACCACTATAAGGCCTTTCTCATCGCCTGTGCCAACGCCTCGCAATATGGCAACAATGCCTACATCGCCCCAGGCGCCACCATGAAAGACGGCGAAATGGACGTGATCATCATGGAACCGTTCGACACGCTCGAGGCCCCAAAGATCGCCTCAGACCTGTTTATGAAGACGCTGCCCAGCAACTCAAAGATCAAGACCTTCCGCACGAAACATCTCCATATCAGCCGCAAGCAACCGGGTGCCATCCACTACGACGGCGACCCCATCATGACCAATCCCGAGGTAGACGTACACATCGAGCCCGCAGGCATCCGCATCCTCACCGATCCGGATAAGGTGGAAGACTCAGGACAGCCCAACTTCCTGCTCAATGCCTTCAGCGACTTTTTTAATAATATTAATAATGTACGCGAGGACATCGAGAAACAAGGGCACCGTATCCAGGTAATCAACAAGGTGTTGCTGCGGAAACTGAAGAATCTGTAGGCAGATTTAGAGGTAAGAGGTAAGAGGTGAGAGGTAAGAGATGTGGCAGATCTATGTGGTGATAGTGGTCTTGGCGGGTTGTGTAGGCTATGCCGGATGGCGGATATATCAAGCGCTAACGGATGAAAATGAAGCCTGTCGAGGCTGCGCTTTAGCGGAAAAATGCACTAAGAAGCGAAAAAATCGGAAAAACATTTGGAAGTGTCAAGAAAAAGAATTACCTTTGCACCCGCATTCCGAATAAGGTGCCTTGACTTAGGTCGAGCCACCTTCGCTCAAAAGAGCTGATGCGAGCATCGCTCTTCACTCGCTTAACGGTGCCTTGGATGAGTGGCTTAGTCAACGGTCTGCAAAACCGTCTACGGCGGTTCGAATCCGCCAGGCACCTCAAAGCAAAACCCCCGCTCAATCGAGCGGGGGTTCTTTGTTTCTTATTCGTCTTCGTCAAAGAGGTGCTGAATCTCGTTGATCTCCTCCTCATCGAACCATTTCGACAGTCGCTCACGAGCCTTTTCGATGATTTCCGGATCAATACCTGTCCACACCTTTTTTAATACATAGAGCAGCACAGCGAGGTCATCAGTCAGTCCGGCGATGGGGATAGCATCGGGGATGACGTCGAGAGGACTGATCATATAGCCCAAGGCTCCGATGATGATGGCCTTGTCGGCCTTGCTCACTTTGTCGCTCTGGAGTGTATAATAGAGGATGAGCGAGGCATAGACGAGTTTGGAACCTGCACGCTTGGCGATGCGTGAAATCTTTTCAACGAAGTCCTTTTGCGTGAACTTGTTGGAGTACTTCATAAAATCGGGTAATTCCATCTTCATATTGCTTTTTGTTATTTTCGGTTTATTTGTTGATGCGGATGATTCGGATGCCGGTGTGGGAGGGATGCTGGCGGAGATACTGCCAGAGTGTCATCGGTTCCTCTACCACCTGCTTGTGAAGCTGCGAGGCATTGAGCAGATGCAGGTTGCCATTCTTCCAGACGGCGAATCCCAGATGGGCGATGTCGAGCCCGGCCTTGTTGCAGGTAATGGCGATGATGTCACCGTCTTTGACAGCCTGGCGCAACTCGGCACTCCGCCCTACCCTCGCCTTGGGGATATAACGGAACTGCTGGCCTGACACGCGCTGTTCCATCCGTCGGATTTCAGGCACGTATTCGGGATGCACCTTCAGGGCTTTATAGCTCTGTGGATGCTGGCTCATATAGTTGACGCTGACGGTCTGAATGGCGGTGAAGGGCGGATTGGGCTGCTGAATCTCTGTCACGAGGCCCGACTTGGAGTTCTCGGTGATCCACTCTGTAAAATAATGTATGCGCGAGGGATAGCCGTTGATGCGCCCACGACGATAGCGCATAGCCTGAAGGGCAGCACGATAGGCAGCATAGGTGTACTTCTTCTCATAGGCACACTTCGTGAGGGCAGTCACCGTCTCAACGAGCGTCGTGCAGTCCAACTCGCGGGTGTTCACCACCAGATGCTCCTCGTTGCCCACCTCCAAGGTATAGGCCACATAGGGCTTGCCTATAAAACTTCGTGCGAAGAACAGCGGCAGATTGGCATCAGCAGGCTGCTGGCGGGCATTCTTGAGCAGGGTGCAGATTTTGATGCTGTCCGCTGTCTCTGCATCCAGTTGCCTACCCTGCGCCATCATCGTCAGCACCAGGCACAAACCTATCATTATCGTCACACACCTTTTCACTATTTCACCTTTTTACCTTTTCACCTTTAGAACTTTCCAAGTATCCTGTCCATCGCCCAATTCACAGGCGTGGCAGAGTTGCTGGTACACGTACAGACAGACAGTCCCTGCAAGTGCTCAATCACGTTCTTAATCAACGGATACTGCACGTAGGGAGGATTGGGCACCATGATGTTCTCATCACCATCGCTGGTCTGCAGACGTATGGGATTGTAGTCAAAAACCGAGAAACTGACCTGCCCCTCAGTGCCGATGATCTCTATGCAGTCCTCGCGTGCACTCTCATGGGCCACGTAGCACCACGAGCCAGAGCCAGGCAGACCGTTCTCAAATCGGAAACAGGCACTCACGGAGTCCTCAGCATCGTAATATCCGCCACGATTAGCACAGATACCCCGCGCCTCAAGAATCACACCGAACATATCCTGTAAGAGGTCGAGCTGGTGGGGAGCCATATCGTAAAAGTAGCCACCTCCGGCAATCTCTGGCTGGAGTCGCCAAGGCAGGGGCTGGTGGTTCTTGATGGCCTCGGCATCAGCCGTGCGCAAGGGCTCGGTATAGCGTATCTGCACATTCAGGATCTTCCCTATCCTACCGCTCTTCACAATATCCTTCACCTTCTGGAAATAAGGCAGGTAACGGCGGTAGTAGGCCACGAAACAGGGAACGCCCGTCTGCTCAGAGATACGGTTGATACGGGCACAGTCGTCATAACTTGCCGCCAGAGGTTTCTCCACATAGACAGGCTTGCCAGCCTTCATCGCCATAATGGCGTATGTGGCGTGACTCGATGGCGGAGTGGCGATATAGATGGCGTTCACATCGGGATCGTCGATGAGTTCCTGGGCATCGGTGTACCATTTCTTGATGCCATGGGTGACGGCGTATGTACGGGCATGCTTTTCCGTGCGACTCATCACAGCCACAACACTAGAACCCTCCACCTCGCTGAAGGCAGGTCCGCTCTTGCGCTCCGTCACATCACCGCAACCGATGAATCCCCATTGCAATAACTTCATGTGTGCGTTACCATTTATATTTGGGTGCAAAGATACAATTTTCATTGAACATTGAACATTGAACATTGAACATTTTAATTCCGTTTTAATATTATTAACGTACTCTACCGCAAGAAAATCGACAAACGTCAATCGTAAATCACAAATAATCACTAACTTTGCACGCAAAAAACAGCAAGCAAATGGAAAAAGATAAGGAAGACATCCTTCTGAAAGACCGTAGTAGCCGTGCATGCATCAGTGCCGGATACCGTCTGTATATGTCAAATTTCAAGCGCATCTTCCGCGCCTCTTGGTTAGCGGCCATCGTCTTTGCCGCCTTGGTGAGCGTGGGAGGCACGATGATGATTCTACGTCCGCAACTGATGCTCATCGCCCTGCCTGTGACGATGATCATCGACGCCCTGTTTTTGTCATACGGCTTCTCCGTGTTGAAACAGCATCAGGAGACAGGTACCATCGGCTGGACAGCCCACTGGTATAGTTTCGACACACATATCTTCGTCCGGACTCTGAAAGCCTGGCTCAGTATGCTCGCCATCGATATCGTCATCGGTTGTCTCATCGGTATGGGGGGCATCCTGCTCGTCGGCTATCTCTCCTTGTATACAGCCATAGGCACCATCGCCCTGATATATCTGCTGGTCCTCGCGCTGATCCTGCCCATGACCTACACGAATATGCGCTACGTGCTGACAGACGGTACGGGCTATTGGAGTAACCTTTTCGGACATTACGGCAAGGGCATGCGCCGTTGGGGATTCATCTTCCTCGTAGTGTTCATGACCACCCTCATCGGATTGGTATGCTATATCTTCACTTCGTTCCCTGCCATCATCCTTTCCCTGGCAGGCAATGAGGCGAACATGGGATTCCAATATGGCGACCCCTATAACATGCCGTCGTATATAGGCTGGCTCTCGGCTCTGGTGTTCCTGTTGATCGGTTTCATCCAGGCCTATATCATCCTCTCCTTCCTGTTCCCCTTATACTATATGTACGGCTCCATCGAGGCCCACGAACAGGAGAAGAATAAATTTAACAAAGAAGCATTATGAAAAGAATACTCTTCATCGACCGCGACGGCACGCTCATCGAGGAACCTGCCGACGAGCAGATTGACGCTTTCGAGAAACTGAAGTTTGTGCCGGGCGTGTTTCGTAACCTCGCCTTCATACGCGAGAAACTCGACTTTGAGTTCGTCATGGTCAGTAATCAGGACGGACTAGGAACAGACGCGTTTCCCGAGGACACCTTCTGGCCTGTTCAGAATTTCATCCTCCAGACGCTCGCTGGCGAAGGCATCACCTTCGATGATATTCTCATAGACCCGCACTTCCCTGAGGACAATGCTCCCACTCGTAAGCCGAACACTGGCATGGTGGAGAAATACATGAATGATCCTGAGTACGACATCGCCAACTCGTATGTAATTGGCGATCGGGAGACAGATAGAAGTTTTGCTCGAAACATCGGCTGCAAGTCACTGATACTAAGCGACGAAGGAATGTCATGGAGCAAGATCGCAGAACTACTCTTTGCTGGAGAGCGCATCGCAGAGGTCTGCCGTAAAACCAAAGAGACGGACATCCATATCAAAGTGAATCTCGACGGCACAGGCAAGTGTGACATCCAGACGGGATTGGGTTTCTTCGACCACATGCTGGAACAGATTGGCAAGCACGGCATGATGGATCTCATGATCCACACCAAGGGTGACCTTGAAGTGGATGAGCACCATACGATTGAAGACACTGCCATCGCCTTAGGTGAATGTATCCTCACGGCCTTGGGCGACAAACGTGGCATCGAGCGCTATGGCTATTGTCTGCCTATGGACGACTGTTTGTGCAGCGTGGCCCTCGACTTCGGAGGCCGTCCGTGGCTTGTATGGGATGCAGCATTCAAGCGCGAGAAGATTGGCGAGATGCCTACCGAAATGTTCTTACATTTCTTCAAGAGTCTCAGCGATGCCGCGAAGATGAACCTGAACATCAAGGCCGAGGGTGAGAACGAGCACCATAAGATTGAAGGAATCTTCAAGGCACTGGCACGTTCTCTGAAGATGGCTGTCAGACGGGATATCTACCACTTTGAACTGCCCTCAACGAAGGGAATGTTATAGATTTCTTGCGAAAATTTGGCTAATTCAAAAAATAGTCGTACCTTTGCAGCCCGTTATTATAAATAAGGTATAGAAAGAAAGCAATGATTACAGTAACAAATCTGCAGATACAGTTTGGAAAGAAGGTTCTCTATAAGGACGTCAACCTGAAATTCACGAGTGGTAACATCTACGGCATCATCGGTGCCAACGGTGCGGGTAAGTCTACCCTGCTCCGTGCTATCAGCGGTGAGCTGGAACCCAATAAAGGAACGGTGGAGATGCAGCCGGGCGAACGCCTGAGCGTGCTGGAACAGGACCACTTCAAATACGACGAATTCTCCGTGATGGACACGGTGCTGATGGGTCATCAGCCACTGTGGGCTAATATGAAAGAGCGTGAAGCCCTCTATGCCAAGGCTGAGATGACCGAGGAAGACGGTGTCAGAGCCGCAGACCTCGAGATGGCCTTCGCTGAGATGAACGGCTGGGAGGCTGAGAGTGAGGCTGCACAGCTGTTGCAGAACCTTGGCGTGACTGAGGGACAGCACTACAAGCAGATGGCAGAGATCTCAAACAATGAGAAGGTACGCGTGATGCTTGCCAAAGCCCTGTTCGGACATCCCGACAACCTGCTGCTGGATGAGCCCACCAACGACCTTGACCTTGACACCGTTCAGTGGTTGGAGGAATACCTGTCGAACTTGGAGCAATGCGTGCTCGTGGTCTCTCACGACCGTCACTTCCTCGATGCCGTCTCTACACAGACTGTCGATATCGACTTCGGTAAGGTGACGCTGTTCTCTGGAAACTACTCGTTCTGGTACGAGTCTTCACAGCTGGCTTTACGTCAGGCTCAGAACCAGAAGATGAAGGCCGAGGAGAAGAAGAAGCAGTTGGAGGAGTTCATCAGAAGATTCTCTGCCAATGTGGCAAAATCCAAGCAGACCACCTCGCGTAAGAAGATGCTGGAGAAACTGAATGTGGAGGAAATCACACCTTCCACCCGTAAATATCCGGGCATCATCTTCTCGATGGAGCGTGAGCCTGGCACACAGATCCTCGAAGTGGAAGGCTTGAAGGCTGTCGATCCAGATGGAACAGTCCTCTTCGACAACGTGAACTTCACCATAGAGAAAGGTCAGAAGACTGTTTTCCTCTCGCATAATCCCAAGGCCATGACGGCTCTCTTTGAGATCATCAACGGCAACCGGGAGGCCGACGCAGGTACCTTCAAATGGGGTGTGACCATCACCACGGCCTATCTCCCACTCGACAATACGGAATTCTTCCAGAGTGAGATGAACCTTGTGGACTGGCTCTCTCAGTGGGGACCAGGTAATGAGGTGACGATGAAGTCGTTCTTGGGCCGTATGCTTTTCAAGGAGGAGGATGTGCTGAAACACGTCAACGTGCTCTCCGGAGGTGAGAAGATGCGTTGTATGATCGCCCGTATGCAGTTGAAGAATGCCAACTGCCTGATCCTCGACACGCCCACGAACCATCTGGACCTCGAGAGTATCCAGGCCTTCAACAACAACCTCATCCAGTTCAAGGGCAATATCCTCTTCGCCTCGCACGACCATGAGTTCATCAACACCGTGGCAGACCGCATCATCGAACTGACGCCAAAGGGCACCATCGACAAGCTGATGACCTACGATGACTACATCTACGACGAGGCCATCAAAGCAAAGAAAGCCGAACTCTACGCCTAATGGCACGAAATTTGCATAACGACTTGCAAAAATATTAAATTAACGCAATTATGACAGAAAAAGATATCAACATCGAAGACGGGGAGACTTTGAACGAGGCTCCCGTCGAAGACACTGACAAAGAGGCAGAAGCTTCCGAAAACTCAGAAAACTCAGAGGAATCAGAGAACTCCGAAGAACAAGACCCTCTGGAGAAGGCTCAGACAGAAATCGCAGAGCTGAAAAACCAACTGCTCTACAAGGTGGCAGAGTTTGAGAACTATCGCAAGCGCACCCTGAAGGAGCGCGCAGAACTGATTCTGAACGGCGGAGAGAAAGTCATCACTGCCATCCTTCCCATCCTCGACGATATGGAGCGTGCCATCGAGAACGGTGCGAAGACCGATGATCCCGAGGTACTCCGTGAGGGTATGAACCTGATTCACCAGAAATTCATGAAGACACTCGAATCACAGGGTGTCAGCAAGATAGACACCGAGAATGCCGACTTCGACACTGACCTTCATGAGGCCGTGGCCATGGTGCCCGGTATGGGTGACGACAAGAAAGGCAAGGTCATCGACTGTCTGCAACAGGGATACAAACTAAACGACAAAGTAATCCGCCACGCAAAAGTGGCCGTCGGCCAGTAATCATAAAGTTCAAAGCTCAAAGTTCAAAGCTCAAAGTTCAAAGCTCAAAGTTCAAAGTTCAATGGCAAAAAGAGACTACTACGAGGTGCTTGGGGTCGAGAAGACCGCCTCGGAAGACGAGATTAAGAAAGCATATCGCAAAATAGCCATCAAGTACCACCCTGACCGTAATCCGGGTGACAAGGAAGCTGAGGAGAAATTCAAGGAGGCCGCAGAGGCCTACAATGTGCTGCACGATCCGAAGACACGTCAGCAGTACGACCAGTTCGGTTTCAATGGCCCGGGCATGGGAGGCGGATTCGACTTCAGCGGCTTCGGTGGGGCATCGATGAACATGGACGACATCTTCTCCATGTTCGGAGATATCTTCGGAGGTCACGGCTTCAGTGGCTTCGGGGGTGGCGCACGTCGCCCTCAGCAGCACCGTGGCAGTGACCTGCGCCTGAAGGTAAAGCTCACACTCGAAGAGATCAACAAGGGTGTAACGAAGAAGTTCAAGGTACGTAAGGACATCCCCTGCCCTCATTGCAGCGGCTCAGGTGCCGAGGCTGGCAGTGGTAAGGAGACGTGTCCGACGTGTCATGGCCAGGGCGTCATCACCCATACCACCCAGAGCATCTTCGGCATGATGCAGCAACAGAGTGTCTGTCCGACATGTAATGGTGAGGGACAGGTGATCAAGAACAAGTGTAAGCACTGTGGCGGCACAGGTATTGAGAAAGGTGAGGAGGTCGTTGAGATCAACATTCCTGCCGGTGTGGCTGAGGGAATGGTTGTCAATGTACCTGGCAAGGGTAATGCCGGTAAGCACAATGGTGTCAACGGTGACATCCAGGTGTTTATCGAGGAGGAAGACAACGACACCTTCGTCCGTGATGGCAACGACCTGATCTACAACCTGCTCCTCGACTTCCCCACAGCAGCCTTAGGCGGTGAGATAGAGATTCCCACCATCGAAGGCTCCAAGCTGAGAGTGAAACTGGAAAACGGTACCCAGCCCGGCAAGACCCTCCGTCTCCGTGGCAAAGGTCTGCCTGCCGTACAGGGCTATGGCAGTGGCAAGGGTGACCTTGTGGTGAACATCAGCGTCTACGTCCCAAGGACACTCTCTCGGGAGGAGAAGCAGGCCATCGAGTCATTCCGTGACAGTGACAACTTCAAGGGCGACAAACAGACCCGAGACTCCATCTTCCAGAAGTTTAAGAATTACTTCTCGTAAATCGTAAATCCGCAAATCGTAAATCTCTATGACTTACCAAGAGACGTGTGAATACCTGTTCAATGCCATGCCGATGTTTGAACGGCAGGGGGCCAGTGGCTATAAGGAGGGACTCGACAACTCCTTAGCCCTGGATGAACATTTTGGCCATCCCCACAAGAAGTTCCTGACCATCCATGTGGCAGGCACGAACGGCAAGGGATCCTGTTCCCACACGCTCTCAGCCATCCTCCAGAGGTGTGGCTATAAGGTAGGCCTCTATACCTCACCCCACCTCGTGGACTTTAGTGAGCGTATCCGCGTCAACGGTCAGACGATACCGGAGGACTACGTTGTCAATTTCGTCGAACAGGAAAAGTCATTCATTGAGTCTCTCCAGCCTTCCTTCTTCGAGGTGACCACAGCCATGGCCTTCAAGTATTTTGCAGACAAGAATGTGGACATCGCTGTCATCGAAGTGGGACTGGGTGGCAGACTCGACTGCACCAATATCATCACCCCCATCCTGTCTGTCATCACGAACATCGGGATGGACCACACACAGTTCCTGGGGTCCTCCCTCGAACAGATCGCTTTCGAGAAGGCAGGCATCATCAAGCCTGGTGTGCCCGTTGTCATCGGAGAGACCACCCCTGAGACACGAATGGTCTTCGAGGCCATTGCCACAGAGGCCCATGCACCCATCACCTATGCCGACGACAGACTGGAGGTATTGGAGAGCAAAGCCATGCCACTGGACAATGGTTATACCTACTATACAGAGCACTATGGCATCTTGGAAGGAGAACTGGCAGGCTGCTATCAGGTCAAGAACACGAACACCGTGCTTTGTGCGGTCAGTCAACTGGAAAGACTCGGCTTCATGCATCCCGTCAACTGTGATCCAGAAAAGGAGTGTCAGAATAAGGAAGTCAGGGAAGGCTTCAAGAGTGTTTGTGAACTGACAGGACTGAAAGGTCGTTGGCAGACAGTGGCAGAGAAGCCCCGGACAGTTTGCGACACAGGCCATAATCTCCCAGGCTGGCAGTATCTGAGTGAACAGTTGAATGCCGTCAAATGTAAACAGATGCACATCCTCTTTGGCATGGTCGACGACAAGGATGTCGAAGGCGTCATGGCGCTGTTGCCCAAGAATGCCATCTATTACTTCACAAAAGCCAACACCCATCGGGCCGTTTCCGAGAACATTTTGAAGCTCTATGCCCAGCAATTGGGACTCAAGGGAGAGAGCTATCCCAACGTTGCCAGTGCTTACGAAGAGATCAAACTTACAGCCAAAGAAGACGACTTTGTGTTCATTGGAGGTAGCAGTTATGTGGTCGCAGACTTCCTAAAGAACTGCATTTAGAGTTTTTTAATACATCGGAAACATTTTTTTCGGTGTTTCTTTCTTCTATTTCCTTTTTTTTCTGTTACTTTGCAGAAAATTAGTTAGTAACTAAAAGCATTTTTTATGGCAAACACAACAGAAACAGCGAATGCATGTGGTCTGAAGCGCGAGAACTTCCAGGCCACCATTAACGGTAAGAA
>JAEEPF010000253.1 GCA_016284635.1 Prevotella sp.
GAAACAGCAAAGGAACGATTTCGGTACATTTTGTTTCTCGTTTGTGTCTTTTGAGCAAGCGGCTCGCGTAAGTTGTTGATTTACAAGGCACAAGAAATTCCCTAAAAACTCTCTTGCAGAAGAACTTAGAGGTCTTGAACTCCTCCGCTTTCTGGATGTTCATGGAATCACCACGTCCTACAGTCGTTTCCACGAAGTCCCTTGCAGACTGTCCGCATATCCAACCAGTAGGCAGGTCGGAAATCTTAGAGGCAGGAACAAGGTTATCCATGTTCTCATTGAGGTTGATGGAAGTGCGGTCGCGGTCGATGGTCACACCCTTCTTCATCTGTACCACCTTTCCGAAGATGTCATTTGACAGCCATTCCAGTGTCTCTTTCGAACGTGCTGAGCCGCTCACCACATTACCAACCGTCGTGATGATCTTCTGCATACCTACCTTTCCGTAGTCTGCTTCCAGCTGTGGCAGTTCCTGAAAGCCCAGTGTGACAGCCACTTTGTTTGAACGAGCTGTACCAATCAGGCGGTCAATCTTATGGAAGTATAGTGTAGGCAGCTCATCGACGATGATTGATACAGGCACGTTGCTTCCATGTCCGCTGTTGACACGGGTAACGAGACGGTTCAGAATCAAGGCGTTCAAGGCACCGATGATACTCTCCATTTCCGGGTCGTTGGCAATGAGCAGGTAGCTTGGATGTGCAGGGTCTGACACTTTCAGGTCGAAGTCATCACCGTCACGGTGGAATATCCAATAGGATTCCTTGGTTGCCAGTCGTGACGTGTTTACACGCAACGTACCAATCATACCTTCCAGCTGTTCCATAGCCCTGTTCTTCAAGGCCGTTGCAAACGGGCCAAGCAGAGGAGCCACCTCACGGTCTGTTTCGAGTACCTGGAATATCAGCTTATAGTCCAGATTCAGGAAAGAGAGGATATGCGGCATGTCCGAGTATTTGCCCAGCCAGTAGGCAGGCTCCACACGGACTTTCTTCGTAGCATCGGTAAACACACGGCCTGTAGGCTTCATCTGTGTGGTCTCTGGATCCTCAATCCGTTCGGCATATAGCAGTTTTCCGTTCTCGTCATACGGCTGCTTCTCGTAGTTCACGAAGAAGTAGATGCAGGCAGCAAGGAAGTTCACGGCAGAAGTCTGGAAGAACTGGTCAGAGCCACCACCACCTTCCTTTTTGCCTTTCTGCAGGGACTCAATCAGCGTCTCAGCCGTTTCCTGTGCAGCAGCCAGATTGTTGATGTACTTCTGCTGGATAGGGTTCACACGGCGCGAATACTCCACATTCACGAAGTTGATGATGTTGAACGAGCAATTCTCAGGAATCCTGTTCAAAGCCTTGTTTTTCTTGTAATGGTAGTACAGTTTTGTAGCCAGTGCCGGGAACTTGTAGTCGTAGACTACCATCGCAAAACCCTTGGCGGAATGCTGCTTGATGAACGGCTCGATGATGGAGAAGGTCTTACCAGATCCAGGCGTACCGACTACCCATGTGCCTCGGAAGGGATTGATGATGTTCACCCAGCCCTTACGGAACTTCCCCTTGTAGTAGTATCTCATGGGGATGTTCACAGAATATTTGTTCTCCTGAAGCTCCTCATTCTGTTCAAACGACTCGTTTTCAAGATTGAAGCGGTCATCAAGGAGTCCTGTCTTCAGATGCTTGGACGCATTGTCAAGAGCCGTATGAACGAACAACGTTCCGAAGATGGACGCTATCATATACACCCAGATGTTGGCGCGGACTGCATATAGTCGCACAGACATGTCCCATCCGTATATCAGCACGGAGAGGATCAGCAGCACCAGTCCGGCCACCAAAGGGATGAATATCATCTTCTGGGCATCGAACTCAATCTTCTTCTTGTTCCTTGTGCCTATGCAGGTAATAATCACCAACAGCAGCGTGACCAGCTTACTGTAGATGAGATTCCCATGCTTATAGATGGCGAACTGCGACAGTCTGTCGTGAAAGTCCAGGCAGAGCGTTCCCAGTGATGCCAGTGTCTGGTAGGGCATAGCATAGACAAAGAACTCTATGAGCAAGGTAACATAAATCAGTGTACGGAATATCTTGTACACATTCTGTAATTCTTTGGTTTCTTCCATTTTTCTGTTATTTGTGTTTTGTATTCTTGGCATTCTTGGCACTGCTCATCCAGTCCTGATGACATCTGACGGCCACATCCTTCTTCGATGTCGGCGTGTAGTGCCTGCCAGTTATCTCTCGCCACAGGTCATTGAAGGAGGTATAGCGGATATACCTGCAGAGCAACTTGATCTCTCGGTCCAGTTCTCTGAGCTTTGGCCTGATTTTGCCCAGTATCTTCATCCGCTGAGCCTCCGTAGCCTTTCCCTTGGTGCTCATCATGAACTGACGGACATCCATAGCCACGTCCACGCCGGACTTCAGTACTTTCATGTAGATGTTGTTCTTCCTCGTGGAAAGAGCGACGGCAAAGGCATTCTCAGGGTGGTTGTCTATCTCCCTGCCAAGCCACTGGAGCGTGTTGGCCAGACTGTTGATGTCATAGTAGATGCCGTAGATCTCGGCAGCGTAGGTCAGCAGGCTATTGAACGTGCTGACATAATCGTTGAACTCCTTCTGGAAGTCCGTCACTGCGTCCACCTCCTGTCGCGTCCAGATATGCCCTGTTGATTGTAGCATCTGCACCTTGTACTGGGCATTCAAAGCCTTTTTCTCCAGCTCCGATGCCACGTCGATGGCGGCGGCACGGGCCGGATCGATAAGCGCATGCACCCTTGAAGGATGGAAGACTGTTGCCAAGAATAGGATGATGATTGCAAAGTTCCTCATACGCCTATCTTCTGATTTCCAATGATACCTTGGCAGCCCTTCTCCAACGGTCAAGAGCCTGTCCTGCCACTTCTCCCAAGCCGCGTCTTGTCAGTCCTACGGTAGCGTGGTTCCACACATCCGTCAGGTTATAGTAGGATATGCTGATGATGAGAGACCTGAGCTTTCTGTTCAGGTAGGCCAGCTCGTCATTCGCCGTCCAGAGCATCTGGGTACGCTCGGCTCCGTTGAGCATGTTCTTCGTGCCACCTTGGGAAACCATCGAGT
>JAEEPF010000254.1 GCA_016284635.1 Prevotella sp.
GGCCTCCCGCTCAGCGATCATTCGTTCCTTGCCCTCCACGTCATAGATGGTAGCCATCTCGGCCGTTGCGTCGCGCCGCTGTCTGGCGAGGGCCGTATCATACTGCTCGGCTATCTGCATCGCCACGCATAGCGCCGAGTCCTTCCGGCCTGCATAGTAGTTGGCGCGCAGCTTGGGAATCAGGACGTTGCCGATAACTTGCAGGTTGGGCTCATAATCGTAGGCGTGCAGTAACTTGTCTGTCAAGGTGAAGTTGTCTGCCGCCTCAGCATACCGCTGACTGAGCATCAGGTAGTTGCAACCGATCAGTCGTCCTTCGTCGGACTTCGAATAATCGGTGGCCTGGAAGTCATTGTAGTATTGTTGAGCCTCATCCTTCTTCCCGCTCACTTCTGCAATCATGGCATGTGACATATCGACATAGGCGCGATACCAGTCAATGTAAGAGGGATATTTTGCGGCACAGGGTGTGGCCTTGTAAAGGGTAAAGACAGAGTCGAGGCGGTGCAGCCAGAACTCGGCCTCATCCCACTGGCGGACGCCGAGGTATGTGGAGGTGACATTATTCAGGGTTTCTACGGCTTCCATCAGATGATTACCCGTGGAATCGTTGCGGATGCTTTTCTTGAGGATGCCGTACAGCCGTTCGAAGTACTTCGCAGCCTCGTCAGGATGATCCAGGTTCAGCTGCAACTCACCTATGACCGAATAAAGCCTTTGGCAGACCTCATTGTCCTCATGCCCGTCTTTTTGCATCTGTTCTACCAGTGGAAGGGCTGTGCGCAGCGCCCCCTCGCTGTTTCCCTGCATCTGTTGCTGCTCGGCATAGAGGGTCTTCAGATAAACCATCAGGAAATAGTCTTTACCGGAAAGCTTTTTGACTTCTATGGCGCGACGCAGGCTGGCGATAGCGTTCTTCGCGTCATTCATTTCCTTATAGATAGTGGCACGATAGCCTTCAGTCCTGAACTCGTTCAGTTCCCCTGCTGCAGACAAGCTGTCGATAACCGCCAGCACCCGTTTGTGATCCCCCTCTTTGTAAGTGGCCAGTACCAGTGAGTCGGCACGTGAATCCTGAAAATCGAGGAACGATTCCATCTCGTTCCCCTTCACATGCTTTGCTCCATGCGACTGATACTCCTGATGCGTCTGCTGCTGCCTGCACCCGCTGAAAAAGGGTAATAGGGCTATGGTGGCGGCAAGCACCCAATTCCTGGATTTCATATTAAACATTCTTTTTATTGTATTTGAAATTCTTTGGTTTCTGTGTGCAAAGATACGAAAAATAACCGCAGATTATGCAGATTCCGCAGAAAAAATACAATTATTCTTTTATAATATGTGTAATCTGTGGCTTTTTTTGTACCTTTGCAGCCAAAATTAGATTAACGATGAAGTTTATCAGTTGGAATGTGAACGGTCTGCGTGCCTGCGAGGGCAAGGGTTTTAGTGAGGTGTTCCGTCAGTTGGATGCCGATTTCTTCTGTCTCCAGGAGACGAAGATGCAGGCAGGACAGCTCGACCTGCAGTTCGAGGGTTATGAGAGTTATTGGAACTATGCCGAGAAGAAAGGCTACTCCGGTACCGCCATCTTCACGCGTCATCAGCCTCTCAATGTGACCTATGGCATCGGCATCGACCTGCACGACCACGAGGGACGTGTCGTCACCCTCGAGATGGCTGAATTCTTCCTCGTCTGCTGCTATACGCCGAACTCGCAGGACGGTCTGAAACGCCTGGAGTACCGCATGTCGTGGGAGGATGCCTTCCGCAAGTATCTCAAGCGCCTCGATGAGCAGAAACCCGTCATCCTCTGCGGCGACCTGAACGTGGCCCACGAGGAGATCGACCTCAAGAATCCCAAGACGAACCACATGAATGCCGGCTTTACGGACGAGGAGCGTGAGAAGTTCAGCGACCTGCTGGCCTGCGGCTTTACGGACAGCTTCCGCTACAAGTACCCTGAGGAGGTGAAGTATTCGTGGTGGTCGTACCGCTTCCAGGCCCGTCAGAAGAACGTGGGCTGGCGCATCGACTACTTCGTCATCTCCGACCGTCTGCGTGAGCGCCTCGACGACGCCAAGATCTACAGCGACATCCTGGGCAGCGACCATTGCCCCATCGAACTGGACCTTCGTTGAACAAATCGCCCGATTCGCTGAAAAGATTTTGCAGGCACAGGATAACACCTTAACTTTGCACCGACAAAAAGAACGAGTATGACAGAGATATTGAGCCATTTTGAACCCATCACCTTGGACCAGATGAAGGACATCCGGCTGATGAACCGCATCGACACCAAGTTCGTGACGACGGAGCCTGTGCTCCGGCGGCTCTTGGAAATGGCTGCCGGCGACTACTTCGTACAGGAGACCGACGGGCTGCGCATCTCGCCATACTATACGCTCTACTTCGATACCCCCGACTGTGCGATGTACAACCGTCACCAGGTGGGGCATCTGAGCCGTCAGAAGATCCGCATCCGTTCATACGTCAGCGCCGGACTGAGTTTCCTCGAGGTGAAGACGAAGAACAACCACGGCCGTACGAAGAAGAAACGTGTCGCCATGGAACAGTTCGACGCCCTCCACCCGCAGCACGACATTGAGTTTCATCGTCAGGACGAGAACTTTGTCAACTACGACGAGTTCCTGCGTACCTATCTTCATTATGACCCCGAGCGTCTCACCGAACAGATCGAGAACCGCTTCGACCGCATCACGCTGGTGAACAAGGCCAAGACCGAGCGTCTCACCATAGACACTCACCTGCGTTTCAACAACATCGCCACAGGCGAGCAGCGTGCGATGGGCGACCTTGTCATCATCGAACTCAAGCGCGACGGCAACCAGCCTTCGCCCATCCTCGGCAAGCTTTGCGACCTGCACATCCATCCGCATGGTTTCTCGAAGTACTGCATCGGCTCGGCCCTCACCAACGACAGCCTGCGCCGCAACCGCATCAAGCCCCGCCTCCGCAGTATTCAAAAAATAATGGGACAATAGTAAAAATAATATAGAATATGTTAGATTCATTCTTTTCCCCCTCATTCTCGATGATGCTCATCCGACTGGTGATCAACCTCGTCGTCGTA
>JAEEPF010000078.1 GCA_016284635.1 Prevotella sp.
AAAGCATCAGAGGATTAAGCCACTCTTCGACATCAAGGCCATTCTCGACAAGAAGCAAGATTAAATTAACAGGCGCACGTGCGAACAGGGTGACGCATCGCCGAAGTCAAGCGATGACTATCAGTATCCAAGCGATCTTCTTCATGCTCAATTCGTTTTTGTTACAAAAGTAAGCATTATCTTCAATACGACACTGACCAGTTGGCTTTTTTAAAGAATCATTCAAGGTTTTTAAATATCAGGCTGTTACAATCTGGCACTTTTTTCTTGGTGTAGTTTTGTTTACTTTGCTCATTATCAGTGATTTAAGTTAAAAAATGTTGTAACACCCTTTTTGCCTGATTTCCATTCTTTTTCTTGTCCGTATCAGACGGAAGGACTAACTTTGTAATCGATTAGGGTTTCAATTAGCTCTGATTTTGATTCAACTAGCAGCATCCGTCGTGATGACGTGTGCTGCTTTAATCATTTTCGCTACTGCGAATTCAATTGTTTGGCTACACTTCGTCGTAACTTTCAAGCATGTAAACCCTTATGAAACTCTCTTTATTCTACCATTCTCCTTAGTGTGCCGTTTTGAATTCTCGAGAAAATTTCAGACTTTACCCTATCTAAACTCTGACTTTACCCTAACTAAACTCCCAAATTCTCTCGAGAATTTAATGCTCACCCTTAACATTTCCTGAAGTCCTAAGTATCCTTTCTTGGACTTTAGTCAGTCCAAACTGCGACGCATATGTCACACAAATGCCGCATTTTGCCTGATTTTGTGTAGGCTCAACGTAGGCATAATGCTGTTTTGTTATTTTGAATAGTGTTGTGTGCTGTTGTGAGGATTAGCAATCGAAGGGATGTCGGTTCCCCTTTTGATATATGTCAAGTATGCGTGTGCGTACACAACAAGGGACGGTGATGACGATTTGTAACGAAAGGGGATGGTTTTGAGGCAAAGTGTAAACAAAATGAAAGGAAAAGATGATGTATAGTTTACAAAATGTCAGTCGGTGAAAGTTTTAACAATCAAAATGAAAGAAAAATGAATGAATATTTATCAAAACGTCGTACCTTTGCACTCGATAATTATCAAAGTGTAACCCAATGATAGGGTTGAGAGAGTATTAATTTAATAAGGTAAAAAGGTATGAAAAGGATTGAAGCAATTATCAGGAAGACGAAGTTTGAGGAGGTCAAAGAGGCCTTGCTCAACTCAGACATCGACTGGTTTGAGTACCATAACGTGCACGGCATCGGACAGAGCCGTCAGGAAAGGATCTATCGTGGCGTGCAGTATTCTACGGACGTGATTGAGCGTGTGGCACTGACCATCGTTTGTCGCGATCCGCTGGTGGAGCCGACGGTGAAGGTGATACTGAAAACGGCCCATACGGGTGATGTCGGCGACGGTCGTATCTTCGTGAGCGACATGATCGACACGTGGAGCATCCGCACAGGCGAGAACGGTGACACTGTTTTGAGAGACAAGAAATAAATAAGAAGTATGGATTTAGAAACGAATTTCCGTAATATTTCGTAATTTCCCGTAATATTATTATGGAAATTATGGGTAATTATGGCAATTAGTTTCTTATAAAAGATTAATGTTATGGCAAACGAAATTGGATTATCACTCGATACTGTATGGATGCTATTGGCAGCCATGTTGGTTTTCTGGATGCAGCCGGGCTTTGCGCTGTGTGAGGCTGGTTTTACGCGTAGTAAGAACACGGCAAACATCCTGATGAAGAACTTTGTCGACTTCATGTTCGGCTCGTTGCTGTTCTTCTTCTTAGGTTTTGGATTCATGTTTGGCGGCGATGTGCTGGGAGGTTTCATCGGCATGCCGAACTGGGGTGACCTGAGTTTCTACAACGGCGACCTGCCCGTAGAGGGTTTCCTGATCTTTGAGACCGTCTTCTGTGCCACTTCTGCCACCATCGTGAGCGGTGCTATGGCTGAGCGCACGAAGTTCTCTATGTATCTGATTTACAGCGCTGTGATCTCGCTGATTATCTATCCCGTAGAAGGTCACTGGACTTGGGGCGGCGGTTGGCTTTGCAACGATGCTGCCGACGGATTTATGATGTCGACCTTTGGCGATGTGTTCCACGATTTTGCTGGTTCTGCCATCGTGCATAGCGTGGGTGGTGTACTGGCCCTGATTGGTGCTTTGGCATTGGGTCCCCGTATCGGCAAATATGACAAGAACGGCAAGAGCCGCGCTATTCCTGGTCACAACCTGACGATGGCTGCTCTGGGTGTGTTTATCCTCTGGCTGGGATGGTTCGGATTCAACCCCGGTTCTCAGTTGGCTGCCAGCGGTGAAGTGAACCGCATCGCGATCTCTCACGTGTTCCTGACCACGAACCTTGCAGCTGCTGCAGGTGGTGTGGCAACGATGTTCCTCACGATGATCAAGTATGGCAAGCCGTCGCTCTCATTGACGCTGAACGGTGTGCTGGCCGGACTCGTGGGTATCACGGCAGGCTGTGACCTCGTATCGCCCTTCGGTGCTGTGATTATCGGTCTCGTCTGCGGTCTCGTGCTGGTCTTTGCCATCGAGTTTATCGACCACGTGCTGCACATCGACGATCCTGTGGGTGCTTCGTCAGTACACGGCGTCTGCGGTATCCTCGGTACGCTGATGACAGGTCTGCTGTCTACTTCTAACGGAGCCTTCTACGGTCACGGCTGGGGATTCTTCGGTGCTGAGTGCTTCGGCATTCTGGTGATCGACCTCTGGGCTGCTGCCTGCGGATTCGCCCTCTTCTACGGCATCAAGTATGCTCACGGCCTGCGTGTGGACAAGCGCATTGAGGAAGAAGGTCTGGACATCTACGAGCACGGAGAGGCTTGTTACAACTAAATAAATTGTTTGATCAGGGCAATAAATTGTGAAATTTGTTGTTTTTTAAGGAAAAAGGATTATGAAAAAGATTGTTTTATTGGCTATGGGACTGGTCATGAGCATGACCGTCATGGCTCAGGATGAGATTGAAAGTGAGAGTAAGATCGAGACAACGATCAGTGGAGATATCGTCAGCAGGTATATCTGGCGTGGCCAGGATTTGGGCGACGTGTCCTTGCAGCCTACCCTCGGTATCGGCTATAAAGGCTTCTCGCTGTCGGCATGGGGTAGCGTGGGACTTAGCAACTCTGAGGACACGAAGGAGTTCGACCTGACACTCGCCTACACCATAGGTGGATTCAACATCGGCATTACGGACTACTGGTTCAACGCCGGGCTCGACCCTGACAACCGCTACTTTATGTACAAAGCACACTCGACGAACCACGTGTTTGAGGCCAACATCGGCTACGACTTCGGGTTTGCATCGCTCCAGTGGTACACGAACTTCGCCGGCAACGACGGTGTGAACAAGAGTGGCAAGCGTGCCTACAGTAGTTATTTCGAGGCAAATGTCCCCTTCAAGCTGGCTACGGTTGACTGGACTGCCACGGTAGGTATCATCCCCTATGCCACGTCGTTCTACAATGACTGGACTTCAGGGTTCTCCGTCACCAACGTTGCACTGAAGGCAACGAAGGATATCAAGATCACCGATTCGTTCTCGATTCCTATCTTCGGACAGGTGGTCGCCAACCCTCGCACAGAGAAGGCTTACCTGGTTCTTGGTTTCACGCTGCAACCGTAATCTTCGCCAGGCACGCGTCCCCTCTTCTGTCTCTGACACGGAAGAGGGGATTATTTTTGTAGCATTTGACGATTTGTAACGAAATGATAGGTTTTTGGCGCAAAGCGTTAGCAAAATGAAAGCAAATATGGTTACAAACTTTACAATATGTAAGTTGTGCTGATTTTTAACAATCAAAAAGTAAGTGAATTTATGGTTATTAATGCAAATTGTATTACTTTTGCAGCTGAAAACAACAGAGTATTATAAATAAGGTATGAAGATTAAGAAAAGATGGATAATCCTGATGACGGCGATGACACTGATAGCCGTTGCAGGTTTGGCGGTAGGTGAACCGTCGTTTGACTGTGACTGGTCGGTGATCTCAGCGGCCGACGTGGCGTGGCTCATTACAGCCACGATTTTCGTTTTGATGATGACACCCGGACTGTCGTTCTTCTATGGCGGCATGGTAGGTGCAAAGAATGTGATTTCGACGATGCTGCAGTCGTTTATCGCCATGGGACTGATATCGGTTCTCTGGGTAGTGATCGGTTTCTCCCTTTGTTTTGGCGACGATATAGGCGGTGTGATTGGTAATCCGCTGACATTCCCGATGTTTCATAATGTAGGAGGTGCCGTCTATACGACACCCGCAGGCAATGTACTGGGTGGTGCAACGATTCCGTTGGCGCTGTTCGCCCTGTTCCAGATGAAGTTCGCCATCATCACCCCGTCGCTGATCACAGGCTCGTTTGCTGAGCGTGTCAGGTTCTCGGCCTACATGTTCTTCATGATGTTTTTCTTCTTCGTGATCTACTGTCCGCTGGCCCACATGACCTGGCATCCTGAGGGATTGTTCATGAAATGGGGTGTCATCGACTTCGCAGGCGGTATTGTGGTGCATGCATCGAGTGGTATCGCAGCGTTGGCAGGTGCTATCTTCCTGGGACGTCGTAAGGCTGAGACACGCAAGAGCGAACCCGCTAATATTCCTTTCGTACTGCTGGGTGCAGCGATGTTGTGGTTAGGATGGTTCGGCTTCAACGCAGGTTCTTCGTTGCATGCAGACGGACAGGCCATCAAGGCGTTCCTGAATACAAACACCGCTTCAGCAACGGCGATGATGACGTGGATATTCTTCGACTGTCTGCGTGGACGTAAGCCGTCAGCAATGGGTGCAGCCGTAGGTTGTGTAGTCGGTCTGGTGGCCATCACACCATCGGCAGGCTATGTCACCGTCGGCCAGAGCATTTTTATCGCATTCGTCATCACGCTGATCTGTAACGTAGCTGTCTATTGGCGTTCACACTCACAGATTGACGACGCCCTCGACGTGTTCCCCACGCACGGCACAGGCGGTATCTTTGGTACGGTGCTGACGGGTATCTTCATCCAGGAGGGACTGATTGCAGGTACGTGGGACGGTTTTGTGATTTTCCTCTACCATCTGTTGGCCATCGTCATCGTGTTTGTCTATACCTTCGCGATGAGTTGGCTGGGATATAAACTCATCGACAGTCTCATCCCCATGCGTGTGTCGGCATTTAGTGAAAAGGTGGGTCTCGACTTCTCGCAGCATGATGAGCACTACGGACTGGCGCATATCGGAGAACGAGAACTCGCAGAATACGAGGAACACATCCGAGAGAAGGTAAAAAAGTAAAAAGGTAAAAATGTAAAAAATAAGCAAACTTCTTGGCTGAGCCAAGCGGCAAAGCCGAAACAAAAACAACTAAAAAATGAACACAAAGTACATTTTCGTTACGGGCGGTGTGGTTTCCTCGTTAGGCAAGGGAATCATCTCCGCCAGTATCGGTAAACTACTACAGGCGCGTGGTTACAAGGTCACCATCCAGAAGTTCGATCCCTACATCAACATCGACCCTGGCACGCTGAACCCCTACGAGCACGGCGAGTGTTACGTCACTGAGGATGGTTTTGAGACCGACCTCGATTTGGGGCATTACGAGCGGTTTACTGGTATTCACACCACCCGCAACAACTCGATTACGACGGGTCGCATCTACAAGACCGTCATCGACCGCGAGCGACACGGCGACTATCTGGGTAAGACGATCCAGGTGGTGCCGCACATCACGGACGAGATCAAACGGCGGATGCTGCGCGAGGGACTCGATGAAGGACTCGACTTCGTGATTACAGAGGTAGGCGGTACGATCGGTGACATCGAGAGTGCGCCGTTTATGGAGGCCATCCGACAGTTGCGTTGGCAATTAGGGCGCGATGCGGTGTGCGTGCATCTGACGTACGTGCCGTATCTGAAAGCCGCCGATGAACTGAAGACGAAACCCACGCAGCACTCCGTAAAGGAACTGCAAGGGATGGGTATCCAGCCCGACATCCTCGTACTCAGAACTGAACGCCACCTCAGCGACTCTATACGCTTGAAGGTGGCATCTTTCTGTAATGTCGATTTGGAGTGCGTGGTGCAGAGCGAGGATATGCCGAGCATCTACGAGGTGCCTGTGAGCATGCAGAAACAGGGACTCGACGCTGCCATTATGCGGAAGATTGGCATTCCTGTGGGCGAGACGCCAACTATGAAGCCGTGGCACGACTTCCTTGAAAAGCAGCGCAATGCCAAGCGTGAGGTGCATATCGGACTCGTGGGCAAGTACGACCTGCAAGATGCCTATAAGAGCATCCGCGAGAGTCTGAATCTGGCTGGTATCTACAACGATGTGAAGGCTAAGATTCATTTTGTGAATAGCGAAGAGATAACGACAGAGAATGTCGTCTCGAAGATGGAAGGTATGGCAGGCATCGTGGTCTGTCCAGGCTTCGGCAGTCGAGGTATCGAAGGCAAGATTATCGCAGCGGAATATGGTCGCACCAATGATATTCCCACCTTCGGAATCTGCTTAGGTATGCAGATGATGGTGATCGAGTTCGCCCGCAATGTATTGGGTTACAAGGATGCCAACAGTGCCGAGATGGACGAAAAGACACCACATAATGTGATTGACATCATGGAAGAGCAGAAGAATATCACACAAATGGGTGGTACGATGCGTCTGGGTGCCTATGATTGCGAACTGAGAGAAGGCAGTAAGGTTGCACGAGCCTATACGGCGGCAGCAAACTCTCAACTCTCAACTCTCAACTCTCAACTAATAATTCATGAGAGGCACAGGCATCGCTATGAGTTCAACAACGCCTATAAGGACGAATATGAGTCGAATGGTATGAAGTGCGTGGGTGTTAACCCTGCCTCCAACCTCGTGGAGATTGTCGAGATCCCAGAGAAGAAATGGTACATCGGCACGCAGTTCCATCCTGAATATTCCTCGACGGTGCTGCATCCGCATCCATTGTTTATGAGCTTCATCAAGACATGTATAAAAACAACGAATTAAGACGAATTACACGAATGATACGAATTATTCATTATACCAAATCTCGATATTTCACTAATTCAAAAATTCGTGAAATTCGTTTTAATTCGTTGTCGAAAAGAATCTTTGTATGGAAGAGTTGAAGCATGAGTGTGGTGTGGCGATGATCCGCCTGTTGAAGCCATTGAGTTACTACGAGCAGAAATACGGTTCGTGGCGCTACGGCTTCAACAAACTCTACCTGATGATGGAGAAGCAGCACAATCGCGGACAGGAGGGTGCTGGTATCGCTTCCGTCAGTCTGACGAAGGAGCCAGGCACGGAATATATGTTCCGTGAGAAGGCTGAGGGTAAGGATGCCATCACGGAGATTTTCAGTCGTGTGACGGAGGAGATGGCTGGTGAACTGCTGATGGGCCATCTGCGCTATTCGACGACGGGTAAGAGCGGACTGCAATATGTGCATCCCTTCCTGCGCCGTAACAACTGGCGGGCGAAGAACCTCTGTCTGTGCGGCAATTTCAATATGACCAATATCGACGAGGTCTTTCAGTTCCTGACCCTACAGGGCCAATCGCCGCGTATCTATGGTGATTCATATATCACGCTCGAACTGATGGGACACCGTCTGGATCGTGAAGTGGAGCGACTTTATGCCCTCGCGAAAGAGCAGGGATTGAAGGATACCGCTATTACAGATTATATCGACAACCATGTGGAGATGGCGAATGTGCTGAAGACCACGATGAGCCATTATGACGGTGGTTACGTGATGTGCGGACTGACGGGAAGCGGCGAGATGTTCAGCGTGCGTGACCCTTGGGGCATCCGGCCTGCGTTCTACTATCGCGATGACGAGATGATTGCACTCGCCAGCGAGCGTCCTGTATTGCAGACGACATTCGATTTGCAGGCAGAGGACATCTGTGAACTCCAACCTGGTGAGGCGCTCATCGTGCATAAAAATGGCGAGAGTCAACTGGAACAGATTATGCCTGCGCAGCCCCTGAGTGCCTGCTCGTTTGAAAGGATTTATTTCAGTCGTGGTTCTGATCGTGATATCTATCAGGAGCGCAAACGACTGGGGGAGCAACTCACGCCCGCCATCCTGAAGGCTATCGATGGCGATGTGGATCATACGGTCTTTTCGTATATCCCAAATACCGCTGAGGTCGCCTTCTATGGTATGACGGACGGTTTCCGTAAATTGCATGGAGAGGTACGCACAGAGAAGGTGGTTTGGAAAGATATCAAACTGCGCACCTTTATCGCCGACAACTCTGAGCGCAACGACCTCGCTGCTCATGTCTATGATATCAGTTATGGTTCGCTGGAGGCAGGAAAGGATAACCTCGTGATTATCGATGACTCGATTGTGCGAGGTACGACGCTGAAAGAGAGCATCTTCAAGATTCTCGACCGTCTGCATCCCAAGAAGATTGTGATGGTGTCGAGTTCGCCGCAGATCCGCTATCCTGATTACTACGGCATCGATATGTCGCGTCTGGAAGAGCTTTGTGCCTTCCGTGCAGCTATCGCGCTGATTAAGGACAGGGGTATGCAGAAACTGATTGCCGATACGTATAAGGCCTGTAAGTATTCGCCTGCATCGCTGAACCACGTGCGTAATATTTATGAGCCCTTCACCGTCGAGGAAATCAATGCGAAGATTGTGGAGATGCTGCGTCCTGAGGGTATGCAGTCGCCTGTGGAACTGGTATTCCAGAGTATCGAGGGCTTGCATCACGCTTGTCCCAACCATCCTGGCGACTGGTATTTCACGGGCCATTACCCCACGCCTGGTGGCATCCGGATGGTGAATCAGGCGTTTGTGAATTATGTTGAACAAGTTTTGAAAATGCAGTTATAGTAATAATGAAAATAGCAAGATTAATACTCGAAGATGGCTGTCAGTTCGTGGGCTGGTCGTTTGGATATGATGCTCCGACGACTGGCGAGGTGGTGTTCAACACCGCGATGACGGGCTATCCAGAGAGTCTGACAGACCCCAGTTATGCGGGTCAGATATTGGTAACGACCTTTCCGTTGATAGGCAACTACGGTGTGCCTGATACAGGTTTAGGCAAAAACGGCTTGCCGCTGTTTATGGAGAGCGAGAAGATTCATGCGAAGGCGCTGGTGGTAGCCGATTATAGCGAGACGTATTCGCACTGGAATGCAAAAGAATCATTGGCCTCTTGGCTGAAACGGGAGAAGATTCCTGCCATCACAGGCATCGATACAAGACGACTGACTAAAGTTCTGCGAGAGAGCGGCGTGATGATGGGAAGGATAAGCCTCACCCCCGACCCCTCTCCAAATGGCGAGGGGAGTGAAGACACTCAAGATTACGGCAGTGTGAATTGGGTGGAACAAGTAAGTTGCAAGGAGGTTATCACTTACAAAGCTGATAGTATTCTCTCACCTCTCACCTCTCACCTCTCACCTCTAAAACGTGTCGTGCTCGTCGATTGCGGCGTAAAGGCGAATATCATCCGCTGTCTGATTAAGCGTGGCATCGAGGTGGTGCGTGTGCCTTGGGACTATGACTTCAACCAGTTGGAGTTTGATGGCCTGTTCTTAGCAAATGGTCCTGGCGATCCTGAGCAATGCAGCAAGACAGTAGCAAACATTCAGACGTTCCTGAACAATGAGACTATACGGCCGTGTATGGGTATCTGTCTTGGCAACCAATTATTAGCTCGTGCTGCCGGCGCGAAGACCTACAAACTGAAATACGGACATCGTTCGCACAACCAACCGGTTCAGAAGGTGGGTACCACCCAGTGTTTCATCACCTCGCAGAATCACGGTTATGCGGTCGATGACTCGACATTGCCCTCAGACTGGGAACCGTTGTTCGTGAATATGAACGATGGTTCGAACGAGGGTATTCGCCACAAGACCAATCCCTGGATGTCGGCACAGTTCCACCCAGAGGCTTGTTCAGGACCTGTCGACACCGAATTCCTCTTTGATGAGTTTACAAAGATGTTAGAAAAGAATGGATGATATATGGAAACGAATTTGAATAATGCGAATAATTCTGGCCACGAATTAAAATAATGATTATTCAAATTCGTGAATTAAATTATTCAAATTATGGTGATTCGTTTCAAGAAAAAAGAAGATTCGTATTATGGATAAGATAAAGAAAGTATTATTGTTAGGCTCTGGAGCCCTGAAGATAGGTCAGGCTGGTGAGTTCGACTATAGCGGTGCCCAGGCTTTGAAGGCGCTGAAAGAAGAAGGTATCCATTCCGTGCTGATCAATCCCAATATCGCTACCGTTCAGACTTCGAAAGGAGTAGCCGATACCGTCTATTTCCAACCCGTAAAGGCAGAGTTCGTCGAGCGCGTCATCGAAAAAGAACGTCCTGACGGCATCCTTTTGAGTTTTGGTGGACAGACGGCATTGAACTGTGGTGTTGAACTCTACGAAAAAGGTGTCTTGGAGAAATACGGCGTTGAGGTATTAGGTACCCCCGTGCAGGCCATCATCGATACTGAAGACCGCGACTTGTTTGTGAAGCGTCTCGATGAGATTGGCGTGAAGACCATCAAAAGCGAGGCTTGTTCTACCGTCGAAGAGGTGCAGAAAGCAGCCCATGAATTAGGTTTCCCTGTGATTTTAAGAGCAGCTTACGCCCTCGGTGGATTAGGCTCTGGTTTCTGCGACAACGAAGAAGAATTGTTGGCACAGGCCGAGGAAGCCTTCTCATTCTCACCACAGGTATTGGTAGAGAAGTCGCTTAAAGGCTGGAAGGAGATAGAATACGAAGTGGTACGCGACAAGTATGACAACTGCATCACCGTTTGTAATATGGAGAACTTCGACCCGCTGGGTATTCATACGGGTGAGTCGATTGTGGTGGCTCCGTCGCAGACGCTCACCAATAGCGAATATCACAAACTGCGCGCCCTCGCCATCAAGATCATCCGTCATATCGGTATCGTAGGCGAGTGTAATGTGCAATACGCCCTCGACCCCAACTCAGAAGACTATCGCGTCATCGAGGTGAATGCCCGTCTGAGTCGTTCTTCTGCTCTGGCATCGAAGGCCACAGGCTATCCCTTGGCTTTCGTCGCTGCCAAACTCGGTCTCGGCTATGGTCTCTTCGACTTGAAGAACTCCGTCACCAAGACCACGAGTGCCTTCTTCGAGCCAGCCCTCGACTATGTGGTCGTCAAGATTCCCCGTTGGGATCTGACCAAGTTCCAAGGTGTAAAGCGTCAACTTGGCTCGTCGATGAAGAGCGTGGGTGAGGTAATGGCGATTGGTCGCACCTTTGAAGAAGCGCTGCAAAAGGGCTTGCGTATGATCGGACAAGGCATGCACGGCTTCGTGGAGAATCACGAGATTAAGATTCCTGATATTGAGAAGTCCCTGCACGAGCCAACGGATATGCGTGTATTCGTGGTGTCTAAAGCCTTGAAGATTGGCTATACCATCGAACAGATTCATCAGTTGACGATGATTGATCGTTGGTTCTTGCAGAAACTGAAGCACATCGTCGATATCGACCAGCAACTCAAAGAGTATACCCATCTTTCTGAGGTCTCAGAGTATATGGAGCCGAGTGAATTCAAGGAGTATCTGCAATCGCCAGAGGTGGCCCTGCTGCTGCGTGCTGCCAAGGTCTATGGCTTCTCTGATTTTCAGATTGCCCGCGCCATCGGCTTGGAGAATCGCATGAAAATGGAACAGGCAGGTCTCACCATTCGCAAATGGCGTAAGATGCTGGGCCTCGTACCTACCGTCAATCAGATTGATACCCTCGCCGCTGAATACCCCGCCCAGACCAACTACCTCTATCTGTCGTATTTATAATTATCAATTATCAATTTTCAATTAACAATTAGAATTATGTGTGGAATCGTAGCAATATTAAACGTCAAGGAGCAGACGCATGCTCTGCGTGACAAGGCATTAAAGATGAGTCAGAAGATCCGTCATCGCGGACCTGACTGGAGTGGAATTTATTGTGGTGGCTCTGCCATTCTCGCCCATGAGCGACTGAGTATCGTCGACCCAGAATCAGGCGGACAGCCCCTCTATTCGTCCGACCGTAAACAGGTACTGGCCGTGAATGGTGAGATCTACAACCATCAGGAGATCCGCCGCCGCTTTGCCGGACAGTACGAGTTCCAGACGGGCTCCGACTGTGAGGTTATCTTGGCTTTGTATCGTGAGAAGGGTATCGATTTCCTCGAAGACCTCAGCGGCATCTTCGCCTTTGTGCTTTACGACGAGGAGCGCAATGAGTTCCTGATTGCCCGCGACCCCATCGGTGTGATACCTCTTTATATTGGATATGACAGCGACGGCACCGTCTATGTCGCCTCCGAACTGAAAGCCCTCGAAGGTCAGTGCGAGCGCTATGAGCCCTTCCTGCCCGGACACTACTATTGGAGTGTTGACCCAGGAATGAAATGGTACTATCGTCGCAACTGGATGCAGTACGACGCCGTGAAGGACAATCCCGCCAGTGTCGAAGCCATCCATGATGCGCTGGAGGCTGCCGTCAAGCGTCAGTTGATGAGTGATGTGCCCTATGGTGTGCTGCTCTCTGGCGGTCTCGACTCGTCGGTCATCTCCGCCATTGCCGAGAAATACTCTGAGATGCGTATCGAGGATGACTCGAAGACGAAAGCCTACTGGCCCCGTCTGCACTCGTTTGCCGTAGGATTGAAAGGCGCCCCTGATCTGGCGAAGGCCAAGCTCGTGGCCGACCATATCGGCACCGTCCACCACGAAATCAACTACACCATTCAGGAAGGTCTTGATGCCATCCGCGACGTGATCTACTTCATCGAGACCTACGATGTCACCACCGTCCGCGCCTCTACGCCGATGTATTTGTTGGCTCGTGTCATCAAGTCGATGGGCATCAAGATGGTACTCTCCGGCGAGGGTGCCGACGAGATATTCGGTGGCTATCTCTACTTCCACAAGGCCCCGACAGCCAAGGACTTCCACGAAGAGACCGTGCGCAAACTCTCGAAACTCTATCTCTACGACTGCTTGCGCGCCAACAAGAGCCTCTCTGCCTGGGGTGTCGAAGGCCGTGTGCCCTTCCTCGACAAGGAGTTCCTCGACGTGGCCATGCGCACCAACCCCGAAGCAAAGATGTGTCCGGGTACCACCATCGAGAAGAAGATCGTGCGTGAGGCCTTTGCCGATATGCTGCCTGAGGCGGTGGCTTGGCGTCAGAAGGAACAGTTCAGCGACGGTGTCGGCTATTCGTGGATCGACACGCTGAAGCAGATCACCTCCGAGGCCGTCAGCGACGAAGAGATGGCCCATGCCGCCGAACGCTTCCCCATCAACCCGCCGAAGAACAAGGAGGAGTACTACTACCGCTCGATCTTTGCCGAGCACTTCCCCTCCGACTCAGCCGCTCTCAGCGTACCCAGCGAGGCCAGCGTGGCCTGCAGCACCGCCATCGCCCTCGAATGGGATGCCGCCTTCAAAGGCATGAACGACCCCTCGGGCCGTGCCGTCAAAGGCGTGCATGAGCAGGCCTATTGATGGAGCGACAAAAGTCGCGTCAAAGGTGTGCATGAGCAGGCCTATTGATGGAGCGACAAAAGTCGCGTCAAAGGCGTGCATGAGCAGGCCTATTGACAAAAATGTAATTAAACAAGTGGTGGGGCGATTTCGTAAAATATATGAAATCGCCCTAAACTATTTGCATTTCTCGCAGAAAATGATTATCTTTGCGCCAAAAAGGTGTGAAGATGAAACAAATTGCACAAACAATCCTATGCATTCTGGCCTTGTGTGCCTTCTCACAGACGGCCCTGGCGCAGGACGTAAAGAAGGCCATCCGTGCGCATTATGCCGAGGCAAAAGCATACGTAGATCAGGTGAAGAAGATGGAGGCCGAAGGCTTCACATACCCCGTGCCCCAGTACTTCTCGGCGCACGTCAAGCAAAACCTCCCCGCCACGGGCTTTCATCAGGAAGAGCTGCTGATGTACTATCAGGAGCGGCGCGACAGTGATGAGCAGATCTACCCCTCGCTCTATCTCGATTTCGCCGTCAAGAAGTACAATTTCGCTGCGCGAGAGTATTATGAGGAATACCTCTACGACGAGCAGGGCCGTATCCAGTTCATCTATGCCGCCTCGCCCATCCTCGACTACGAGAACGACTACGAGTTCCGTCTCTATTTCTCCAACGGCCAGCTCGTAGAACTCTTAGTGAAGCGCCGTCCGCAAGGCAAGGGGGAGTACACCACCGTCTATACGGGCAAGACCGTCCCGGAGGAGTACGAGTATTCCTATAACGGCTACTGCAGCACATCCCAAACCGTGATGCGCACCTTCAACGCTATCAACGAAGGCAGACAACTTTAATCACATTATATTAACTAAAACTTTATCGTGATGGAAACAACATTAGTATTACTGAAACCCAGTTGTGTACAGCGCCAGCTGATTGGCGAAGTCGTTAACCGTTTTGAGCGTCGTGGTCTCCGCATCTCTGGCATGAAGATGATGCAGTTGAGCGATGACATCCTCCGTGAGCACTACGCTCATCTCGTCGACAAACCCTTCTTCCCCTCGCTCTGTGCCTCCATGCAGGCCTCACCCATCGTGGCAATGGCAATCTCGGGTGTTGAGGCTGTCCAGGTGGTGCGTACGATGGCAGGTGTCACCAACGGTCGTCAGGCTGCCCCCGGCACCATCCGCGGCGACTACTCCGTGAGCAACCAGCAGAACATCGTCCACGCCTCCGACTCTGTGGAGAACGCCGCCATCGAGGTGGCCCGTTTCTTCCGTCCTGAGGAGATCTTCGACTATCAGAGTGGCGCCTTTGCCTACGTCTATGGCGATGGCGAGTGCAAGTAAGAGAGCGTTCATCGCGATGACATTCCTCTTCGGAGGGCTATCATGGGGACAGACTTGGGCTCAGCCCCAGGAGCCTCTGTCCCCGTGACTTCCTCCGACAGTGTCTCCTTGCGTCCGTCTTTCGGCTTGGACTACACCAGCGAGCTGCAGACCAACTTCTCGTGGACGAAATGGGTGAACCTCCTCGAACTGAGTGCGAAGGTGCCCCTTTCGAGAAAGTTCTCCTTCAGTCTGGCTTCCCTCAGCGCCGTCACCACCGATGAAGACTATTTGGCCAACGACCTTCAGGTATTCTCCAACATCGAAGTGTGGAACATCCCGTTTGCGCTGACCGTGGCGGGGTTCACCTGGCATATCAACGACCGCCACTCCCTCTTTGCCGGCATCCGTCGCATCGACGAGGACTACTTCTGCAGCGATGCCATGTCACTCTTCACCAACAGTTCGTGCGGCGGATTTCCCACCATCACCGCCAACTGTCCCGTTGCTGTCTATCCCGTGTCGGCCTTGGGCATCCACTATGCCTACGATCGTGAGAACCTTGCCATTCTGGCGTCGCTCTACAACGGCACAGGGGCTTATGAGTTCACGGGGCGCTACAATGTGTTCCGTTTCTCTCCGCAGAACGATGGGCTCTTTGCACTGGGGCAGGTGGAATACCGTCATCACGACAGTCACTATTTCTTGGGGGCCAGCCTTTATGATGGCGACCTATGGTGGGAAGACAAACATGATATGTGTCCTTCCATATGGGCCTACGCCGAGCAGAAACTCACACCCGGCTTAACCCTGCTTGCCGCATACGGCCACGCCTTCGACAGCGACGAATTTTGCAAGAACTTCTGCGGTCTCGGCGCGACATACACTTATAAGAAACTTGATTTCGGCCTTTTCTCTGACTACACACGCATCATGGGTATCGATGAGTGGGCCACGGAACTGACGTGTAACGTCAATCTCACAAAATACCTATCCCTGCAGCCCGTGCTGCACATCATAAAGACTGACGGCGAGACCAATTGCATCGGTGTGCTGTGTCTCAACGTCAGTCTGTAATTCATATTTTTATAATTTGACGGAGGAGATATCTACGAGGTTGTTGACGATCGCGTAGATAGTCAGACCTGCCGGTGAGTGAATCTGCAGCTTGCGGGCGATGTTGCGGCGGTGGGTGATGACGGTGTTGACGGAGATGCAGAGGTGGTCGGCGATCTCCTTGTTCGACATACCCTGCACCAGGGAGATGATGACGTCCTTCTCACGGTCGGAGAGGGCATCGGGGTTCTGACCCGTCGCTGCCTTGAACACCATGTCGGTGATGTTGCGGGTGACGTCGCTCTGCTTGGTCTGTTGCTCCAGACGGCGGATGGCGGGCACGA
>JAEEPF010000255.1 GCA_016284635.1 Prevotella sp.
CTGAGGGAAAGAACCAGATCACGGTATCTTATCTCGGCTATGAGTCGAAGACAATGACGGCCAAGAACGGCATGCGTGTTTTCTTGAAGAGCGACGCTACGGCCCTCGACGAGGTGGTGGTGACGGCTATGGGTATCTCGCGTCAGCAGAAGACGCTGGGTTACTCGGCTCAGACGCTGGACGACGATGCTCTGACGGTGGGTAAACTGACGGATGTGACTGGAGCCATGGCCGGTAAGGTGGCTGGTCTTCAGGTGAACACCACTTCAGGCGACCCGGGTGCTGCCAGCAGTGTGATTATCCGCGGTATCAGCTCTATCAACGGTAACAACCAGCCGCTGTACGTTGTGGACGGTGTGCCCCTCCAGGAGACCACACGTCAGGCTATGGGTCACACACGCGCTATGGGTGGTCTGTCGAGCATCAACTCCAACGATATCGAGTCGATGACCGTGCTGAAGGGTGCTGCCGCTACTGCTCTGTATGGTAGCCGCGCTGCCAACGGTGTGATCGTGATCACCACCAAGAGCGGTAAGAAGCAGGGCGAGCGCAACTTCCAGATCAGCTACGACGGAAGTGTTCAGTGGCGTAACGTCAGCTTGCTGCCGAAGATGCAGAACAAGTTCGGACAGGGTTGGAACGGTACCCAGACGTTCATCGAGAACGGTTCTTGGGGTCCTGAGTTGGACGGTTCTACCCAGGTCTATGGTCCTATCTGGAACCACCAGCAGCTGATCCACGAGTACAGTGCTCTGGAGGATAATATCAAGGACTTCTTCGATACGGGTGTGAGCACTAGTCACAGCGTTTCGCTGAATGGTGTGAGCAGTGACAACAAGATGACTTACTACCTGAGCTATTCTTACAACCATGACGATGGTATCATCCCCAGGGACAAGGATACATACGCTCGTAACACGATCGCTTATCGCGGCAGCTATGAGGCTACCGACTGGTTGAAGCTGTCTTCAAGCGTGAACTTCGCCAAGGCTGAAACCAACACGGTGGGTTCTTATCAGGGTGCATCCATGATCGACGGTATTCTGGAGTTCCCGCGCGACATCAGCCTCGTAGACCGTCAGGACCTGAGCAGCGCCTTCAATACGCCTGAGGCCTGGTACACACCTTACGGTATCACCAACCCCTACTGGGCTATCGAGAACAACTACGACCACAACGACTCCAAGCAGTTCTTCGGCAAGCTCCAGGCCGACATCAAACCTATCAAGCAGTTGACGTTGACCTATCGTTTCGGTTTCGACTACACAGACTTTGACTATAAGATCGGTGAGCCGAAGATCAACCTCGACGATGCGCTTATCAATGAGGACTACGGCTACGCTCCCTCTAACATGAACCAGGCTGGTAACGTCTACAGCCAGTATCTGCGCAAGTATGAGCTGAACCACGACTTCCTGGCCAGCTTTGCTGACAAGTATCTGGACGGCAAGCTCGACGTGAATGTGAACGTCGGTGTGAACATGAACGAGCGCTATCAGACTTGGATGCAGGGACAGACGGACGACCTGACTTTCGAAACAGGTTTCTGGGACTTGACCAACGGTGCCACCAAGACCACTCTGAACGAGAGTCAGTCGAAGCGCCGCCTCGTGGGTCTCTTCGGTGACGTGACTATCGGTTGGGACGATATGATCTACCTCGGCTTCACAGCCCGTAACGACTGGTCGTCAACCCTGCCGAAGGATGCCAACAGCTTCTTCTATCCCGGTGTGACTCTGAGCTGGATCTTCACCAAGCTCATTCCTGAGAACAAGATCCTGAACTTCGGTAAGCTGCGTCTGGCCTACGGTAAGACCGGTAACGACGCCAGTCCTTATCAGATCTTCCCGCGCTTCACACAGGGTACTGCCCGTGCATACTACGGCACCGACGTGGCTCTGTTCCCGATGAGCGGTATCAACGCCTTCCAGGCTACCAACAGCATCGGTAGTAGCACACTGAAGCCTGAGATGACTACTGAGTTTGAAATCGGTGCCAACCTTTCATTCCTCGACAACCGCATCAATGTTGACTTCGCATACTACAACCGTACGACTGACGACCAGATCTTCTCGCTGCCCGTTGACCCTGCTACCGGTTACACCACGATGGTGACCAACTTCGGTAAGGTTCGCAACAAAGGTATTGAGTTGCTCGTCAACTTCACTCCGGTTCGTACCCGCGATTTCCGTTGGGACTTAGGCTTCAACTTCGCCAAGAACAACAACGAGGTTGTGACGTTGCCTGCGAGCCTCGAGGGTGGTAGGGTGCAGATCCACAGCTTCTCGGCTGGTAACGACGCAGTCTACATGTACGCTGAAGAGGGCAAACCCATGGGTGAGTTCTACACCTATCTGCCACAATATACTGCCGACGGCAAGCTCATCGTCGATGCTAATGGTCAGCCTCTGCTCTCTGCTGAGGTGGAGGACACTGGCAAGAACGTGAATGCCGACTGGACGGGTGGTGTGACCACATCGTTCACTTACAAGGGCCTTAGCCTGAGCGCTGCACTCGATATCCGTAAGGGTGGCTATATGTTCTCTCGTTCGAAGAACCTGGCTCAGTTCACGGGTAATGCTGAGGTGACACTCTATAACGAGCGTCGTCCGTTCGTGATCCCCAACTCTGTGGTTTCCGACGGCAATGGTGGCTATGTGGAGAACACTCAGCCCATCTACATGAACAATACGAGCTATCAGAACTGGTTCAACAACTTCGGTGCCGGTGAGGGTGGCGAGTTCTACCTGCTCGACCGTTCATACGTGAAGCTGCGTAACATCACGCTGGCTTACACACTGCCGAAGTCTATAGTCAGCAAGATCTATCTGAGCGACGTTACTCTGTCGCTGTTCTGCAACAACGTATTTACCTGGACGCACAAGGCCAACAAGTACGTCGATCCCGAGGGAAGCACCGTAGGTAACGACCTGGAAGGTATGTTCGGTGAACTCTATGTGAACCCCGCCTGCCGTACGTTCGGTTTCAACGTAGGTCTCAAATTCTAATTTAAGGAGGACAGAACATTATGAAGAAATTAGCAATTATATCAGCAATTGTCCTGGGATTCGGCTTCGC
>JAEEPF010000256.1 GCA_016284635.1 Prevotella sp.
CGTCCTCCGCCGGCAGTCGGGCCTCTACCCGGTGCTTCACCGAGTTCCACCGCAGGTAGATGTGGTCACTCAGGAATGCCTTGATCTCCTTCGGCGTGGCGTACTCCAGCTGCCACGGCACCTTGTGTTCCTTTTCCCCTCCTGAGTAGGAGGGGTTAGGGGTGGTCTGATCAAGGGTGGCCTGATCAAGGGTGGTCTGATCGGCCTTCTTTTTCCGTTTCTTCTTCGGTTTCTCTTCGTCCATATTTCTGTTCTTATGTCCTTCTGTCTAAAAAAGTCATTCTGTCTTTATCTGCTACGAAGGTACTAATTTTCCGGCAGGCATGCAAGCTTTCGTGCCACAACTTTCCGTCGCAGCGCGATATAGTAAACTGAGCGTTTACACCCTACTCATCAAAGAGGTCGCGAACGCGCACATTTAGCGCATCTGCGACCTCATGCAGCCGACTCACTAAGATGTCGCGCTGACCATTTATCCAATAATTGACTGTCTGACGGCTGACACCAATCTGGCTGGCCAGCCATACATCACTCACCTTTTTTTCATCATCACTCTGCGCAGGTTCAGCTGCGACTCATACTTTACTTTTTTCATTGCTTGTTTGTTATTAAAGGATTACATAAAAGTTTAGGGCGGTTGCCCGCCCTAAACCGATAGAGTTGTCTTTGTAAACCCACGGGACTCTCCCCGTAAGTTGGTTTGGTTATCACTCGTCTTCGAAGTCTTCTTCGAAGTCAAACATACGTGCATGGGCCGGCTCGGTGGCGTCACCGCCGACTTCTCCGCTTATGCAGAGCATACCCTTCATCTCCAGCTTCACGATTCCTATCTCGGGCGTCATATACTGCTTTTTCATTTCAATACCTCCTTTCTGCCGTTACGAATGTAAATACCTGTCTTCTTGGGATCATCAATGCGGCGACCGTTCAGGTCGTAGTAGCGCTCTGTGCCGTCGCGGTCGACGGTGCGCAGGCTGTAGATGCCGGTAGCCTCATCGTAGAACGAGCTGTCAAGCATTCGTGCACCGCTCACCGTAGCCTCGATGTAGGCGTGGAATGGCGGTATGTAGGCGTGCGTGTCGCTGCCCACCAGGCCCCAGCGGTTGCTGCTCTGCAGGATATACTTACCCACAGACTGGTCGTGAGTGAAGCCCGACAGCGAGCCTTTCATCACGTAGTTGCCGGCCGAGAAGCTGTTGTCCACCGTCTGGCTCATGGTGATAGGCTGGTTCAGGTTCTCCGTGCCGATGTCGGTGGTCTTCGAGGCTGACACCAGATACGGTGTGTAGGCCTGCGGTGTGCCGGTGATCTCATCGAACTGCAGCGTCGTGCCCTCACAGCCGGTCAGCGTGTAGTACTTCAGGCTGGCATCCGTCTTCGGAGCGTAGGGCAGGCAGACGGTGTAGACACTCTCGTCGCTGGCATTCAGCGAGCGGTAGTAGTTCAGCGTGGTCACCAGCAGATCAGGTGTCACGGTCTTTCCCTGCTGGTTACCCATGTCGTTGATGGTCAGCACCGTCTCAGAGCCGCCGTCCACCACGGTGATGTTGCCGTCGGTGGTGGTCTTGGTCTCGGTCAGCACGGTCTGCTCGGCTGTCGTCTTGGCACTTGCGAGTGCAGCGATGGCAGCGTCAATCTCCGACTGCGTAGCGTCGGCATTGTCCTTCACGGTCTTGGCAGCGTTGATGGCATCCAAGAGCGTAGCGGCAGCAGCAGGGTTGCTGTCCTTGATGCTGTTGTAGTATGCCTCTGCCTCGGTGATGTCATCGTTCAGTTCGTTCTTGGTCTCGGTCAGCACGGTCTGCTCGGCTGTCGTCTTGGCACTCGCGAGTGCAGCAATGGCAGCGTCAACCTGCTCCTGCGTGGCATCGGCATTGTTCTTCACGGCCTTGGCGGCGTTGATGGCCTCCAAAAGCGTAGCAGCAGCGGTGGGGTTGCTGTCCTTGATGCTGTTGTAGTATGCCTCTGCCTCGGTGATGTCGTCGTTCAGTTCGTTCTTGGTCTCGGTCAGCACGGCCCCCTCGGCAGTAGTCTTGGCTGTGGTCAGTGCCGACAGTGCATTGTTGACTTCCTCCTGCGTAGCGTCGCCCTTTTCCTGCATGGCCTTGGCCGTGTCGATGGCAGTCTTCAGTGCGGCTGCAGCCTCGGCGTGGTCATCCTTGATACTGTTGTAGTATGCCTCTGCCTCGGTGATGGCGGTGTTCAGCGCGCTCTTGTCGGCCACGATAGTAAAGTTGGCAGTAGCCGTACCGCTGTAGTTGCCAGTACCTGTGACGGTCACGGTGGCTGTGCCTGTCTCCACGTTGTTCGAGTAGGCCACGGTGTAGTCGGTGTTCAAAACGAGCGTGGTCTCACCGTCCTTCACGGTGACAGTCGGCGTAATTGCACTGCCCGTATAGGTCTGGTCGGCGATGGCCTGAATCCAGGCGTTCTGCAGGTTCTTCGTATAAGTCACCACTACCCACACGTTAGCTTCGGGCATGGTGAACGACCATGTGCCGTCGGTCTCGTTCTTCGTTACAGTGATGTCGCTCACCAGACCGGGGTTATCGCCTCCACCTGTGAGGATTTCAGAAGCTGCCTCCCATGAGGTGTAGGCGCGAACGGTCACGTCCTTTGCCGAGTAGCCCTCGTTGGGTGTCACGCTCACGGTCACCACGTCATCCTTCTCAGCCTGAGTAGCGGCATTGCCGCCCACGGTGAAGGCCACCGTGCCGTGTGCCTCGCTGCCAGTGGCCAGCGTCAGGTCGTACTTCGTGGCGGGGGCGGCAACGGTCACTTCAGCATACATATTTTGGGGTCTGCTTTCGCTATAGTTGCGACTTTCGCTGTCATTATCATCAAGAACCGTTCCCGTATTGTCAGTACCATTATACAGCTTCACACCTACGCCGAGAGTCAGTGTGCCGTCTGCACCGGCACTGCTACTATAGCCGTTTGCACCGCGACCGATGCCTGCGCCAACGCCACCAGAGGTTCCGCCAGTACCACCTGTTGCTGTAACAGTACCACCGTATATATTGACTGTTCCGTCTGCAGGGGTGCCGGCATTATA
>JAEEPF010000257.1 GCA_016284635.1 Prevotella sp.
CTTTCGTGATGCCGTAGATTCTGCCGAAGCCGTTGCCCTGAGAGTCCTGGGTGATCTTCTCCTTCCGGCCGTCGTCATAGTTCAGGAAGATACAACTGCTCTTGTTTCCGAGCAACAGCACTTTCCGGTCCTTGTCGTAATAGAGGGCACGGATCTCGTTCTCCAGCGTCGAGGCGGCATCGGGTACGGGCCTAATGCGGACGATGTTGTCCTTGAGGATGTCGAGTTTCTCCAGTCCTCTGCGGCTGGTCGATTCCCATACCACACCCTCTTTGATCACCAGTGCCGCGTTGACGGTGTTCGACAGGTTCCAGGGGTTGCTGGGATCGTTGTGGAAGTACTCGACCTGGTCTTTCTCGCGGTTATAGTAGCCGTAGCCGCCGTGGTTCATGCGGATCCACACGACGCTGTTGTGCTCATTGAACTCTCCGCCGCGTCCGTCCTGCTCCGGCACGAGCACGGTCTGCTGGAAGAACTTCTCGTTGCCCGTCTCGGGATTCAGGCGTGCCACACCCATCCGGTCGTCGCAGAACCACACCAGGCCGTGACTGTCCACATAGATGCTGAAGATACCCATGCCGTTGGGCTTCCTCAACAGCTTTGGCTCCTGTCCGTAGGCGAACGAGTAGATGCTGCCGTCCTTCGTGGCGGCGTAGATGTTATAGCCGTTGGAGTGCAGGCATGAGATCTTCTGCTCGGGCAGGATAGCCTTCTTCTCCAGCGACAGGTTCCGGCGGTCCAGACGGTGGATGCCCTGGTTCGTGCCTAACCAGATGTCGCTCTGATAGCCCTCGGCCATACTCGTGATGATCAGTTCGCCAGCGGCCATCTTCTCGCTCTTCAGACCCCGTCGGTCCAGCGACATGATATAGATGGTCTTGTTGCCGGCGATGCTTACGAGCACCTCACCCGAACTGGTCACGAGTAGCGGTGCATTCGTCCGGTACTCCTCGAAGCCGTCGTAGCCCTCGAAGGGGTTGATGATATGGTCAGTATTCCTGTCCAACACGAATACACGGTCGTCGTACATGTGCATCCACACGTTTTGCGACTGGTCGATGACGATGTCGAGGATGCGGTTGTGCAGGTTCTTGATGTGGCTGGAGTTGCCCGTCTTGTAGTTATAGAACTCATAGCCGTCGAAGCGCGACAGGCCGTTCCAGGTGGCGAGCCAGATGAAGCCGAGGTCGTCCTGGCAGATCATCGACACGGCATTGCTGCACAGGCCGTCTTCGGTAGACAGGTGTTGGCGCGATGCCTGTAACTGCTGGGCGGAAACGGTCTGACAGCTGAGCGTCAGCACGGCACTCAGAAGCAGTAGTTTGTAATATCTGTAATAGTTCATATTCTTGTCAGTTTTAATATTTACTTGCAAAAGTACATATTTTCCGCAAATAATCCAAATAATTCGCGGAATTTTCCTATCTTTGCACAAAATTTAAGGAATTATGACAAAGAACATCTGTATTCTCGCCGGCGCAAGGCCGAATTTCATCAAAGTGTCTCCCTTAGTGCGGGCCATCAGTCAGCGTCCTGAGGCCAGCTGCCTGCTCGTCTATGCCGGCAGTGCCGACGATCCGACGCTCGAAGCCTCCCTCTTCGACGACCTCCAGATAACCCGTCCGCAGTACTACTTGGGCGTTGTCAGCACGAGCCTCAATGAGATCACCAGTCAGGTGATGGCGCAGTTCGACAAGTTCCTCGACGAGCATCCCGTCGATGTGGTGATCGTGGTCGACGACCTCGCCTCGACGATGGCCGCCGCGATTGTCACGAAGAAACGGGGCATCTGCCTCGCCCATCTCGTGGCCGGCACGCGCTCCTTCGACATCAAGATGCCCAAGGAGATCAACCGCCTCGTCATCGACGCCCTGTCCGACTACCTCTTCACCGCCGGTGTCCGCTCAACGGGCGTCGCCACCCGCGAACAGTCCGAGCAGTCGCAGACCTATATGGTTGGCAACATCCTCATGGACACCCTCCGTTTTAATCATGACCGCCTTTGCCGTCCGTCATTACTCCCTGATCTTCAGGAGAATAGCTACCTTGTCTTCACGCTTAACCGTAAGGCTCTCCTCGCCGACGAAGCCAACCTCCGCCGCATGCTCACCACCCTCATTGAGGCTGCCAACGGTACCCCCATCATCGCCCCTCTACGCGATGATGCTGCAAAGACCGTTCTGGCGAATTTGCAATTCGACAGCATGGAGTCTGGAATTTGTAATTCCATCCGCCTCATCGCCCCGCTCAGCTACCTTGAGTTCGGCTGGCTGACAGCTCACGCCAAGGGTGTCATCACCGACTCGGGCAACGTCGCCGAAGAGGCCACTTTCAACGGCGTCCCCTGTATCACTCTTAACAACTACACTGAGCATCAGGAGACCGTTACCGTCGGCTCCAACGTCCTCGTGGGCGAAGACCCTGACCGTCTCCGTGAAGCCGTCACCCAGCTCGTCAATGGCCAGTGGAAGCACAGTGCCTTACCCGACCGCTGGGATGGACGTACCGCCGACCGCATCCTTCAGATCCTCCTCGCCTGAAGTATTTTCTAACACGAATTACCACAAATAGCCACGAATGTTCATCAATATTTAATCCACGAATGATCATTAATTTAATTTATGAAAAATTCGTGTTCAATTCGTGATAATTCGTGTTGATATATAAATTATTCCAGCTAATTCACGTAAAAAGTTCCGAAAATCTCCCTCAATTCCAAATAAATGCTTAACTTTGCAGCGCAAAAAGAGATAAATTTAATAAATTAATAACCACTTAACAAACAGAAAGAGTATGAAAAAGTTAATGATGATCGCTTGCATGATGCTGTTCTCAACAGCCATGTTCGCAGAAAAAGGTGACTGGTGGATTGGCGGTGGCTTCAGCTATGGTATCCATTCAGACTACAAGAATTTCGGTATTGGTGTGAAGGGCCAGTACGAGATTCTCGACAACTTCCGTGCCATCGCTCAGGTGGATCACTTCTTCAAGCACGACGATGTCCAGATTTCCGACATTAACATCAACCTCGAGTATGCTTTCCCCGTCAGCGAA